>NZ_JAOWDO010000068.1:0-86915 GCF_030336535.1 Citrobacter sp. Ce006
CTGGCCGCTGATACCGGTTTTGACATGAACGGTTATAGCCAGACTGTCGGTAAGCTGACGGCGGCGGCTGACTCACTGCTGGACATCAATGGCGGTAGCCTGACCCTGGCGCAGGGCGGCACAGCCGATGGAATATTGACCGGAAGTGGCGCGTTAAACATCAATGGCGACACGCTGACCATCACCGGTGAAAACAGCACGCTGACGGCAAAAACGACCATTGCAGAAGGCGCGCGCGTGCTGATGAACACGACGCTGGGTCTCGGCACCGGCGATATTGTGGCGGCGGGGACGCTGACGATGAGCAAGGCCGTAGGCGCGCTTTACAACAGCATCAGCGATGCCGGACGGGTTGAACTCAGCGAAAGCGATGTCGCGCTGGTGGGCAACAACAGCGCCTTTACGGGGCAATTTGCTGTGGATGCGGATTCCCGGCTCACCGCGTTCACAGCAGAAAATCTGGGCAGCGCAGAGGTGAGCAACAGTGGTTCACTGGTGCTGAACAGTAATACCGACTGGCAGCTTGATAACGATGTTTATGGTAGCGGCGATGTGACCAAGCTGGGAGCCGGCTCCATTACCGTCGGCAATAACGCCGCCTGGACGGGCAAAACGGAGATTGAGCAGGGCGGCCTGGTACTGGGGGACGGCACATCTCCGGTCACGCTGGCCAGTAGCGAAGTCAACATTGCGGCTGCGGGGATGCTCTCGGGCACGGGGGGCGTTGCAGGTCATGTGAATAACGCCGGTGTGCTGCTGGTGGGAACCGGGACCGGCGACAACCTCCTGTTCACGGTGGGGGGCGACCTGGTTAACAGCGGTACCCTCGCAACCGGTGTGAATGGTCAGCAGGCCGGTAACCAGCTGGTGGTCAATGGCAATTACACGGGTAATGATGGCCATCTTTCCCTGAACACCGCGCTGGGGGATGACAATTCCGTTACGGATAAGCTGGTGGTGAAAGGCGATACCAGTGGCACCACCTCCGTCAGCGTCACCAACGCCGGTGGGAAAGGGGCCGCCACGATTGATGGGATCGAAGTTATTCATGTTGATGGCGCATCGGACGGTGAGTTCACCCAGGCTGGCCGTATTGTGGCAGGGGCATATGACTACAGCCTTGGGCGCGGTCAGGATGAAAACAGTGGCAACTGGTATCTGACCAGCGGCAAAACCAATCCGGATCCCGAACCAAATCCGGATCCGGATCCCGATAAAGATCTGCGTCCGGAAGGCGGCAGCTACACGGCTAACCTGGCGGCAGCCAACAACATGTTCGTCACCCGTTTGTACGATCGCCTGGGCGAAACGCAGTATATCGATGCCCTGACCGGCGAGCAGAAAGTCACCAGTATGTGGATGCGCCACGTTGGCGGGCACAACAACTGGCGTGACGGCAGCGGCCAGCTGAAAACCCAGAGCAACCGTTATGTATTGCAGCTGGGAGGCGACATTGCGCAATGGAGCCAGAACGGACTTGACCGCTGGCACCTGGGCGTGATGGCGGGTTACGGGAACGACCACAGTAACACCCGGTCATCACGCACGGGTTATCGTTCCCGGGGTTCAGTCAATGGCTACAGTACCGGCGTGTATGCCACATGGTATGCCAATGATGCGTCGCATAACGGCGCCTGGCTGGACAGCTGGGCTCAGTACAGCTGGTTTGATAACAATGTTAAAGGCGATGATCTGCAGGGCGAGTCATATAAATCGAAAGGGGTGACCGCCTCGCTGGAAATGGGATATGCCCAGAAAATGGGCGAATTTGCCGGCAGTCATGGCACGCTGAATGAATGGTACATCCAGCCTCAGGCGCAGGCGGTCTGGATGGGCGTGAAGGCGGACGATCATCAGGAAAGCAACGGCACCCGTATCACCAGCAACGGTAACGGCAATGTACAGACCCGGCTGGGCCTGAAAACCTGGATTAAGAGCCATCATCAGATGGATAACGGTAAAGAGCGTGAATTCCAGCCGTTTGCCGAACTGAACTGGCTGCACAATTCACGAGATTTCAGTACGACCATGGACGGCGTGAATGTTCGTCAGGACGGGGCGAAAAATATCGCCGAAGTAAAAGTGGGTGTGGAAGGACAGGTGAGTCCGCGTCTTAATCTGTGGGGCAACATCGGGGTCCAGGCTGGCGACAAAGGCTATAACGACAGCGCTGCGATGGTCGGTGTGAAATGGAACTTCTAAGCTGATTCTGCCGGGCAAGTTCAGCCAGACTGGCGTATGTCAGTCTGGTTATTTCCTCCTGAAATAACATCTAAAAAGCGTCCTTCAGGGCGCTTTGTTCAACAACACGAGTTAATCATGTCTGTAACCAAGAAAATCACACCCATCATGCTGGTGTTGCTTTTTCTTCTGGCCGGTGTGCTGACGTCATGGCAGCAATGGGATAGAGAGGGACAACTTGTCAGGGAACACGCGATAAATAGCCTGATCGAAGAAATCGACACGATATTTGACGACGTAAATACGCTGGCTGTGTTGGCCAGCGCAAATATCCAGGAAAATTGCACCGACGATCTGCTACGAAAATTGCGTCTTCTTACGGCATCTGGCGAGAAGATTCGTTCAGTCAGTATTATCAGGAATGGTGAGTGGAACTGTTCTTCTCTCGAAGGCAGAGAATCGCCGGGGATTGTTTCCAGAGGAACGATCACACACTCACTGATGATTGAACAGATTTATCGGCTGAAGACGGAGATGTATATCCTCTATTTTCCGTTTCAGGGGCAGGTGGTGGCGGTTGCGGTATATAAAGCGGCGATCGATAAAATTCTCATGGATTTTGCCCGTAAAGCAAAAATTGATGTGCATTTTTTATTGTATCCAGCAAAACATCCTTTCGTGCAGATGGCCTCACAAAACTATCCTTTCTGGATTGTGACGGATTCACAGGATGGCATTGCAGATTATGTGCGAGATAATCATTATCTTCTTATTTTATTTGTTCTACTGTCGTTGCTGTTATATTTCCACTTACGCCGGGTGCAGCGGATTTCACCGATAAAAATACTGCAGCGTGCGATTCATAATGATGAATTTGTTCCATTTTATCAGCCCGTCGTCGAACTCGCTTCCGGAAAAATCGTCGGGGCTGAAGTTCTCGCTCGCTGGAATCACCCTGAGCAGGGAATTATTCCCCCTAACGAATTTATCCACACGGCTGAACATAGCGGCTTGATCAATGCGCTGACGCTGAAACTTTTGACGCAGGTAGAGACTGATATGCGGTGCCTCAGGGATCATTGCGATATACCCTTTCACATCGGTATTAACATACCTCCACTGTCACTGGAAGATAATGAATTTACCGATGCCACTATCGCCTTTATTCGGCGGATGAACTTGTTTCATATTGGTGTGATGCTGGAAATCACCGAGCGACAGCAGAATCTGATTCGTGAAAGCGTGCTGAAGCGCTTGAAGGAGGCGGGAGCGGCACTAGCCCTGGATGACTTTGGGACCGGGTATTCTAACTATGCTGCGCTGCAACGTATTTCGCCGCGATTTTTGAAAGTTGATAAGATGTTTATCGATTCATTGGGTAAAGGTGGCGTGAGTGATAGCATTATCAGCAACATTGTTCACCTCTCTGAACTGGCCAGGATCCCATTGGTAGCGGAAGGGATAGAAAGTGAAGAGCAGATGGAGAGGCTGCGACGGATGGACGTTAGCTTTGGTCAGGGATACCTGTTCAGTAAACCAGTACCCTTTAATGCGTTTCTGCATTTATTATAAGAATAGCTGATAATAAAAAACCGCTTTCGCGGTTTTTTATTATTCAATGTTTAGAAGATTACTCGCTGACTTTTTTCTCAACGGAGGCAGCACCTTCTTTGGTCTTATTCCAGCCTTTCTCGGTACCCTCTTTTGTTGCATTCCAGCCTTTTTCAGTACCTTCTTTGGTTGTATTCCAGGCTTTTTGTGAACCTTCACTTACTTTGCTGCTCAGGTCATCTTGTTTGCCTTCAGCAGCATGTTTGGCTTTTAATTTTTGCTCTTCGCCCTGATTCTGCGCCTGATGCAGTTTTTCTTTTGCGGTATTGGCGTTTTCGTGTGCGGCAGCTACATCATTATCAGTTGCGTGTGTCGTGGCGGCAATAACGGGAGAAGCCAGCAGAATTGCAGATAATGCGATAATTGTCTTTTTCATAATATCCTCGCTTAGCGTTATAAGTTATTAGCGTGGTTAAGCATGGCATACAAACGAAGCGCTGGCTTTAGGAAAAAACTGTAAGTGCGGATAACGCTATTTTTTCCACTTTTGCAGTGTGAGCAATTAATACGGTTACGTTGTCTTGGGGGGAAAACCACATTTAATATTGGGTTAAATAACGAGTTATCATCATTATTTAGCATGGGCCTGCATCATGATGCTGCCTGATATTTATTTGGGGCTGAAATTCGCTTATCAGAAGTGAAGTTGAATTTTAATCACACGTTCACACGTGAAACTATACGTGTACCCCTTTCTCTGGATTTGACCAGTGCTACTGGCAATACAGACACAAAAAAGCCCTCAGCTTTGGACTGACCCATAAAGTTGGACAGTTCATGTTAAGCGGCTATCAGCGCCCGGTTGGATATTCTGCCTCTTTCAACAGAGTAATTATTTGCCATTATGGAGCAGAAGAAAGCGAAACTTCGTTCGATAGCCGATGCTGAAATTAGCTGGCGACAGGATGCCGTTGATGCAGGGATAGCGACGAAAGAGGTTAACTGAATGGAAGAAATACCGTGTCTTGTTGACGCGTGTTGATACATCACTAGCCCCCAATATTGATTTGCCCAAAGTGCCTGTTTGAGTATTTTCAATACGTATTAGGGGGGATATCCCCCCTAAAAGATTATGCTGTTTTGAACTGTAAAAGCACTTTACTAATTCTTCCCGACAGTAATACAGCTGGTTTATCGAAAAGAAGATAGAACCCCCAGGACACTGGTAAGCTTATAGCTACGCAAATTATTATTGATATGAGGCTTGCTGCTAATTCATCAATGCGCAATGACAAGTAGTTAAATGATGGTATTGCTACTGCGTAAATTAAAACCATTTGTAATAAATATAATGAGAAAGATATCTTGCCTAAAAATATTGCTGATTTTGTAGATAGTATATTGTTAATCCCATTGCTCTTTAATGCAAATAAAACAATAAGAATGCCAGAGAATAAAAACAGGGTGTACTCAGTTAAGTAATTATTAATATCGGAGAAAATACTTGAATAGGAATACGATTGTACTTTATATCCAGCAAAGTATAATCCAAGAATTAGGATTGCGACTGATGATTTTTTTGATAGTTTAATATTCGTCTTGTATATTACGGAACCAGACATAAAACAAGCCAATCCATAATATAGTGCGTCGCCACCATTGTAATAGCCTAATGATAGGAATATAAGAAATGCAACCGCTGGGAAAAATGCGGAGTTTGTTTTCTTGGATATAAATAGTAAAGCCAGAATATATGATCCGATGAGTTCAATTTTCATGGTCCATAATACCCAGTTATAGGTCTTAACGCCATCCCCACCAAAAGCACCTATTAGTCCTGTGAATATGGCACCACGTAAGCTGTAATCAAAGGTTCCTAGATTTGAGGCCCATTCGGAAATGCCAGTCCTATTAATATCTATGTGTGAGTATACAGCCCATCCAATCAAACAAGAGAAAAATACTGGCACCATTAATCTTATATATCTTTTTAAAAGGAATGCAAAGAAAAGAATTGAATCAAATCGCTTAGAGAAACTTGAAGATAAAACAAAACCACTTAATACAAAGAATACGTAGACCCCCGCAGAGCCAGAGTAAAAAAAAGAGAAAGGAGAGTTCATTATATAACTCTCAAAAGAATACCTCATGGACTCTGCTGCATGCATATATGGGTAGAAAGTATATGCAAGATGTGAGAAAAACACAGCAAGACAGGCGATGCCTCTGAGACCGTCCGCATTACTATTGTGTTCTTGAGCAACACTCATGAAAATTAACCTATGTTTAGAGTAATGTAGCCTAAAACGCCTAATCAAAAAATAGGCGGATACCTTTGAGGCCATTCTAGCCTGAGGCTAATCAAGATACCATTATGCTTTCAGATCCAATCTAGCTGGAATCGTCGCATCTGTTTCTCGCTAAGTATCAACGCAGTTAGCATCTACCACCCTGAAGCATTCTGTCAGCCCGGATAATGGATTTACGACCAGCATGAAGCTTGTAGTAAAGATTGGTGATCTTGAAAATGAATAATTGGTTCTCAATATTGAATAATTCTGTATCATTATTGCGACTACGGCAAGAGTAGTGGGATAACAGTAATGATGAACTGTCCAGAGTGCGGTCATGCAGCACATACCAGAAGGCCGCTTTCAGGTGTTAGCTACGACAAAAGAACGTTACAACCAGAGCCAAAATATAAATTGTGGCTGTACGTTCGTTACTCATGAAACGTTTGTACGGCACATTATAAAACCGAATTTAATTTCTTCTGCGCCGCCACATCCTGGAAAAGGTGGTCAAGGCCACATGAGCTTCTGAACAGAACCCGCTTTAATGGCGGGTTTTTTGTTGCCGTCAGTCCGATACTCTGTCGCCATTTTGCCGCCACTACCAAAGAAAAAGGGGCTACGTTTTCACGTAACCCCTTGTTTTATTTGGTGGGCTGGCGGAGTCTGAATTGGTTGTGTAACTTGTTGTTTAATTGTTTGTAATCTTCAATTCAATTTTCAATTTGGTCCCATTGTTGGTCCTAAAAGAAAATGTCAGGTTTTTTGCAGGGGAGGGGAGGTTACAGTAGAAGTCTCTTCGTCTGTGAGATTAGCATTTTGCTTTCCTTTAGTCTGCTCTGTATTTAAGCGTTTATTTCACATTAGTTTTTAGTAAGCCGGTAGAGCGCCTTGCTCGCAAAATATCCACTACGGAAAGATACGGGGTCTGCTCTTGCCAGGAAAATCCTTTCCGGTCGATACGGACAAGCCCGTATTTTTCTACCAGAAAGTTCACCGCATCGCTTAGCGATACTCCAGCATCAATATGTTCCCGTATGGTGGTTTCATTACTGAACGGTGTGTCATTCAGCGTTAGGCCATAGTGCTGCGATAACAGATGGGTCAGCAGCCGTTGCCAGGTTTCAACGGGTGACAGACAGGGCTGAGTCGCCCGTGTCGGGTGTGATGATAAGGTTTGCATGATGTTTGCTCTATGAGTTTGAGGGGATAAGCGTTGAGTTACTGCGGTTAAGGCTGATCGGGATAAATAGCGATGTAGACATAACCACAGGAGCCGAGTGTATCCGCTTCGCAAGTCAGTCCATTGTGATATAGCGTGACGCGGTGCTGATGGTGGGAGGTGAGCTCACCGGAAACGAGCATCAACTCCAGCTGTTTAAGCAGCACCGGAAACGCCTGGTCGAGATGGCGTAAATCCGCGTCGCTGAATGACCCGATTATACTGGCCCGGTCAGCCAGATAATGCAGCCGGTTGCCTTCCTGTACCAGTCGTACGCCAAAGCATGGCATGACGGTGGGTTTAAGTCCCCACCAGGGGCCAGCAATATCATGATTTTTGATGTTTTTCATTTAAGCACTCCTTAAAATACATTAATTAAGGGTAACGCTGCGCAAGACGACATACGGGCCGTTGCGGTCCTGGCAGCGTTCAGCAAATACGGCCAGCACCCCGCTGATATCCTGTACTTCCCGACCGGCATAGTGGCAGATACTGCCGGACCACTGGTATCGCCCGGTACAGAAGCGAAACAACCTGGACTGCGGATGCTGGCGGTATATCGCCATCGCCTGGCGCTTACTGATGATTTTCATCACTGTTTACTCCCTACAGCCAGCCGCGTTCGGCAAACGAGGCGATATCCATCCCGCCAATAATCAGATGGTCCAGCAGATGAATATCAACCAGTTCCAGCGCCTGCTTCAGGCGCGCTGTAATCAGCCGGTCGGCTTTACTCGGTTCTGCCTCACCCGACGGGTGGTTATGCGCAAGAACGACAGCGGCGGCATTATTTTTCAGACCGGATTTAACGACCTCACGTGGATGAACGGTGACAGCGTTGACCGTCCCCAGAAACAGCGTGTCGTGGGTTATCAGGCGATGCTGATTATCCAGCCACAGGACGGTGAAGGCTTCGCGGTCAAGTGTGGCAAGCTGCAGACGCAGCCAGTCCCGGACCGCCTGACTGGACGTGAATGACGCGCCGGGTTCACGTAGCTGGCACGCCAGCAGGGTTAACGCATCCCTGATGGTCTGCTGTGCGGATGCCGGTAGTGCGGTGGCAAACAGGGGTAGCTGTTGTTCCATAGCGGCTGGCCTCAGTCGATGATGTGCATGATGGCGCTGCACTCTGGATGATGCAGCGCGTAATTGCGCAGGCGGTAATAGTGCTCCGTCATGGCATCACATTCCGTCCGGCAGGCGTGATGGCTGTACGCCATCAGGCAGACCGCAATCCCGGCAGCCTCAGCGCTGAGTTCACCGCCGTTACCGTTCATGCTGTTAAACAATGACCATTTTTCATCGCTGCCGGCATCGGGAGCCATGAACGCGCCACCGTTGCTGAGTGAATAAAAATTCCAGATACCGCCGCTGTAATCCGCGCAGAAGCGGTCCATCCAGGCAAAGATTCGCGGCTCAAGGGTTATCCACAGCGGTATGCGGCCAAAGTGCTGCGGCCAGAAGGCGGCACGCTGTTCATCGGGTACGGGCATGCATTCGATGCGGTCTGCATCAGTACGTGGTGAAGTGAGAGATTCAGTCACCGGGCTGGTCAGGGTGAGTATGTTGTTCATTTGGTTTCCTTTGTATTTTCATGTGGGTTGTTGTGACGAAGTGAAGGACAGAACTGCACATAGCCATCATCATCACAGCGCGAGGGCCAGTGCCCCTCAGGGATGCTTAAGCTGCACAGGCTGAGTTCACCGGGGCGATAAAAGAGATGAGGCGCACAGGTCGTCGTCACAGATGGAGCGGCAACCAGCCTGGTGGCTCACGGAACATGAATGTGGCGTGACCTGAATCACGCCATCGGGGATGTGCGGCATTACTTCAGGCTCTCCAGCAGGCTTTCTGCCATCACCCACAGGGCACGGTTAAGCTTCACGTCACCGTCGATACCTTTAACCGCACGGGTGTGGGCCCGTTTACCTTTTGTTGTTCTGCCCGGCAGGCCGCCTTTAATCAGGTTCTCCTGAATGCGCTGGTATGTCGTCCACAGGTCACCGCTTTCGTCCTGCCAGCGGCGCGGAGACAGGATTTGTGTTTCCGTCACCGGCTGGTGCTCTTCACCAAAGCGGTATGCCAGCGCGGCTTTTGCAAACGCCTGCTGCGCTGGTGGAGGTAGCATCAGCGACTGCATGGCATCCCGCTTCTCCTCCACCCGGTCAAATACGCCCAGCACTTCGTAAGCCCCTTCAATCACCTTCTCCACTACGTTGCCTTTATGCGGCACACGTACCTCACCAAAGGTTTCGCCACAGACAAGTCCGTTCTGACAGACAAAGCGAAACAGGCCGGGAAGCATCTGGTATGAACTGGAGCCGTCATGGCTGTTGAGGAGGATAATTTCCGGCACCTGCTGGCCGGTAATCTGGCCCTCACGGCGCAGGCGCAGCATATGCTTCGTGTGTTCGCGCTTATCGGGATTACGTACGCGGGTCTGGCAGGCAAAGAACGGCTGAAAACCTTCCCGCTGCAGATTATCAAGCAGGGTGATGGTGGGAATGTATGTGTAGCGTTCTGAGCGTGATTCATGTTTTTCCTCACTGAACACGCTGGGCACATAGTGCGCCAGTTCATCACGGGTCAGGGGACGGTCACGGCGAACCAGGTTCACCGCGCTAAAACGGCTGGCTAAACGCATGATAATTTCCTTTCTGAGAGACAAAAGAAAACGCCCCGCTCGGATGAGCAGGGCGTTGATGAATGGGGAACTAAAGTAAGTGTTACTGGCTGGTATTAAAGGACCAGGAGCCCTGGTCAGTATCTACTGCAATTTCCAGTATTCTGCAGGCCGACATAAACCCTTTACCGACGAACAGCCGGTCCACGGTATTACCGAATCCCAGTCTGACAGGTTTCCAGGGCATCGCTTCGGCATCCTGGCAGTTGCCACGGTTAACGAGAATTTTCTTTATCACCACCGAATCTGACCGGGAAGTGATATAGACCTTGCTGTAAAGTGCCCCTGCATTGCTGGGGCCGGCACTTACTGTAAAAGGTGCTTCAGCCGCCACAGCAGAATACGAAACCAGACCGAGTAATGCGGCGAGTAATATACTTTTCATCAATTTTTCCTTCAGCGATATCAGCGTGCGAACTCAGCCACACAGGAAGAATCTTTATATGCAGGTAAAGTTTTGCCTGCGCCTTTCAGGGTAAAGGTGGCAGGCTTCACGCCATCGCCGGAGACAGTTACCTGTTTACCTGTACGCAGTTTGTCCCACATCCAGGCAAAGTTATCCGCCCCTGCATGACTTGCTGTTTCACTGACATCAGCGGCCTCTTCCCTGTCAATTTTCACCATGAGTAGCTGATTCCTGTCCGTGCTGACCTGTCGCCCGGATTCATCAGTAAAAATAAGCATTTCAGGTTTGTCACCGTAGGTGTCGCAGGCCAGGTAAAGCTGTGACTGCCCTTTGCCGAGGATGGTGTATTCGGCAGTGCCCTGCGCATAGCCGCTGACCCAGGTATCACGGTTGCCAGAAGCCTGAGAGGCAACAGGCAAAATAGCTGACGCCAGAAGAGTGGTAATCAGAAGTGTTTTTTTCATGAAGTATTCCTGTCAGAAACCCGCCATGTCACCAGGAGTGAAGGTAGTGAACAGCAGGCAGGTCATAAAGATGATGAGAGTGATGAACCAGCAGGTCGCTTTTGCGGGCAGTTGCAGAGGGGTTTTCGTGGGCGCTCCCTGACGATAACCAGTACAACAGGCCAGCAAGTATCGGGTCGATAATAAGCCCAGGAGTAAACCAGCCCCGGAATGAACGGCCATTACCGGACGCAAAGAATCCCGGCAGCAGGGCCAGTCCGACCCACAGAAGAGTTAATGGCATACGCCTCCCTGACTACATGAAGATCCCTGCGATTCATCACATTGATTTCTAATGAATAAAAAAGTAAATGGAGCAGACCCTGAGGGATTTTATAACCTGAAACTGATTGGGGATAATGAATAAACCCGATCGGTTCGATCGACAAAATCGATCGTCGTTAAGCAAAATTATTTATCGATACAACAATTCTGGTTGTGCGGCAGGGAGGCGATTAACCAAAGAAAAATCCCCAGAGAGAACGGGCCGCACGGGCGACGGTATGGGTGACGGCCTGCAGTGCACTACGGGCCATCTGCGGTAAAGGAGCCAAATCAATGATCCGGTCAATTACGTCCACTACGGCATCACCGAAACTGCTGCTGGCAGTGCTGATGACAGCTTCCGTGCGATAGCCGGTCTGCAGGTGGGGAACCAGCGGACTGCGGGCCTGCTTTGGGAGCCGGATTATCATCGCCTCTACCAGACGTGACAGCCGGTAACGCCCCCGGACCGAGACAGGCAGAATATCGGTTTCGGCGATGCTGAGCTGGCGGGCGACGGCCTGCACCTTTTGTGTAATGCGTTCAGCCTGCAGTGCCGATGGCTGAGCGGACGGCCAGTTCCACTGCTCAGCAGGTTCAGTTTTGTCCACCTGATTGAGTACCCACAACACCGGTGGCAGTGGCCCGCAGTACTGCGCGAATACGTCCTGATAAAACTGCTCTTCAACCGCATAAGCCCGGTCATCGGCTTTGAGCACCCACAGCACCATATCGAGCTGCGGCATCAGTTCACGGTAAAGCTCACGATATTCACCGTCACGGGCCTGACTCTCGCCCACACCGGGCAAATCGACCAGTGTCAGATAGTGGTTGCCAAAGCGCAGCCGCACACGCTGAGGCTGTCGGGTGCAGGCTTCAACCGCATTCACGGCACAGACTTCACTGCGGAACAGCGCATTACACAGCGAGGATTTGCCGACACCAGTTTTACCCATAATGCCAATTATGGGTTCATACGTAACCAGCCGGTTAAGTTCCAGCAGCAGATGCTGGCGCAGCGAGCGCGGATAACGCCGCAGATGGCGGCGGATAAGGGCATAGCCCGAGGGATGTTTCATGCTGACCTCTGAATAAAAAGGCCATCCGAAGGAAATGGCCTGCTGAAGTGAAACGAATGGAAGTTCATGAAGGTGATATATAACTGAAAATTATTTAAGAGTGCATTTCGTGACATCTTAACCGGCCGGATTATTACCCGACAGGCGATGTCCGCTGGGCTTAATTAAAAAGATAAAGCAGGTAAAAGATAATTTTTGACAAAGCCGGTTAACTAATTTAGTCCGATACTATCCGACAGGCCTGAATATTATTTTGGCATGTTGACTTGCTACAGGGCTTGCGATTTATACTTCACCTGGAAGCTAAATAATTAACAGGTGATTTTATGAATGAATTCCCATTGAGTGCTGTTCCGTCATTTTTACGCGAGGCTATAAAAGATGTTAATAAGCTGACGCAGGCACCTTTCCCACTTATTGCATCGTCAGCAATAAGCGCGATGTCACTGGCCTGTCAGAGTCTGATTGATGTCAGGGTAAATGAGAGTGTGACGTCACCAGTATCACTTTTTCTGCTGATAATAGCAAACTCAGGCGAGCGGAAAACATCAGTCGACAGAAAAATACTTAAACCATTCTATCAACATGATGCGGACAACCTGCATCAGGTCAGATTAAAAGAAAAAGAACATGAGCCTAAGCAGATTGCCTGGCGTGAAAAACAAAAGGGCATTTTAAGTCAGATAAGAAAGGCTGCTGTAAAAGGGCAATGTACTAAAGCACTGGAGAAACGCCTACAGGAATTAAATGATGACAAGCCTGAGCCACCTAAAAACAGCAGGATTATTTACAATAACGTTACCCCTGAGGCTTTACAGTCAGCGATGTATAACCACTCATCCAGTGTCGGTTTGATTGCAGATGAGGGAGCCAATATACTGGACAGACAGGCCATGAACGATCTGAGTTTTATTAATTCAGTGTGGGACGGGGTCAGTTTCCACGTGGAGCGTAAAACAACGAAGAGTTTCACAATAGAGGACGGAAATATCACGCTATCCGTGATGGTACAAAAAAAGGTATTTGATTCATATATAAAAAGACAGGGGCAAAAAGCACGGGGCAGTGGTTTTTTTGCGCGTTGCCTGGTGGTTCATATCGATGAGAGCCTTTCCACACAGGGGGAGCGGTTTCTTCGTAATCATTACCATGATACATATTTTCTCGATCTCGTTCATCAGCGTATAGTCGATTTGTTAGAAGAGCAGCAGCCAGATGAAAATTCAGGGGTAAAAAAACATTCCGTTTTTGAGCCAGCAGCCCGGTACGAGTGGGAGAGTATTTACAACCATATTGAAAGCCGGATTCGCCCTGACAAAGAATATGGAGGCATGAATGACTTTGCCTCTAAACTGGCTAACAACGTTGCACGATTATCAGCCCTGTTTGCCTATTTTATTGACGGTTCCACTACAATTGAAAAAGATTACGTGGAAAGCGCCTGGATATTGTGCGAGTGGTATATGCAACAGGCCACGAACCTTTTTGCATATGAGGAAGGGTATTACGAGGCGTTATTATTGTCATGGTTGCATCGTAAAATGGATTCCACAGGAAAACGTCCTCTGAGGTTTAACGATATCAGGCGTTTTGGCCCTAATATCCTGCGAAAAGGAACGTTACTGGAAACCGTCATCAGTAACCTTGAAAAAGCAAAAGTGATAGATATTGATTATGGTCTCTACGGGGCCAGGATGGTGTTCAGAGGTCGTCATTTTAATGATAATGACTATACCAGAAACCCCGTTTTTTCATTCTATTGAGTTGCTACCGTTGCGACTGTAGCAGGTTATCACAGGGGCTGAAGGGTAAATAGTGGGGATAATATCAGGGTGAAATTATAACATTTGTTATTATCTGCGTTAGGCTTATTCAGGCAGAGGTGCTTATTGTTATATTTTTACTGATGGAATAACTGTCGGTATAGTAATATATGTTTATTAGTAATATATATCCACTATCTACCCGGATTAATTATTATTAACTTGCTAATACACTATACCTTACATTCGGTTAATTTTAACGCAATACCCATTGAGTGTGTGATGCCATACGGTTAATTATTACCACCCGATAATGTTGATGTACATATCTGCATGTAATATTACTACGAAGATTAATCGTATGGTTACTTATTCTTACTTACCTCAATGTTAATTATTGCGCGGATTATTTATACAGGTTTATATATGTCAAATGATTCCCTGAATGCTGATTACCAGAAGGCATTTTACGATCTTATCCGTAATGCAGTAGATGAGTTTCCACGTACGCTGGCTTTACGTGTTGATTTGCGTTTTCCGGGAGATTATCAGTATGGTGATTCGAACAGGGAGGTTACCCGTTTTATTGAATCCCTGAAGGCTAAGTTGCTGGTAGATTGTCGACGCAAAAACAGACGCTGGAGGCGTAACTGGAATAATCGCTTACGGTATGTATGGGTGCGAGAAATCGGTGAACGTAACCGCCGTAAGCATTACCATGTATTACTGTTACTGAATAAAGACTTTTATCACGGTGCCGGAAGTTATAATGCTGATGACAGTTTGTACGCATTAATCCAGCAGGCATGGTGTAGTGCGTTAGGCCTGGATACAGAGCAATATTCAGGTCTAGCGAATATGACTGAGAATGGGTGTTATTACTTAAACAAAAGATCACCTAATTATATGCAGCAGGTTACCGAATTGCTGAAACGTATGGATTACCTAGCGAAAGACCATACCAAGTGTTATGACGATGGGTATCGTTCAATTGGAATGAGCCGCAGGTAACATGCGCGTAGTGAGATGGCAGTTTGGTTTTTAAGTCTTAAACTGCCAGCATATTAGACCTCAAGTACATCTATTTTTTTAGGCTTTACGACACTATCAAAAGCAGCTTTGATTTTCTCATCCTGACTTGACCAGACCTCAACCTGGCGTATCTTCATTGCAAATATTTCAGCCCCGGTTTTGGACAGATTATTCTGGTCACGGGCAGATGGCCATTCCAGTTCATTAATCCCATTCTCTATGCCCTTCAAAGCTTCTGATTTAGTATCCCACCCGCCTGAGGGGCAAGCTTCCTGCAAAAGCCTGATAATTTTGGCTTTAACGGGATCAAAGCGAGCAGCTTTACTTCTGCCCCCCCGCACCGGAACATCTAGTTTTGTGGTCTGTTGCTGTTGCCACAATTCTTGATCTTCAAGACCGCAGCAGTAATCAAGGTATTCAATACCAAGAAGTAGGCACTTTATCGCTTCATTTTTATTCGTGTTCAGGAGCCCAAGCCCTAGGTGCCAGTTAACGTCAGCCAGAAAAACAAGCTCACCTATAGTTTCGCTAACCGTGTCCGGTTCATCAAATGACATCCTGTAGACTTGATCATCAAACTTACGGCGTACTGCCGGGTTCTTAAGCATGCTTTCAACCAGTGATAATACAAACTCATGATATTCATTTGCACCTGAAGCCACCTTTTCCTGTTCCCGGCCAGCCGCCTGGAGTCTATGGGACAATCTTGCGCTCTTATTATTGAACGTAGTTTTCAAATAAACGAGAAAATCATCAAAACTAAAATTATCCATTATTCAATCAGTTAAGCTCCGTAAAAAATGAGGTATTGCAGCCGTATGTCGTACAGTTGTACCAGCAGATAGTCTGGCTTCCGTACAAAGCATACCAAGAGAGGAAGCTTTTTAATGGAACCAAAGTCTGTAAAAATCCTGCGTTTACCCGCACTTGTCAAGAAGTTAGGCATTGGTCGTTCAACGGTATACGACTGGCTTGACCCTAATTCAGATCGTCATGATCCGACATTTCCCCAAAGGATTAAACTGGGAGCAAAGACGGTAGGTTGGCTAGAATCCGAGATTGATGCTTGGATTTTGAGCAAAATAAAACAACCACTAACGCCTGTTTCGCCATAGTTTGGAAGATTATGTGGGAGAGAGCGAGGATCCCACTCCTCCCATTAGCTTTAATTCTACTTCCGCATTTGCAGCCGTAGTTTTAGATAAAAAACACAGATCGCTGAAGTTGCTGAGACCGCTGAACAAGGCACTGCACAATATTTTCTTACTGCTCATGTGCACCTCTCTTTAAGGCATTTTAAATGACTCTGAGGTGTCTGTGAAACCCGTGGATATTCAATTTCGATGTAAGTAGCTACTGCCTTCTAGAAATCAGAAATGTCTTTTTCTCGCAATCCGAGCCACTTTTCGAGATTTCTAAGCAGAGTTCGCAGAGCCTCTTCGTGCTCGGGGAACTGGGTGGGATTAATCGCATCACACTTAGCCTTCGCCACATCAATGCCAATAAAATCGTCAATTGTCTCTTTGTTGAAACTGATGTACTGCGTGGAGACTCGATCATCATACGCATGGCTCGTGCCTATGCTCATAAGGCGTGTGACCATGGTTGCGAAGCCCAAGTCGGTTTGAATGGCTTTCCTCACCCACTCTCGAGGTTCATCCAATGAATCTGTATATTTTTTCCAGCGATAGAGCTGTGATATGAGATCCGGTTCAGCAATCAGCGCGTCGCTGTCTGCTGCGCGGATCTTTATCAACCGCAACCATTCAGCCTTCATTGCCACAACGGTGTTGAGATCTAACGCTGGCTCGAAGGCTCTACTCTCGCCCTCATTCCGATCGGTGGGATCGCTAAGATGGATCAGGATTGAAGCAACGGATAGTGCTTCAGTTTTACGGAGTGCTTCAAGAGCCAAACTGCCTCGAACATCTTCAGGAATCCCCTTCAGGTACCAATTTGTCGCTCGCCACGCTGCCATATATGACGAATTGAAAGTGCCAATGTTCGTGCCTGCTAATTTTTCAGCGATTCTGAACATCCCAGGGAGTAGAACAGCTGCGTTCTCGGACGGTAATCGATCGACGGATTCGTCGAGCCTCGCAACGAGCGAATTCAGCAGCCCGTCAGCTTCGACGGCTGCGATTGCAGCAAGGAGCTCGTCCTCTGTCGCTGTTGCATCGAGAAAATCAACGAAACGGCGCTCAGACATTTCTCCAACCGACGTTTGAAGCTCAAAGTAACGTGGGAAGTAGCGCGAAGTACATACTCTTTTCTCCATCAACCACCGGCGATGGAAACCGTCTGCATAGTTCGTCCCCCCATATGCCCATTCAAGGGGAGGAAATAAGTCTTTAAGCGCATCACGAATGATATTACGGCGCTCTTCTGAGACGATCTCAAGAAGTTCCTTAGCTGCTATTTGGTCCACCTCCCGTCGGCCATCACGGAAGAAGCGCCCTTCCTGGAGAACCAATCCTCTCTCACGGAACAGTGCATCGTGGAGGTCTGGTTCGAAGACCCGGAGTGTTTCCAGAAGCAAGAAATCTACAATGTTCACCTCGAATACGTTGCCGACCACATGCAGTGGCATGTGTACAGCAATAGATGAGATGAGACGACGTGCATCACGCATGTTGCGAAGCAGGGGCTGGATGCAGCCAATACAAGCGTTACCCCAACGTCTCTGAGAGAACCCGTTGGCCTCAGTCGCGTATGGGCCCGCTATTTCAGAGAGTTCTTCCTCGAACATACGATGCACGAAAGATGTCGGTACGACTGGTAAATCAAAGTTAGCCTGCACGATCTTTTCAAGGAAGGCTCGACCGTCGTTATCGGCAACCGGATCTAGCGCTCGCTCTACGATACTGGGCTGGAACAGGAGCACAAAAACAATATTCGGTAGATTAGCATTCGCCTTTACCTGCCGAAGCAGCATCCTAATCTGCTCAGGCTCGAGCCGGTCAATGTCATCGACGAAGACAACCAGCGGCCGGTCAAGTTCGCGAAGACGAGCCTCAAGTGCTCTGCGTACCTTGTCGAGAGACTCGCCGCTATGGTCACGCCCGAGATACGATAGTACGCGTCCGAGAAGAGGTACTCCGACCGAGAAAAAGGCAAGAACAGCCGCAACCTTTGCAACTGTCGGAAGGTCATATCCAATAGCCGACGCGATCGCTATAACCGAAGCATTTGTTAGCACCGTCGAGATTAGAAGGCCTGAACTCCCAGCTTCTTTAAGAGGCTTACTGACCCCGGTAAGGATCGCTCCGTAGCGTCGCAGTGCTTCGGCACGATCGAGTGCAGCCTTCGAATGCTCGCCTCCCAATCGATCTGCTATCTGGCCAAATAGCGCGCGGGCGATTGCATCGCCGTCTCCCCATTGCCATGGGTTAAAGTCGAGCCAGTCCGCTCCACTGCTCTTGGCATCGAGCCGTTCGGTGATAAGGTTTTTCAGTGATGATTTGCCGAAGCCCCATCCCCCACGAATAGCGAACACTCGGCCTTCGCGCAAACTAAGCTCCGAAAGAACGTCGGCTATACGAGCCGCGAATCCGGACCTTCTAAGGCGATCTTCGGATGCTGTCCGAATCGGCGCTTCAGCCCCAATCCCTCCGTCCGGCTGTTCGTTCCTTACCATATCAGCATTAGGCTTCGCGCGACGGCGAGCACGCCATGCCGCCAGACGGAACAACAGCTTACTCATCGCACACTATCTCCCAAAATGCATGTATCAATCGACCTATTGTTATAAGCTTCACTGGTTCACAGACCGAGCAAGTTAAAGCCCGTGCGAGCCTTGTCTGCACAAGTTCAACCTATTATGTAAGCAAACTGAAGGGGACCCGCTGCAAACGCAAACCAGTATAGCGGTTCTGTCTACTCAACATGAAGCCGCAGATAAAAGGTGTACTGACTAGGCAATAGAATTTCACTGTCAGTAAAATTCTATTGCCAAATATCGAAAGGAATGCTTTACTTATCACAGGTCAGGCGTTCCGCCTGAGCTGTGTTCTTTAAAATGATTGTTCTCATCGTAACAGCGAAGGTCTAGCGTAATTGCCTGCTTATCAGGCCGCTCCTTCATCCGGTGTTGGAGATTTTGACGGGCAGACTAGCGTCATCGGTCAGTCTGAAGCACGTTCGTCATGATGGTGATTTGTAGCCAGTCGCGATACGCGGCTACTAGGCAACTGCACTATCGAAATTAACGGGGCTTCATCGTCGCGAAGACTGGTGTTGGGCTTGCGCATCGGGTTGGCTCCTTTCGGCCATCGCCTTGTTACGGGGCTTCGGCGTTTTGCCGATTCAAAGGAGAGCAACATGAATCACGATACTTTAAAGAACACCATCGCAACGCTTGAAAAGCTGCGCGATGCTCACTGCAGCCAACTCGATGCTGGCGCTCTGGCAGAGCTGGAAGATGTATTGCGTCAGTTACGCATACATCTTGACAGCCCGGTAAGAAGCGGATTCCGGTTTGACGATATCGTCTTCCGGGCACTGCGTATTATTGACGTTGTAGTTCGTTTGATCACAAATATTGATGATTGGATGAAATAATGCAACAGAGCCAAGACGCAGCAGGCCCAATATTTATTTGCGGAGTTAATTATGAATATCGGACAGGCTATCAAGTTATGCCGAACCAGAAGGGGAATATCACAGACGGATTTAGCTCGGAAGGCAGAATGTTCTGTTTCTTATCTTTCCATGCTCGAAAACAATAAGCGAGATCCGACGCTTTCAACCCTTAACAGCATTGCTTCTGCTCTCAACATTCCTGTCAGCATTATTTTCTTTATTGCAGCAGAGGCCGGTGATCTTAACGGTATTGATAAAGGACTCCAAGGAGAACTTGCGCGTACTGCGTTGGAGCTGCTTAATGATTCACACTCTGTCTGATTCCCCCTTCTATAGCAAACGACGCATCAGCAGTATGACAGCGCTATCAAAAGCGCTGAACATCTCTCCTATCGAACTACTTAATCTAGCCAATCGTGCGGACCATATGTACCGACTCGCCAGCACGATCACTAAGCCTGACGGAAGTACGCGTCAGACTTGGGATGCATATGCACCTCTAAAAAAAGTACAACGCAATATCAGGCGCAATATTCTTGATTACGTTGTTTATCCAGCATATTTGACAGGTAGTCTGAAAGGTTGTGATTATAAAACCAATGCAACTTTACACGCTGGTTCTACGATTGTTATTAATGAAGATATCACGCGTTTTTTCCCGTCAACTTCAGACACAATAGTGCATAACATATGGCAACATTTCTTTGGCTTCGATAATGAAGTAGCTGAATGTTTAACCAAGCTGACGACCCGACAAGGGGAGCTACCTCAGGGTGCCATCACTAGTTCATTTCTGGCTAACCTGGCGTTTTGGAAAGATGAACCGGCACTGCAAGCCAGTTTTCGAGCAAGAGGAATAATTTATTCCCGATACGTTGATGATATCGCCGTCTCGTCAGTAAACTTTCTTGATAAACCAGCTAAAACGAATGTGATAGCCTCGATTTATGGCATGCTTTCCAGGCACGGTTACCAGCCTAAACGAGCTAAACATGAAATCAGAACATCTGGGCAACGGATGGAAGTTACCAAGCTTTCGGTGAATTCAAAACCTGGTCTCTCTTCAGCCAAGCAAAGTCAGATACGATCGGCAGTCCATCATTTGGAGCAAGCCATTCTTAGGGGCGAAATTCTCGAGTTCGATAAGGGCCCTTATGCACAAACATTGGGACTAGTTCATTTATTGGCCAGATTCCATCCTGGCAAAGCAAAAAAACTTAAACAGCGCTTGCTTGCTCTTAAGAGTTCGGGGCGCATGAATATGTATACATAGTGTAAGAACCAGGGCAAAAAATTTTTACTAAGGTGAATGCGTGGCAATCTTTGACATTGAAAAGGATGAATTACTTCGGCTCTCCGATACTCAGCTAGAAGAGCTGATAGCTCGGCTAGCAGAAGCTGAAGTGGCAATACATGGTCATAGCCCTGCATGTGTAAATTGGTCTGGCTCAATTACAGCCCCTGACGGAGGAATTGATATCCATGTTCAGGTTCCAGTTGATCAACTGAAATCAGGCTTTCTTATAAGGCCTAATACGGTCTTTCAGGCAAAGAAACATAAAATGCCAAAGGCTACAATTGAGAAGGAAATGGGCACCGGCAACGCGCTTTCACCCATAATCTCTGAACAAGCCAGAAAGCAAGGTAGCTACATCATTGTCAGCCTGGGTGATGATTGCTCGCCGTCAGGAAAGGCGGATCGTCTCAAAGCGATGAGGGATGCAGTAAAAGATGATCCTAACAAAAGCAATCTTCATCTCGATTTCTACGACCGTTCCAAACTCATTCAATGGCTGCGCCAACATTCATCAGTCATGCTGTGGGTAAAAGGGAAGCTTGGGCAAGGGTATTCCGGCTGGCGACCCTACGGAGCCTGGAGCAATCCACCACAAGGTGTTACAGACACTTTAATCTCAGCCCCAGGTGTAACCATTACTTTACCGTCGGGAAAAGGGCAAAAACTTAAAATTGATGAAGCAATTAGCCCAATGCGTGCCCTTATTCGTTCGACGAATAAGGCAGTTCGTATTACAGGATTGTCTGGTGTCGGGAAGACTCGGATCGTTCAGGCGCTCTTTGATGAAACTGTTGGAACAGATGCGCTTGACCGGACAGTAGCTATTTATGTTGATACTGGCTCTGAGCCAGTACCGTCGGCTACAGCAATGCTTGATAAGCTTATCGCTGAGGACCGACGAGCAATTATGATCCTTGATAATTGTCCATCAGAACTCCATGCTTCGCTTGCCAGCAAGATATCAGCCGCAGGTAAAGAGGTAAGCCTCATCACAATCGAGTACGACATAAGGGATGACAAACCACAGACAACTGAGGTCATCCATATTGAGACAGATGGTCCAGAGGTGGCAGAGCAACTTCTTATCCGTCGCTTCCCTTCTATTGGTCAGAATAATGCCCGTCGTATTGCTGAGTTTGCAGATGGGAATGCAAGAGTTGCTTTGGCTATAGCTGAGAGAGGGGAGGAAGGCGAGAGTTTGGCTCTACTTTCTGATGCGCAGTTGTTTAATCGCTTGTTTGAACAGCGTAATCATCCTGATGGTAATTTACGGGAGCAAGCTGAAATATTGTCACTGGTGTATTCATTCTCGGTATCTAGTCCAGATGCTGCTACCGATGAACTGGAAATATTAGGGGCGCTCTTTGGGTATTCCAGAACCCAGTTATTTAAAGCCGTTACGAAGCTGATGGAACGTCATATCATTCAGAAAAGATCTCACTGGAGAGCTATCTTACCCCATGCTATTGCTAATAGATTGGCAGCATCCGCACTCGACAGTATTCCCGTTGATCAACTTAGGGCGACTTTTGAAGCTCCGGATTGTGAGCGTTTATTAATGTCTTTTTCGCATCGCCTAGGGTTGTTGCATGACCATCCTGTTGCCAAAGAAATTGTAGAAGCCTGGCTTCAGCCTAAAGGGATGTTGGGAAGAATAGCCGAGTTAAATGATATTTCGTTACGAATACTTGGGTATATAGGACCGGTTGCACCTGAAGCATTGCTCAACAGAATTGAGGCCGTACTCTCATCATCTGATTTGAAAGGTATGGAACCGGGCTACAATCCGCAGCGACGTAGTATTTTGCGTCTTTTACAATTGATGGCATACGAACCGAGTGCCTTTGAACGATGCGCCAGGCTTCTTATTCAAATGGCAGAGGACGAAGCCGATAATAATGACCTGGATTCTGCTCGAAACATGGTCCCAAGGTTTTTCCAGGCGTATCTGTCTGGTACTCATGCCTCCCTAAGCCAGCGTATTGCTTTAATGAACGAATGCATTGCATCAAGCATTATTACGCGTAGATCTTTGGGCTTAAAGATGCTGTCAACTGCACTGGATGGCCCACCGTGGTCAGGGTTTGGGGTTGGTGAGTTTGGAGCTCGACCAAGAGACTATGGATACGAACCCAACTATGATGAACTTGTCGAATGGCGCAGCGCCTTTATTGACGTCATTATCCAATTAGCGGCATCCGGAGATCCTGAGCTTGAAAGGCCTGCAAGATCAATCCTGGCTGACAAATTCAGGGAAATTTGGTTTCAAGAAGCAATGCGAGACAAACTCGTCGATGCTGCCCGTACATTAAATGCTTTAAGTCCTTGGGGGGAAGGTTGGAAAGCCGTTCGTTCAACGGTCTATTTTGACTATACCAAGCGTAGCGATGGAGATGATGTTGAGCCGTTGCCGGATAATCTTGCTGCCTTAGAGAAGGAGTTGGAGCCCATTGCGTTAATTCCAACAATAAAGACATACGTGTTGAGTACAAATCATGATTATTGGGCGCTGGATGCGGATTTTGATCATGAGGACTCCGATAAATATACCGCAGCCGGAAAACGACTTGAAGCTAAAGCACTTCAATTGGGACAAGACTTTGCCTTATCAAATCATGTACTTGAGGAGTTAGGAGTAGATCTGTTCTCCATCGGTGGAATGCCTTATCGTGCTGTCTTTGGTCGAGGACTTGCTCGAGGGACACATGATCTACGTATTGGCTGGCAGCGACTTGTTGAACAAATTGAAAAACAGCCAGATGCTAACAAAGACTTTGGAGTTATTGGGGGGTTCATCGAAGAAGTGGACTCTGTCGATCCATCATTAGCACAGAAGTTTCTCGAACAATGTGCGCAGCATCCTGAACTTCGACAGGTATTGGTTGGCTTGCATCCTTGGGGGACATTTACGGTAACTGATTTGGATCGCTGCATAAAGCATTTGGATGATCCAGACATTAGCCCTTTCATGTATGAGCCTATTCTATGGCGAGAACAATATGCCAATTTGCCGAGAATTCGTCTTCTCGAGCTTGCTGAGCAACTCCTGAGTAAAGCAAGCGGAGATAATGTCATTTTGCATGCGCTCTCCATGAGACTGCATGGTAAAGACAAATCGGTAGATACGCTTGGCGCAGACTTTCGGTTGATTGGTCTTGCTGCTGCAATCCAGCGGGTTAAAAGCAGCGACAGAGGCCAAAGAGGGACAATTGATTTTTACATGGAGCGAGTTATCGATGCCGCATTGCGTTTCGATGGTAATGAGGCAAAAAAAATTGAGTGGTTGGACGCAATTTTCAATGTTATTGATGAACACTATGGATATTTTTTGGGATTCGAGAAGACTATAGCAACAACTGTTGCGTTAATGCCTGAATCATTTCTCAATGGCATTTTTGAATGCACCGAGGAACAGCAGCAGGGAAGACAGTTCTTTATTCGTCGTGGCGGTTTACGCCTTTCTCCTCTTGCTGATGTAAGTACTAGCATCTTGATTGAATGGTGCCGTGCCAGAAATGATCCCAGTGTTTGGGCTGCCATTGCGGCTGGTGTGACTCTCTGGTCAAAGAATGATGAACAGAATGTACTAACCCTACACGAAGCTGCTATAGAACTGTTAGAGGCCTCTCCTGAGCCATTAGCTGTGCTGGAGTCTTTTGCTGATCGAATCACTCCATCCTCTTGGACTGGTAGCCTGGCGAACATAATGCAAGCTAGATCAAGCGCCATCGGTGCGCTGAGTAAACACGAGCGTCCAGATATCGCCGAGGCTGCCAAAACAGTTTGTGAAAAAATGAATCAGTGGGTCGAACGCCAAAAAGAACGCGAACAAAGGGAAGATAGTGAAAGGGAACAGCGGTTTGAATAAAGGCTAGAAGCCTATACCAACGTTCTGCGATAAGGAGAAAGTAATGAAATCTGCACGTGATAAACGTGTAAGTATCCCTACAAAAAGAACTATCAACTTTTAGAGAGTCTCTGGCACACTTAGTTCCGCTCCTGGCACACAGCGGACCGCCTGCAGTGTTGCGAGGTCTGCTATGAGCGAGGAGCGGAAGTTAGCAATTGAACTCGCAGCCAAATAGTCGCATTGGCGTGTAAATCAACGGGTAACAGGTCAAGATATCTGAAGTGGTCTTTTTTTGCCTATTTGCCGATGATACGTCCTTTGTTTCACGGTGACGTGTTAATATCCATATCTCCTGCAATGTGGGAAATTTGAGTATGGTTTTCCCTCATGAGCGAGTAACGGATGTTAGTTATTTTCCTCACATATACTTAAGCTATTTTGTGTGCTAATAAATGTGAAAAAGTCATTAAATTTTCGGTATCACTAAAAATATTTATTCTGTAGGTGAGTGTCATTTCTGGTCCGCTCCGTGCCCTAAGCGGATGTCAGGGTAGCTATAAGCTTGGAGCGGACTTTAATACGATGGTCTTACTGTTTTTTTGTTTTAACCAACGCCTTTAAAATTTATTTTGCCACCGTATGGCCATACGGGAATAAAATTTTTGATTGACCATCAGCTGCAAAATCAAAATTGATTGTAAGTTTAGCATTTGGTATGAGCATTTCTTCCGACAAGCGTCTTTCAAATGCTAGCTTTCTTAGTGCCTCATATGGGACAACCCCCTCATCTTCATAGTATCCAAAGTCCTCATCTTGCCGGAGGAGGTTTACACCGCCCAGATAAACACCTATCACCTTGTATTCATCTTTATCATTAATTATAGTTTCCACATCTACTGAAACATTTCTATTTTTACCTGGGATTATATGAAACTTATTAGGGTAGATCGCTAAGATGTCTGATATGAATTTGAATGATTCATCAAATTCTGAATATCTTTGAAGTTCAAATACGCTATTGAACTTGGAAGTTTTGAAGTTATCTCTTAACTCACCATTTGAGTTAAAGAAAATCTCAAATAACATCCCATCTAATATGGCAGATCTCAATTCCTCTATGATGTCGTGAGTTTTATCACGGAACGAAGATATAAATTCGCTCGCACCATGAGCTCCTCCACAAGCTGCCTGATAAATATTCCTACCTAAAACAAAAACCGAGTCAATATCTGATTGATTAATATCTTCAGTCTTAATGCTTCTTGCGGCAGGAGTTTGAATGTACCAGTCATGAGATTTTAATTTGGTTATTACCCCGTGGAGCCTGATGCCTGCTTTAACATTAAATAAGTTATCGGCAATAGATTCCTTTCCATATTTTCCTATTGAGCTAACCAAACTTATGTTAAAGAAAAAATCGCCTGATAAAGAGGTATGTTCCCAAGATGTCTGTTTACTTTTTGTAAGAACAGCTAAAGAGTTTCTTACCCTCTTAAACATTTCTTCAATTGGAATATCTGGCGATTTTATATGTTTAAGTAAAGCTTCAGTATAACAACCATTTCTCCCTACTCCGTCGCCGGCGACCTCACCTGGGGAAGTCGCAAAAGCTACAATAGTTCCTTTCGGTGCAAACAATGGAGCTAAACCTCTTTGAGCTGGGGCTCTATGCCACGCTCGCTCGTAAGGATTATTCCGGCAAGCATCCAATATAATAATATTGGTTTTATTGCCACTTTTTTCCATTATCTCAATAACTTTATTTAATGGGTAGGATGAGTATTTTGCATCAATCTCGGTACCAAAATCAGTATCTACAGCAGTAATGTAGTTTTCGCCATTTATCTGCATCCCGTGACCAGCGAAATAAAAAAGGCCTATATCATTGCTGTTCAAGTTATCCCTGAATGATTTGACCGCCTCATCTATTTCTCTTTGGGTTGCATTGGATAAATGGATTACGGAGAATCCAAACTCACTAAGCGCCGTATACATATCTTCTGCATCGTTAGTGCTATTTTTTAATTCCTGCCCCGGATAACTTGCATTTCCGATAACCAACGCAGTCATTTTTCGATTCATTAGTTTAACATACCTTAAAAGTAAACAGCGTTTCTTCACAAGAATGACGTCTTAGGCCATCGTCATCAACCTATGCAATGTATCTTGATATGCTAAAAAACTATAAAGATACATTTATACATGAATTACAACAGAAATGATGGATATATGCTATTAACAAATGTGTTTTTTGGGCGGCGTCTATTGATTGACACTTCGAGATGTGAGTTATGTCCGCTCCTGGCACAGAGCGGACTTTACTGACCAGACATGATGCCAGAGGTCAGGGTGGACGTTCAGGGTAAATTAATGAGTGCCGCTTCGTCGTTGATTTGCCGGCAGGACGACTTATCCACTTTTAGCAATAATTAACCCCCTCTTTCCCATATGGCAATAATCCATTCATCGCAACAATCAGAGATGATTAGCGCCCTATCAGCACCAATTGTTTTCATCCTTTCCTGAGATCCGAAAAAAGGTAAAGTCGGAACCTGCGCTAATCCTTGCTGGCTTATGTCAGAACAGCGAATGGAAGAAGGTCGAATCCCACCTACAGACGTTGCATGATCTGTTGACTAAGTGGATCAGAACTGGCGATGAGAATCCTCCTTCTGAATATCAAAGCCAGGATTACAAATGAATAAGTTTGAGCTGATGCAAAAGCAGGAGAAAATTCAAAGGGAATCTGGAGCTATAGCTATATGCCATTTGATGTTGTATAAGCCGATCATTTTTTCTGGCTGATCGCAAATGTTAAATACAATTCGTGTCCCCGGAAATAGTCGTCATTTCCAGTATTTTGGTCAACCATACTCGGAGCGGATTATCATTACTTTTCCGATGCCAGGCGACAGTAACATCAAACGGGACCATTTTTTCTGGCATCTCCAGTTTACAGTAATTTCCCTGCGCTCCTATCGCTGATGGAATGAAAGCAATGGCGTCATTCGCAGTGAAAAAAGCGCCGAGCGTTGTATAACACGGTAACGTAGCGATGACATTATTTTTCATTCCGGCTTTGTTAAAAAAATCATCAACCAGATTTTCAATATTACCGGCACTCGGAGCAAATTTAACGGCAGGAATGTCTGAAAAGGACATTTTCATTTCAAGTTTTCCCGGAATAGCTGAGCCGTGTCTGACCACACAGCAGTACTCTTCACGCCGGATGTTTTTGCGTATCAGTCCGGGATCAATATGATTCGAAAAACCCAGTACCAGATCGACATCGCCGGAATTAAGACTTTCAACGTGGTGCCTGGAATTGAAGTCTTTGATTTCAACGCTGGCCCGCGGTGCCTGCATATGTAGTGTCTTCAGTAAGGATGGGATGATAGTAAGTTGAGCATATTCGTTTGCCATTATGCATATGCTGAAGTCCTGAATGTTCGGATTAAATACCTGGGGTGAACGAAGCTGGCTAACCTCATCCAGGATTTTTTCTACTTTAGGCACCAGAAAAATGGCATAGTCGGTCGCCTCCAGTCCTGCATTCCTGCGTAGAAACAGCTCGGTTCCGAAATAGGTTCTGAGTCTTTTAAGATATGCACTGACTGCCTGCTGAGAGATATCCAGCTTTGAAGCTACCCTTGAGACATTGAGTTCTTTAACCAGCAGTAAAAATACACGCATGTGTTTGATATCAATGAAATCCAATTCTAGTTGTACCTCATACAATTCCAGCTTTATTTAAATTGTATCATACCTCATATATGATTTCTCCCGTATTTCATAAACATATCCGAGGCAAATAATGAAAACTGTAATTCTGATTGGTGCTCAGGGGAAGATGGGTAAAGCGGCGCTGACCGGTTTGGGGGATCACAAAGTTATTACCGCCAGTCGCTCAGGAAAAGGTACGGACTATCAGGTAGATATTACCAGCCATGAATCTCTGAGAGCTCTTTTCAAAAGCGTCGGCGCATTTGATGCTGTTGTTAACGCAGTTGGTCACTGCGAATATGCCAGTTTTGTCGATATGACGGCTGAGCAGTGGGAGCTTACTGTCCAGAGCAAAATGCTGGGTCAGATCAATGTTGTTAAAATAGGCCTTGAGTACATCAACGACCGCGGCTCATTCACTTTAATTTCCGGCATTCATAATGTGAAACCTATCCCCGGCTCTATTGCTGACGCGACAACCAGCGGTGCTATCGACACATTTGTACAGTGTGTGGCTAACGAACTGCCCCGCGGGATCCGTATCAATGTAGTGAACCCAACCGTACTGGAAGAAGCCTGGGATGTTTACGGCCCTATGCTGCCAGGGTTCCAGCCAGTTCCGGGCAAACTGGTCGGAAAAGCGTTCCAGCGTTCTGTTGACGGATTTATCAACGGTAAAGTTCTCTTTGTCGATGCCTAACTGCCAGTCAGTCTGTTATTCAGTGTAACTGCTATAGCCTGAGGAGGAGCATAGCTCCGGACTCAGGCTATATGCGTTGGGAACTAAATGAATTTATGGGTGATGCTCACGACGGTTTTCAGTACGCAGCTTCAGTGCTTCTTTCCCTTTTTTGTAGCGCTCCCGCGAAAATACTGAGCAGGAAAGCGAAGAAAACGACCGCACCGGCAAGCCATGTGGTATGCAGGAGACCGAAATGGATTACGACCAGTCCACCTATCCAGGTTCCGCCAGCGATACCGATATTGAAGGCCGATATATTCAGCCCTGATGCCACATCCACAGCTTCAGGAACGAATTTCTCAGCCTGCCTGACAGCCAGATATTGCAGTACAGGGACGTTTGCAAATGCGGCAGCACCCCAGACAAATGTAGTGACCAGCATCAGCCATGAATTAGATGCTGTCAGATATAAAGCGAACAACACCAGGGACAGTAATAAAAATATAATTTTCAGGGCATTAATAGGGCCGTGTTTGTCAGAGATCCGTCCGCCATACAGATTACCCAGTGCAGCTGCAAAACCGTATACCAGCATGACACCGCTTACAGCAGCGGGTGAAAATCCGGATATTTCCTCAAGAGTAGAGGCAAGGTAGGTAAACGTTATAAACGATCCCCCGTACCCGACCGCTGTCAGGGAATATGCCAGTATCAGTTGGGGGGTTGTCAGAACCCTGAGTAGAAATCTTACTGGCGCGGGTTCAGATTTTTTTATGCCGCGAGGGATCAGTAACAAGCTGCCTGCAAAGGCGATCATCCCGAGAACAGACACTGACAAAAATGTGGTTCTCCAGCCAAGGTGCTGAGCGATGAAAGTCCCCAGGGGAACACCGGTGACCAGAGCAACGGTCAGCCCGGCGAACATGATAGCTATTGCACTCGTGGCTTTATCTTTTGGAACAAGGCTGGCAGCGATGGTTGAAGCAATGGAATAGAACACGCCGTGTGCCATGCCGGTGATGATCCTCGCCACAATCAGCGAAACGAACCCGGGAGCTTGCCAGGCATACAAATTGCTTAGAGTAAAAACGACCATCAGGCACAGAAGAAGCGTTTTGCGGGACATTTTTCCTGTGGCTGCAGTTAAAAGAGGTGCACCTACTGCCACCCCCAGCGCATAGAGACTGACAAGCAGACCCGCTGACGGTACTGAAACTGATAAATCAGCTGAAATGATGGGAATGATTCCAACAAGGACAAATTCAGCTGTCCCGATAGCATAAGCGCTGATTGTCAAAGCGAAGAGTGCTATTGGCATAAAAATCCTTAATCGATAAATGTAAGGATTAATACTGAAATATCTCTGTGAATAAGAACAGATTTATGCCGTTAAAACACTTTTGACTTCAAGGCAAAGATGAAAACAACTTTAGCAGAAATGCAGATATTTATTGCTGTTATAGAAACAGGGGCATTATCACGAGCTGCGTATGAGCTGGATCTTACCGTATCAGCTGTTAGCAGAGCGCTTCGACGACTGGAGGAGAAATTAGATACCGTACTGGTCAGACGCTCAACGCGGAGACTGGAATCCACTGAAGAAGGAAGGACATTCCTGGAATATGCCAAACAAATCATTGCTTCAGTAGAGGATGCAGAAGAACATGTCACCATGAAACGTCGTCATCCATCCGGGAAGATTCGGATCATTGCCTCCACGTCTCTTGTACTGCACGTCATTACACCGGTTCTGCATCGATATCAGAAATGCTATCCTGAGATAGAAATTGAAATAATTTCAAATGACAATGTTTATGATTTGCTTGAACACAGAAGTGATGTTGCTGTTTGCATCGGAAAACTCAAAGACTCCGGCTTACATGCGAAGATACTTGGGCTGTGCCAGATGATGTTTGTTGCCTCTCCGCGATACATTGCAGAGCATGGTATGCCTCATCGAGTTGATGCATTAAAAAGCCACAGGCTGATAGGTTACAAACAAAACTCCTTAATGAATGACTGGCCTCTGGATACGGGCGAAGAACACTATTATAAAATTCAGCCATCCATTGTCGCTTCAAACAGTGAGATTATAAGACAGCTGGCCATTCACTCGTCGGGTATTGCTTGCCTGCCAGAACCGTATGTAAAAAATGATATTACAAAGGGTGATCTTGTCAATCTTGATATAAAAGAGAAACTGCGTGTCCGCGAACCACTCAATGCGGTTTATTATAAAAACATTGTTCTTCCATCAAGAACCTCATCATTTGTAGAGTTCCTCGCGGAAAGTTTAGTGTTGCCCTCGGAATAAAAAATTATCCGGGAACACTGTTATTGTGAAATATTTATTCGCTGTATCTGACATTATAGCTAACCTGTATATTAGGGCTGGAATAAACATATAATGCTGAAGGACGGTCCAATAGAGAGAGAAAATCGTTATGTATTATGAGAAGGCTTCATTTTGTCTGAATGGATTCATATAACGAATTAATATCCTGCACCTTCCTGTAAACCTTGCCAAGATAAAAAGTTAATCGTATTTAATTTAAAATTCCTGAACACAGAGTCATTTTTTCCAGTCCTGTCAGTTCCTGATTATAATTTGTCGTTTATTCGATATATCTGCATGAAAGGAAAATAGCGAATAAAAGAGTGTCGATGGTCCCGCCCTGATAGGGCTGTAAAGGAGCCAGACCGTTCTGTTCATGTGAATCTGGTTATGAGAAATATTTAGATGGCGTGGTACCAAACATTGCCTTGAAAGCAGCAATAAAGCTTGAAGCAGACTCATAGCCTGACTCCAGCGCGACATTCATGACACTCTGACCATAAGCCAGACGTTCCAGCGCAAACAGCATTCGATGCCTCTGCCTCCAGGCTCCGAAGGGAAGATTTGTCTCTTGAGCAAAAAGTCGTTCTATCGTTCTTCCGCTAGCTCCTGCTTCTCGGGCCAGGTCGTGCAGCGACCGTCGTGATCCCGGGTCGTGCTCCAGTAATTTTATTAAGTGGATGGCTCTGGGATCTTTCGGCTTGATCAGTTCCAGTGATGCGAGCTGTAAACCTGAAAGACTGCCTACCAACACCTCTGCCAGTCGGTGACTGTGACTGTTTTCATCATAGGTCCATCCCATTTTTGCACACGTCATGATGAGCTCCCTGACCAGGTTGCTCACTTCAACCACGCAGCAGTGTTCAGGCTTATCCATGGAAAAAAAAGCGGGAGAAATATACAGAACAAAGAGCGAGGCTGGCTTCTTGGTTTCAACATAATGTTCAGTACCGGCATCAATCCAGAGTGCCCTGCTGGGTGGAAGAACCCACTCGCCGGCATGTGTTTTGATGTGAATGACGCCCCGGGAGGAAAAAATTAACTGGTGGCGCGCATGAGTATGCTTTTCAAGAACATCAGCCCCCCATTGTTCTGGCTGACCTACCAGAGGCGAGATAGCGAAATCTGGATTCATAATGTTTTGGCGTATATTAGACATAATTTGTCATCCTATCTGAATCATGACACGCTTGCTACTGGTATTTTTTAGGTTGTTTTTACACCGTCGCACAGGGCGTATCAGATGAAAAGTAGTGAAGAAATGACATCAGGGAAAGGAAATGATCTGGCTTATTCAGCAGACAAGATTAAATTCACAGAACTTACTGACGCAAAGCTTGCCACCAGATTGGCATTCTTTATCGCTGGTTTTGGGCTCGCCTGTTGGGCTCCCCTGGTACCCTTCGCCCAAAGCCGTATGCAGGCGGAGCCCGCTCTTTTGGGTGCCGTATTGTTATGTCTGGGTCTGGGGGCATTAATAGGGATGCCTGCTGCCGGTGGCATTTCTGCTAAAGCCGGCAGCCGGATGGTCATCATCATGGGTGCTGTGGGTATTGTGGTTGCTTTACCCCTTCTTGCCCTGCTTTCCACCCCCCTGGGAATTGGTGCTGCACTTTTCTTATTTGGCCTTTCGATTGGTGCGACTGATGTAGCAGCCAACATTCACGGTTCTGAAGTTCAGGATCGTGCGGGTATGCCTTTAATGTCAGGATTTCATGGTTTTTACAGCGTTGGAGGGCTTGCCGGCGCTGTGGTTATGACTTTGCTGATTGCCACGGGATTACACGTTTTTGTGGCATCAATGATCGCAATATTTACGATACTGATATGCCTCTCGGTTATCAGAAACAGGTTCCTCAGAACAGTTACGGTTAATGACGCGCCATTATTTGTACTTCCTAAAGGTAAAGTAATTGTGATAGGCCTTCTGGCGATGGTGATGTTCCTGGCGGAAGGTGCGATGCTTGACTGGGGAGCATTGCTCCTGATTCAGGAAAAAAGTATACCGGCAAACATAGCAGGATCGGGATATGTTGTCTTTGCAGTGGCGATGACATTAAGCCGCTTCGTCGGTGACAGGCTCGTCTCACTTGCAGGGGAGCGCTGGGTACTGACTCTGGGTGTAATATTTACGGCGATTGGACTTTTGGTTATTTCACTGTCCTCAACCGTTGCCATCGTCTTTGGTGCGATTGCGATAACGGGCTTTGCTGCCGGTAACGTGGTGCCTATTTTGTTCACGCGTGCAGGCAAACAGGATTCAATGGCCCCCTCTCTGGCTATCTCCGCTGCAAGCATGCTGGGATATCTGGGGGTGCTTATGGGGCCCGCTGCGGTCGGGTTTATTGCACATTATACAGGACTGGCCAATGCGTTTTGTTTCCTGTCCGCCCTGGTCATGCTTTTTTCCCTGACCATCATCTCTATTTTCTCTGGGAAAAAAACTCTGTAACTCATCAAAAATCAACAAAATACATAAAAGGAGTAGCTATGAACCATCTTTCACATGACAACATTAGTCTCTTACAGCCGTCAGAAGGCTCCGTATGGAACATTGATGCGCTTTCCCGGAAGATAGTCGTTAGGGCATTGCCGTACAGTGATATTTTCATCGATCCGGGAAGGGGCACAAGCCAGGTAACGTCTGCAAGCCGGTGTAATGCAGCAACACTTTTACGTCCGGCTCCTGACGGAGACTTTCAATTTCGTTCAACGGTAAAAGTCGAATTCGGCAACACCTTCGATGCCGGCGTGCTGCTTCTTTACGTTAACGAAAGATCATGGGCGAAGTTGTGCTTTGAATATTCACCCGAACGTGAACCCATGGTTGTCTCTGTGGTGAACAACGGATATACCTCCGATGATGCCAATGCTTTTACCGTCAGTGGACAGGAAGTACATTTACGGATCTCCCGCAAAGATAATGTATTTGCCTTCCATGCTTCGCTGGATGGTCAAAAATGGATATTTGTGCGCGCATTTCCCCTTGATGTGCTGAACGACGCGGAACAGATTTTATACACAGGGTTTGAGGCACAAGCGCCTAACGCCTCCGGATGCGAGGTGGAGTTCTCTGATTTCTCGCTCGTTTCAGAAAATGTTCCTGATTTCCGTAGCGGAAAATAGAGAACCGGATTTCAGAGTGAATGCAGGGCATACCGGTAAAAACATATCATGTTGTCCCGCCACCTCAATTTTTCCCTGCATGTTAATAGATCTGTATAAATAAAGCCTCATATCATATGAGGCTTTATTTTTTGCTATCTGTATATTTTACGACGATTGATATCGGTAATCCGCCAAACTGCATTTCTGCTATTCATATGAACTCAGGCACGGTGTATAACATTTTTGAGGAGACAATTAGGTATCTGGCAACCCCAGTTATTTATACATTTCTCAGACGAATTTTTAGAAGCTGGATTGTTACTGCATTTGCAGGCAAAACCTACTTCAGACCAGTGTTACCTGGGCGGAGTGGGTTTTTTTTTGCTTTTTGAAAGGTAAATGTCCCTATGAAATATCAGTCACTTGCTGAATTTATAATTAACCGGGTCGGCGGCCCGGATAATATTAAAAGTTTGACCCATTGCGCAACAAGGCTTCGCTTTCAGTTAAGAAAATATGATGTTGTTCTGAAGGATGATTTGAGCAACCATCCAGAGATTATTATGGTGGTAGAAAGCGGGGGCCAACTCCAGGTGGTTGTGGGTAATAGTGTTTCTGAAGTTTATAAGGCTATCGAAGCTACAGGCATTACGGATGAGACTGATCTAGCTGCAGGGAGCAGCGACGAGGAAGTCATAAAAGAAAATATCTTTAACAGGCTGATTAATGTGGTTTCGGGGATTTTTACCCCTTTTCTGGGGATCCTGGCCGCTTCCGGGATTATGAAGGGGCTGCTAGCCCTTGCTATCGTTTGCGGAATTACGACTGAGTCGAGCGGAACCTACAAAATACTGGCGGCAGCTGGTGATGCCCTGTTTTATTTCTTCCCTCTCGTGCTGGGTTACACTGCAGGCAAGCGTTTTGGCGGGTCACCATTCCTGTCGATGGCGATTGGCGGCGCACTGATGCATCCGGCAATGATAGCGGCGTTCGACGCTCAGTTACAGCACGGCGCGTCAGTTGATGCCTTCCTCGGAATTCCCGTCACTTATATTAATTATGCCGGCTCGGTTATTCCGGTCATATTTGCTGCCTGGCTCAGTAGTGTGGTGGAGAAATTCTGTAATAAAATTCTCCCTTCAGCGGTCAAAAACCTCTTCACCCCTCTGATAGCGCTTCTCATCGTCGTTCCTGCTGCGTTCCTGCTTATTGGACCGCTCGCTACCGGCCTCAGCCACCTTATGGCAAATGCGTTTCTGGCCGCTTATGAGTTTGCGCCTGCTTTAGCGGGTACGATCATGGGGGGACTGTGGCAGGTCTGCGTCATGTTTGGTCTGCACTGGGGTCTTGTTCCCATCATGCTTAACAACATCAGCGTGTTAGGCCATGATATTATGCAGCCATTACTGGTACCGGCCGTGGTAGGCCAGTTGGGCGCAGCGCTGGGTGTGTTCCTGAGAACCCAGGATCCAAAATTGAAAACCCTTTCGGGTTCGGCAGTCAGCGCGGCCATTTTTGGTATTACAGAACCTGCAGTATATGGTGTTAACCTCCCAAACCGACGGCCATTCATCTTCGGCTGCACGGCCGGAGCCATAGGCGGGACAATAGTCGGAGCATTCCACGGTAGTGTCTATTCTTTCGGTCTGACCAGCTTCTTCACTCTCGCTCAGATGATCCCACCTACCGGTATGGATATGACCGTGTGGGGGGCCATAATCGGCACGGCCTTATCGCTCGTGCTTTCTACCTTACTGACCTATTTCTTCGGTTTGCCGGCATCAAAAGAATCGCCAAGTGCTAACCCAGGTATCGCACCAGAAACAGCAGAGATCGTTATTCTCTCTCCACTACAGGGGAAGGTTATTGATATTGCCGAAATCCGCGATCCGACCTTTGCCAGTGGCCTGCTGGGTAACGGAGTGGGGATTATTCCAACCTCCGGTAAAGTTATTGCGCCCTTTGACGGAGTTGTGTCGTCAATATTTAATTCCCGACATGCAATCAACCTAGTCAGTAATGATGGTGTGGAACTGCTGATCCACGTCGGGATCAATACCGTAAATCTGAAAGGTGAAGGTTTTACGGCACATGTAAAAACGGGTGATTCGGTAAAAGCCGGTGATCTGTTGATTGAATTTGATCTCGATTTTATTCAAAGCGCAGGATGTCTGCTGGACACGCCGGTATTAATCAATAACAGCGATGAATTCAGGGCAGTACATCTAGCAGATAAACAGACTGTTTCATATGACACGGTGTTGATGACAACGATTAAGTGAGGAAGATTCATGAAAAAATTCCCGGATAATTTTTACTGGGGCGGAGCAATTGCCGCAAACCAGGTCGAGGGTGCATGGGACAAGGACGGCAAAGGGGTGTCCACCTCGGACGTTCAGCCCGCAGGTATCTTCGGCGAGGTGGTGGAGCGTGACGGGAGCGTCAGCAGCATCAAGGACGTGGCCATCGACTTTTACCACCGTTACCCGGAGGACATTAAACTCTTCAGCGAGATGGGGTTTACCTGCCTGCGCGTTTCCATCGCCTGGGCACGCATCTATCCACAGGGTGATGAGCAGACCCCGAATGAAGCCGGTCTGGCCTACTACGACAGGCTGTTTGACGAGCTTCTGCAGCACGGAATTACGCCGATGGTGACGCTCTCCCACTATGAGATGCCCTGGAATCTGGTGACCCGCTATAACGGCTGGGCTGACCGCAGACTGATTGGTTTTTTCACTGACTACGCCGTCACGGTTTTCGGGCGCTACAGAGAGAAGGTCAAGCTGTGGCTGACCTTCAACGAAATCAACATGTCCCTTCACGCGCCGCTGACCGGAGTGGGCCTGCCTGAAGGCAGCAGTCAGGCTGATATCTATCAGGCTATCCACCATCAGCTGGTCGCCAGTGCCATCGTCGTGGGGCGGTGCCATGACATCATCCCGGATGCAAAAATCGGCAATATGCTCCTGGGCGGCCTGCTTTATCCGCTGACCTGCAAACCGGATGACGTGCTGAAAACGATGAATGAGAACCGCGGCTGGCTGTTCTTTGGCGACGTGCAGTGCCGCGGAGCCTACCCGGGGTACATGCTGCGCTTCTTCCGTGACAATAATATTGTGCTGGATATTACAGAGGAGGACCGCGAGCAGCTGAAGAACAACACCGTGGACTTCATCTCGTTCAGCTATTACAACAGCGGCTGTGCGACAACCGACGAGGACACCATCGAGAAGTCACGGGGTAACGTGCTGAGCATGATACAAAACCCGCTGCTGCCGGTGTCGGAGTGGGGCTGGACAATTGACCCGACGGGAATGCGCATCCTGTTAAACATGCTGTGGGATCGCTATCAGAAGCCGCTGTTCATTGTCGAAAACGGACTGGGTGCCAGAGATATTCTTCAAGACGACTTTACGGTTGACGACAACTACCGTATCGCTTATCTGAATAACCACCTGTACCAGGTCCGGGAAGCTATCGAAGATGGCGTGGATGTGATGGGATACACATCATGGGGCCCCATCGATCTGGTCAGTAACTCCACCGCGGAATTAGGTAAGCGTTACGGCTTTATCTACGTCAATCGCGATGATACGGGACGGGGCGATCTTAAGCGCTACAGAAAAGCGAGCTTCTACTGGTATGCCGATGTTATAAAAAGTAACGGTGAAACGCTGGTGCCAAATATCTGAATATCCGGATTGTGTCATACAGAAACGATGAAGTGAATACGACTTTTATCGCTGAATGACTGTCTGGCCGCCGGATGGCGGCCAGACTTCGTTAATTCACCCAGTCTTCCAGTTTCAGCCCCGGCACCCGCTCAAACTCCCGCACATTATTCGTCACCAGCACGGCGCCGGCGGCAATGGCATGCCCGGCAATGAGTGTGTCGTTCGGGCCGATCGGCGTCCCGTGTTGGTATAATATTTTTTATAACCCCGTGGCGACGTGCTTTTTTGTCTGCAAAAGAAAGCCCTCTGTCAAAGAGGGCCGGTATCGATTTTTATCGCACTACCTGAATTTGTCGAGAATGACGTCAACACATCGCTGCGCGTGTTGGGTGGCTTTTCTGTCGATGGTTAAATCACCCAACTCTTTCACAGATTGATTCAGGATGTCGTCAATCACATTCCCGGCGACGTCTTCAAAGGACGAAGCCCCGGTTAGATGTTCCTCGCCGTGGAATCGATCAAGTAAGTTTTCAAGATCTAAGTCACTGGCAACCGTTCTTCCGTTAATGTTACTACTCAAAAGACGAAGATAAAATGAGGTAGTGACATCATCAAAATCATCACCTAAAGATAGTGAGAGTGAGCACAGGTTGTTTATTACACTCTTTTCTCTACCCGTAGTTCCCGCATCGAGGAATCCCTTAACACCTTCAAGCAAAACAAGATGTATAGCATCTTCATTCACATAACGTTCGCTCATTTCCAACCGCAGAACAGCCAGAGAATAAAGTAAAAGTTCAATGGTAGCGGTATTGTTCTTTAATCCCGTTATGTTGTTTCTGTCAATATACTCAGATCTTATATATGCTATGTTTCTTAATAAGAAACCAGTAACTTCCTTCCTGATGACCTCACTCCCTGTCCTGCCATCGCCATTAGAGAAAAAATTAAAAAAGGAATCGACCCCTTTTTCAACCTTAATCTTGTGCATCAACCCATCATCAGATAAGTTTCTGTATAATGACGGGTGACTGTGCGGCGCAGAGATCTGAAACTCAACCTGGGCAGGGGCCGGAGTTTGAACCGGAGCTTTTGCATGAGCCGGGGCAGAAGTTTGTACCTGAGCTGACACCGGATCCGATACCTGGGCCGGTATCGTAGCTATGGCCTCGAGCGAATATTGCGCTTTTATGAAAGAATTAACATTATCGAATAAACGTGCCAGGTCTTTATAGGATGGCTGAGTGGTATTTGTCAGATTAATGTTGTTAATGAATATGGCTACCGCCATTATCTTTTTCTCAACAAAAAATCTCGTACTTCCATCAAAAGAGTATGCCCGGGGTTTCTCCATTTGCTCCTTGGAAAAAATCTTATCCCTGGTAATTACCAGGCCATTTTTTGCGCTGCCGAAAACAGTGTCATCAACCAGTATCAAAATGTCGTCGTGATTTAAGCCGTGACAATACGAACTGATTGCATTTTCGGTTTTAGACCGGGGAATATCGGGGTATATGTAAATTTTATCTGCACCGGCAATGCTATTACCAATAAATTCCATAACGCTCATTTTTATTCCTTTTGTACTCAGATGTTACTCATTTCAGTTCAGGCGGCGATAATATATCAGGGAGTCCCGATCCCGACCTGTTGCTCTCCTGAAAAATGTGTTTCAACAGTGTATTCTCTGATATTTAATACATTATTAATTTGTCCATTTAAATTTCTACATTAAGCATTAACGCTGACATTGATGTCTTCCGTTATGGCGGCCATTTTCATGTTGCTGGCGCTCAAGGTAGCCTGCGGCAACTGATCTATCCATCTATCCTGAAGATAGTATATCCGAGTGCGATCTCTCGCAGTAGAGCAGAGCCGTAACCTGCAACTATTTTTTGCCGTTTGCCGTGTTCAGATCGGTTCAATCTGCAGGTGTGACAGCGTTCCGGCTGCCGCACGGGTACGATCCCCGCGGTCCTGATATTTGCAGATTCGCCCGATACACCGCATAAGTCTTCTGTTTTCACATGGCGGGTTCTCATGTGCACCGGAACAGCCTGTGAGCTCCATTTTTCCGTTCGGGGTGCAGAAGTCGTGTCAGGCAGATCATAAACGATCTATCGATCCACCTTATTAAATCCAGCCTGATACAAATCATACTGTCAGATTATCTGATTTCTGACTGGCCACCGGATAAGGCAGGTATCATTAAGAACAGGTCTGGAAAATAAATAACCCTGAAACAGATGGATGCCAATGGACTCCAGCCAACACCATTCTTCCATTTTTTCCACGCCTTCGGCCACTACCATAATTCCAAGCTCTTCGCAGCACCGTGCAATCGAGCGCACAATGGCCTGCTTGACCCCACTCAGGTGTATATCCTGTATCAAAGTCATATCAATCTTAATTTTGTCTGGCTGGAAACGGGCAAGAAGTCCTAAACCGGAATATCCTGCACCAAAGTCATCGATAGCACATCCCGTGCCGGCTATACGAAGCGATTTTAATGCGCGATAGAAAGACTCCTGATCGGTGATCGCCTCCGTTTCTGTTACCTCGACGATAACCTGTTCTGGCCTGAGACCTGCAGCAGTAATCTGGTTTAAGAGTATCTCCACCGCACCGGGTATCGAGCTTAAGACCCCGGGCAGCAGATTCACGGACAGTCTTTCATCCTCCTTCAGGATCTGGCTAGCCAGAGCAAAAGCCTGCTTTTTATTCTGAAGGTCAAAATGATATAGTTTGTCAGCCGCCGCTGCCCCCACCATCTTAATGGGAGCCGTACCGGAAGGACTCCGGATTAGCGCCTCATAGGCTGAAACTTTTCCAGTAAACGCTTCAACAATGGGTTGCAGTGCAAACTGGCATAACTGTTCCGGAAGGCGGGCAGGCCATTGAGACCGTGTAAAATGTATCCGGTCTTCCAGGCGCCACATAGCGCTTCTGAAATCTGATGGCAACGTATGGCGGCCACAGTACGTGAGAAATGCACTGATAAGTCTGATTATTCGTTCATCCTGAAGATATTTTTCCCTTATTTTACTGAAGGTTAGTATATCTTTCAGGATGGCATCTTTGTCGCTGCTCTTTACATTAAAGAACTGCATGCCTGCCGCACCGAATCTTCTGCAGGCCGAATAATCCTGCATTAACAGGACCACAGAACTATGCCGCTTATCGTCCCGGATCCGTCTGAAGAGTTCGGCAATGACGGCTTCTTCCCCCTCAAGCACCTGAAAAAATGCTGAACCGTCATAAATCAAAATACCCGTGATACTGTTTTCGGTATTTTTGATAATGGCGTCCAGAACAAGCTTATCAATGCTGGCCTGCCGTAAATCCGGTTTTACCTGACTGCGGTATATCAAAGTGGTCAGCATGTTCTGCTTCCAGTCATAATTAAAAAGGTTTCGACGTGTCAAACGCACTGTTTTTACATCAGAGAACTGAAATCCTGTGATCGAATTCTCTCAACAGATGGCGTGTTCGCTTCCTGTTTACAGTAACCCCTGACTCTCAGGAAAGTCGTGCTAAACAGAGCTCAACCCGCAGAGCCGTTGTAAGCCGGCCGGTATGTAACAATACCACCCGGTTTACAGTTTGTTGATCCGCAGGTTACTTTCTTCCCGATCGGCGGAGCGTCATGTACTTCTTGACCAGAACGAAAAATAACGGAACAAAAAACAGCGCCAGTACGGTGCCGGCAAACGTACCGCCAATGATGCCGGTACCGATAGCGATACGGCTGTTAGCTCCCGCTCCGGTCGCAATAGCAAGAGGGACCACGCCCGCAATGAATGCCAGCGACGTCATGATGATGGGACGCAGTCGTGTGCGGGCTGCCTGAAGCGCGGCCGAACTCAGCGACCGCCCCTGCCGTAATGCATCCTCGGCAAACTCAATAATCAGAATCGCATTTTTTGACGTCAGCCCCACGGTGGTTAACAGTGCCACCTGGAAATAGATATCGTTATTAAGTCCGCGCATTGTTACCGCGAGTACCGTCCCCAGGACTTCGAGCGGGACGGCCAGCAGGACGGAAAACGGTACAGACCAGCTCTCATACAACGCTGCCAGACAAAGGAATACGACAAGGATAGAAATAGCATAGAGCGCCGTGGACTGCCCGCCAGCCTGCTTTTCCTGGAGGGAGAGCCCGCTCCAGGCCCCCGTCGTTCCGGCAGGTAACCCTCCGGAAAGCTCTTCCATGGCTGTCATCGCATCCCCTGAACTATAGCCATTAGCATTTTCTCCCTGAATTTCATACGAAGCCGAACCATTAAAACGGTTCAGGCTCTCCGGGCCGGATGTCCAGTGGGTCGTTGCAAAGGCTGAAAATGGCGTCATACCGCCTTCACTGTTGCGCACATACCATTTGCCCAGGTCCTCCGGTGCGGAGCGATACTGGCTGTCCCCCTGAACATAAACACGCTTGACGCGTCCGCGATCGATGAAATCGTTTATATAGGCGCCGCCCCAGGCGCTGGTCAGCGTATCTGTCACGTCATTCAGCTGCAGACCAAGGGCCACGGCTTTGTTGGTATCGATATCCACCTGCAGCTGAGGTGTCTGCGGCAGCGTGTTAGCCCGCACGGCAGAGAGTTCGGGGCGCTCCCCTGCCAGCTGAAGGAGCTGGTCGCGTCGTTTTTCCAGTTCATCACGCGAGGTTCCCCCGCTGACCAGCAGCTCAAAAGTAAAATCATTGTTCTGGCCGAGACCCGGAACGGCTGGCGGTGTCAGGGCAAAAATCTGCGCGTCCCGTATTGAGGAGAGTGCGGCGGTGGCTCGGGAGGTTATGGTCTCCGCCGAGTTTTCGCTGCCCTTACGTTGATCCCAGTTTTTCAGCTTTATAAACGCCATGCCGGCTTTCTGTGCAGATCCACTGAAGTTGAAGCCGTTTATGGTGAATACCACATCGACGTTGTCTTTTTCGTGGTCTAAAAACCAGTCAGCAACCTGGCGATTCACGGCTTCGGTGCGGCTTGCTGTTGCTCCTGCGGACAGCGTGGTCTGCAGCATTATGCTGCCCTGATCTTCGGTGGGCAGAAAGCTGCCCGGCAGGCGAGTAAATACCGCCAGCGCCAGCACACATATTGCACCGTACACAAAAACCATGAGTAAAGAACGTCGCAGGGTGCTCAGGATCTTGTGACGATACTTACGCTCCGTGAGTCCGTAGAAACGGTTAAAACCTCCAAAGAACCCTTTGTTGTGTGGCTTTCCGGGGCGAAGTAGAATTCCGCATAATGCAGGTGTAAGTGTCAGGGCTACCAGAACTGAGAAAGTCATGGCGGCGATAATAGTTACGGAAAACTGGCGGTAAATGACACCTGTAGGGTGATCAACTATTGAACAAAATGACATTGATTAAAGGTGTGATTATTGACTATGTATTCAAGACATAGGAGTCATCATACCTAGTGCCCCCTTCAGCTCCCCGGCGTTGCCGGGGTGTCAGCCCGACTGCAGTAACCGACAGGCCGGTAAGCTTCGCCGACTCACCAGACGCGGCATTTCTGGGGTCTGATGTAAAAAATTAAACACTAAGGATCAAGGATGGTTCGCTCTGAGCGAGGAATGGATGACATGCTTCCGGCAAACTAACATAGCCCGATGTAAGCAAGTTCCGCTTCTGGCACAAACCAGACTGTCAGATTCGATTGCGATCTATCTACGATTCCTCCAAGACAGGTTTGAGCCAATTCACCTTTGCTGGGAAAACACCAGTCCAGCTCAAAACTCAGCCCACAAGTTTTAACCCCGTTTTCCCACTTTCAACAATGCACCCGCTATCGGCCTCGCTAACAAAATTAGCCCACCATTGCATCATAGGACGACGTTGCTCAAGGTAATCACTGCGGTTATAAGCGCGACGTACCTCATTTTTGTCTACATGGGCCAGTGCTGCTTCAATGACATCAGAAGGAAACCCTTCCTCATTGAGTGCCGTACTAGCGATAGAACGTAAACCGTGTGATACGAGAACGCCTCCTAAGCCAGCACGCTTAAGGGCTGCATTCACTGTTTGGCTATTCATTGGCTGGGTAGGCTTAATGCGACTGGGAAAAATAAATTCTCGGCCACCACTAAGTGACTTCATCATTTCCAGAACAGAGAGAGCCTCATCGGATAGTGGAACCGTATGGTCTCGGTTCATCTTCATTCGGGCTGCAGGAATTTTCCATTCGTTAGCATCAAAATCGATCTCATCCCATCGAGCCTCAGCAGCTTCGGCAGGGCGGGTGATGGTAAGAAGTTGCCACATGAATAGACATCTTGTGGACAAGCTGATACTTGCCGTACGCATAGTCTGCATTAGCTGTGGAAGTTGATCCGGGCGGATGCTTGGCATGTTTTTCTTTTGCGGTTTCTCGAAAGCTTTCCCGATGTTTACGCTGGGAACCGCATCAATCAGGCCTGTGTTCTGCGCATAAATCATGACTTCGTTAATACGCTGACAAAGGCGGCGGACAGTCTCTAATGCCCCTCTGGCCTGAACAGGCTGAACTGCTTTAACCAGAATATGAGCCTTAATCTCAGTGATACTGATATCACCGATTGCTGGGAAAACATCTCTCTCAAGCGAGCGCCAAATATCGTCAGCATAGTCCTCTGTTACACTGGCTTTCTTCACATTCCACCAACGCTCGGCAACTAACAAGAAGGTATTAGTTTTGGCCTCTTGAGAATTCCTCACCTGTTCTTTCTGATGCTCCTGAGGATCAATGTCTTTCGCCAATAAAACTCGAGATTCGGCTCTGAGTTTACGCGCATCAGAAAGTGAGACGGCAGGGTAGGCACCGAAGCTCTGTTTGGTTCGCTGTTTGGTCAGAGGTCGGTAGTAACGGAACTGCCAGAGCTTACTACCGCTGGATTTGATTAATAGAGTAAGCCCGTCACCATCATACAGCTGGTAATCGGCATCTTTAGGTTTGGCGGCTTTGATTTCCGTATCGGTTAACGGCTTGGTTTTTCTTGCCATGAGGAATCTCCATGCGTTTAGGCCCAACGAAAACAATAGAGCTTTTCGTTGGGCCTATCAATGGGCCTAAAAGGTTCGGATTTAATTAGTTCTCTTCGGACTTCGCGGGACAAATTGAGGGAACAAAAAAGCCCGCAGGGCTTGCGCCGTGCGGGCTCTTAGGACTTCATCGGATGACTCTGGTAATCACCGATGGAGAATTTTGGTGGAGCTGGCGGGAGTTGAACCCGCGTCCGAAATTCCTACATCCTCGGTACTACATGCTTAGTCAGTCTTTACATTCGCCTGGCACCTGCGGACAGACACGCCACTACCAGACTAGCCTGATTAGTTTTAACGCTTCAACCCCAGGCAGGGCCTCCACGCGATCTCTTTTGGGTTTGACCTCTCTTTGATCCCCGTCTTAAGAGCGGAAGCTAGGGAGAGAGGGCTCAGAGCAGGTTATTAAGCTGCTAAAGCGTAGTTTTCGTCGTTTGCGACTATTTTTTTGCGGCTTTTTACGAGGCCAACCGCCCCTCGGCATGCACCTTGGGTTTCGCGAATCCCGTCGAATCCAGAATCAGCCCCAATGTGTTAGAGCAAGTATAACAGACTTGTGACACGCGTGACCAGCCCCCGCAACCCCTAATCCTCAAGGATTTATCGTTCGCGCAGCGCTTCTTTTGCGCGATTAAACGGTTTGATTAAATAGTCGACGATGGTTTTTTCACCTGTTTTTATATCCACTGTGGCAATCATGCCTGGTACGATGGAGAAATGGCGTCCCAGTTTGTTCTGCAAGAAGTCCTGATGGGTGCGGATAAACACGCGGTAGTAGAAGATTTCCGGTTTCACTTTGTCCTGAATGGTGTCCGGGGAGATGGTTTCGACTACCCCTTCCAGACCGCCGTAAATGGCGTAGTCATAGGCGGTTATCTTTACCAGCGCCCGCTGACCGGGGTGGATGAACGCGATATCGCGCGGCGACAGGCGGGTTTCTATCAGCAGATGGTCGTCAAGCGGCACAATCTCCATCATCTCGCCATTAGGCGGGATTACGCCGCCAATGGTGGTGACCTGGATGTTTTTCACGATACCGCGCATCGGCGCGCGAACGGTCAGACGGGTGACGGAATCCTCGCGTCCTTTCAAAATAGCCGCCAGCATGTCCACTTCGGCGTTAGCTTTTGACAGCGCTTCCCGCGCCTGCACGAAATATTGCGAGCGCAGGTCGGTGATTTTTAATCCCAGATCGCTTTTTTGTCGTTGCAGGCGCAGCACTTCTACGTGGCTGGCCGCGCCGCTTTTCTCCAGCCGTTGGGTGATGGCCAGCTCTTTATTGACCGAGACCAGCGCATCCTGCAGTTCCGCCATTGAATCCGCAAGCTGCGCGCGGCGGCTTTTATACAGGCGAGTTTCGGAGGCGATGAGATCCGGCCAGGCGCGCAGTGAATCGGGAAAGACCAGCGGCAGATCGTTAACTTCGGCATTAAGCCTTGCGCTGGAAGCCAGTGAGGCGCGATAACGGGCGGCGCTCTCCCCAACGTTGGACTCAGAGCGGGTGGGGTCGAGGCGCGCCACAATTTGATTGGCCTGCACTTTATCGCCCTCGCGAACCGTAAGCTCGGCGAGAATGCCGCCATCCAGCGACTGCAAGATCTGCTCTCGCGAGCTGGGTATTACTTTCCCGCTGCCGGTTGAGACTTCATCCAGCTTGCCGAAATATGCCCAGATACCCAGGACGGCAAACAGCAGCGTGCTGAGCAGAATAATGCGGCTGGCCCCGGAAAAACGGTGCTCGCGACGGATATCAAGGTCATCCATGGCGGCGTCATGCGGATTGGTTTTCATTTTTCCACTCCCGACCGTGAGTTGGGGCGGGTGCCCGGCTCGCATTCAACGCCTGCGCTTTCGGGGCATCCATGACCAGTTGGCCTTCTTTTAACACCACCACGCGCTCGACCAGTTCCAGGACCGGTACGCGATGGGTGGCGACAATCAGTGTGCGGTTGCCCAGCCACTGGTTCAGGCGCTGAATAAACTCCCGCTCGGTATGTTCATCCAGCGAGGCGCTGGGTTCATCGAGCAGCACGATATTGGGCGATCGCAGCAGCATTCTTGCCAGCAGGATCGACTGCCGTTGTCCACCGGACAAACCGTTGCCGCCCTCCATAATGGGATGTGCCAGCCCTTTGGCGAGTTGTTTAACGAAAGCCGCCGCGCCGCTGACCTCCAGTGCTTCGAAGATCTGCGCGTCGCTGGCGTGCGGTGCGCCGAGGGTCAGATTCTCGCGCAGGGTGCCGAAAAACAGCCGTGCGTTCTGGCTAAGAAAGCCGATGTTGCGGCGTAAATCAGCCATATCGATCTGCGCCAGACTGAGGTTGTCGAGTCGGACATCGCCCTGGATAATCTCCACTCCGCCCGCCATGGCCTGTAGCAGGGTTGATTTTCCGGCACCGTTACGCCCGAGGATCGCCACCCGTTCGCCGGGCATGACCTCCAGACGCGAGATGCGCAGTGGAACGCGCTGATCGTCGCTGTGGTAGCGAAAGTGCGCGTTTTCAAACAGATAATGACCGTGAAAAATCTCCTGATGCACCCGGTCTTCATCGTACTGCGTTTCGGTGGGAAGCTGCATGATGCTGTCTAACCCCATCTTCGCGGCCTTGACCTGTTGCCAGCGCGCCAGCACGCCGCACAGATTAGCCATCGGGGCAATCATTCTGGAACCGAGCATCGAAGCGGCCACCACCGCCCCGGTGGTCATGGTGCCTTCAATGACCATCGGCGCGCCGAACATAATGATGGCGGCGTAGACCAGGCTTTGTACCGACATACCCCAACCAATCAGCCCCTGAGTCAGCCTGCGCGTGCGCAGCCCGGACTCTCCGGTAATGCGGATGTAGCTGTTCCACTGCTGTAAAAAGCGGTTTTCCGCCTGCATCAGCTTGATGTCTTCCAGCCCCTGAACGCTTTCGACCAACACTGCGTTGCGCAGGGTGGATTCATGGGCAGCCTGGTTGGCGAGCACCGCCAGCTTCTTCTGTAATAGCAAACCGGGCAGGATCATCAGCAGGGCTGCGACGGGAGCTATCCATGCCAGCGGCGGGGCGATAAAGGCCAGCACCACGATAAACAAAAAGAAAAACGGCAGATCGACAATGGTCGACATGGTCGAAGAGGTGATCATCTCGCGAACCTGTTCCAGCTCGCGCAGTTGAGAAATGAAGCTCCCCGTCGAACGGGGAACGGCGCTGTTGCGCAGCCTCAGCGCGTGGCTGAACACGCGATCGGAAATGCGCATATCGGCGCGTTTGCCGAGCAGGTCCATTATGTGGGTACGCGCTTCGCGCAGCAAAAAGCCAAACAGCACCGCGACCAGAACGCCGGTGGAGAGAACATACAGCGTTGGATAAGACTGGGCAGGGATCACCCGGTCATAGACCTGCATGGAGAAGATAATCCCGGCGAGCGACAGAACGTTAATCAAAAAGGCGGCAATCATGACCGGCAGGTAAGGGCGGATGTCCTTTAACACCAGTTCGCGCATCCAGTCGGGCTTGAAGCGCGAAATATAGCGGTCGACCCGACTGTCTTTCAGCGCCGACAGCGGGCGCAGCGCGGTAATGCTCACGATCTCCGGCAGAAGTTCTGCAATCGTTAACCGGTTACGCTGGCCTTCTTCGGCGATGATAAAAACATCTAACGTATCTTCACCGTTGAAATGTTCTATCACCATCAGTTGGCCGTCGCGTAGCTCCGCGACTACCGGCAGACGCCACTGACCGAACGCCTGCGTGGCGGTATCCAGCGCATGAAATGATAGTCCCGCCTGACGCGCCAGTTGCGACAGGGCCGTGGCCCGGCTTTTTCCCGCAAACCATGGGGCGTTGGCCTGGATTGCGCCGGGCGAACAGGTAACGCGATAGTGGTTGGCAATATGCGTCATCGCCTGCGCCCACTGGCTCAGGGCGTGTTCGCCAATCGCATCTTCCGCATGTGAATCGAGGTCGCTCATAGCTTGATCTCCACCGATTGAATACTGCGGTTATTTAAGGCGAACGCCTGGCGAAGAGAGCCCGTGTTATAGAGGCAGTTCAACTGGAGCTGGCGCAGCTGGTTTTGAGTCTGGAGTTCCGCAAAACGGGCCTGATACACCTCTTGCTCGGCGTTAAGCACGTCGAGCAGCGGACGCGAGCCGAGGTCCAGATACTGCTGCTGATAAAGCTCACGCGTTTGTTCACTCAGCCGCTGCTGGCGACGCAGAATCTGCAGAGCGGTGGCGAGGCTCAACGCCTGGCTGCGGGACTCCAGTAATTTCTGCCGTACTTCGAGTCGGGTGCGCTGGATGGAGTACTGTGCAGACTCTACCGCGTGACTGGCGGCGTTGCGCCTGGCGGTGAGTCCGCCCCCCTGATACAGCGGCATCTCGACCTTTACCCACGTGGAGTACTGGGTTTTGTCGAGCACCTCATGGCTGGGGTATTTGTCGTTGAGATAGTGCTGAACCGACGGCTCAAGAGAGATAGTGGGCGTCATCTGCGCGTTGGCGTAATCGAGGTTTGCCTGCGCCACATTTGCCTGCGCCCAGGCCGCCAGCACCGCAGGAACCAGTTTATCTTCCGGTTTGACCACATCGCAGCTGCTGTCCAGTTTGACCGGAAATTCGTTGCTGATGCCGTTAAGCGAGTTCCAGCCGAGGTAACTCATCAGAGTGGCCTTGCTGCTGTCGAGATTGGCCTGATACTGCGCCAACTGAGAACGCGCGGACTCGATGCGCGCATCGGTTTGCACCACGTCGGACAGCGAGGTTGCCCCTTCATCATTGCGTTGTCGGGTCAGTCGACCAATGCCGTTTAAGGCAGTGAGCTGCTCTTCGGCGGCATCCACCATTTGCTGCCACGTCTGCACCTGGACTATCGCGTTGGCGGTTGCGTGGGCGATGGTATCAATACTGAGTAATACATTCGCCTGCTGTTGCGCAGCTCCGGCGGTTTCGGCGCGAACCTGGCTTGCCACTTTGCCGAAGTCGTACAGCATTTGTGACACCGAAATAACCAGCGCCGGGCTAAAGCCGTGGTCGGTGTAGGTATTGCTGTAACCGTTGTTCATTCCGGCAGAAACTTGCGGGTAATATTTCGATTTCGCCACGTCTATCTGCTCGTTTTGCGAAAGCAGTTTGCCGATCGATTCACGAATGGAAGGATGCCAGCTCACGGCGCGACTTACCGCGTCGTTGAGCGTCAGGCTGCCGGGGGCGGCAGCGCTCAGCGGCAGATCGGCAACCGCGCCGTCCAGCGAGGGAAGCATCTGGCTGGTAGCCAGTCCTTCCGGCGTAATAATTTGCGGTTCATCTTCGGCATTCACCCGCAGGGTACAGAGCGTTAATGCCAGCAGCAGGGCAACAGGCGCGACATTTCTCATAGTTTATCCCTTACAAAATACGGCAGCGACGACTGTTATTGCCCCGGACGTCATGGCATCCGGGGCTGTAGTTATGGCGCTTTAACGCATTGCGTTAACGTCAGGATACAATGTGATTTTGTTGCACCAGCTCATCGAGCGTGGTGTGTACGTTCTCCAGCGTTATGAGATTGGTTGAGTGATAAGTGTTGCCCGTACCGTCGCGGTCGATAGCAATCACCGTGTTGTTACCGCTGGTGGTCACGGTGAGGTAGTTGCCGAGCGTAGCGTTCTGCCCGTTCCAGCCCACCAGCAGGTCGCCGATATCGATTTTGTCGCCCTGGGCCAGCGAGAAGTTGGTCCATGTGTCCGCTGTTCCGTTACCGCCGGTAGCGTCGTTGGCATTGAGCAGGTGATAAATCAGCGTATCGCCGTAGGCGCTGCCAGTCAGGCGATCGGCATCGACGGTACTCACCACTTGCGGATTCATATTGATGGTCAGCGTAGCGGTATCGGTATGTCCATTCTGGTCGTTAAGGGTGTAGGTAAATGTCTCTTTGGTGACGATGGTGGAGAGCGAGACATCGCTGTTGAGGGCATAGGTGTAATGACCATCAATGCCAATGGTCAGTTTGCCGTACAACCCGTTAATGATGGCGCTGGTCGTGCTGCTCAGCGGATCCAGCGTGGCGGCGCTGCCGCCAGTGCCATTCACCGTTAGCAAGGTATGCACGCTGGCAATATGGTCTCCGTCATAAATATTGCCGGTGACGCTGTTCGCTGTTGAAGTCTCGAAGTTTTGCAGGTCGATTATCGTGCCTTTCACGCTGGGGGTGATGGTGATATTCCCCAGCCCCAGAGCCCCGACGCTGCCGGTATAGTCGAGGCGATAGTTGCCGGGGTGCAGTACTACCCCGCTGAGGGCAATATCGATATTGCCGCCAATCAGCAATCCGCCATTGAATGAGTTACCGGCAATCTTGACGTTGTTGCTGTCATACAGCGCCCAGGTGACGGTCAGTCCGCCCAGCGTCAGACCTGAAGCGACGTTAAAATGCAGTATGGCGTTTTGCACCGCCGTTCCCGTCGCGACTTCAATGACGCCAGTACCATTTTGTGAGGTGGGTGAAAGGAGTTGGGCGCTCCAGCTGGCGTTCCCAACGCTGTTGTCGGTAAACGACCTGGATGTATCGGCCTGGGTGGTGACCGCCATCTGGCTGCTGATGTCGTTTACGGCATCCAGCGCCTGTGGGGTTGCCGTAATGTTCAGCGACGCGCTGCCGGTATCGCCATTTGGCGCTCTGACCTTATACACGAAGCTGTCCGGCGTGTTGATACCGTCTGCGCCCAGTCCGCTTCTCAGCGTGTAGGTGTAGTTCCCTCTCGCATCGATAGTCAGCGTGCCGTACTGCCCGTTAATGGTGGTAATGCCGGTGCCGCTAACGGCGACACCATTCACTTCGGTAATAACGGTATTGGCCGGAGCCGAATCGTTGACCAGCAGGTTTCCATTGGTTGTCGCTGCCAGACTGTCGACGGCGTAGGTGTGATCCGCCTTAATATCCAGGGTGTAACCGGTCAGCAGCGTCAGACCGCCGGAGGCGTTAAGCAGGAACAGATAGTTACCGCCCGGCAGGGTGATGGTGTAGTCCGTTGAGTTACCACCTAACAGCGCCGTGACCCAGTTAGGTTTCACGCGGAACTGTTCATACTGCTGAATAGACTCGTTGAAGCGATAAACATAGAGATCAAAACCGCCCACCGTGACGCCGAGCACGCTGGCCTTGACGGTCAGCGTGCGGGTTGCGCCGTCATCTACGTTAAATTTGATCGGATTGGTTAAACCGTTAACCAGGCTGACATCCAGCACATTACCCAGTCCGACGTTGGCGAGCGTGAACCCGGTTTGCTGTGATGTGCCATGATCAACTGCGATGACCTGCGTCCCGTAAGTCAGCGCAGCTACATCGTCTGCCGCGGTTACCGTACTGGTGGTTGGAGCCTGACCGAGCGTTACCACCAGTTTTGCCGAGGAGTGATCGCTGCCATGCGTCAACGTGTAGGTGAAACTTTCAGAACGACCATACACCGAGATTGACGTATTGGTCAGGGTATAGGTGTAGCTACCGTTCTGATTGATATGCAGAATACCGTATTTCCCTTGCACATCAATGCCGCCCGTCGGGATGTTCACAACGTTGCCGTTGCCGTCGGTGATGGCTGTGACCAGCGTGCCGGAAGGCGCGTTATCCTGCCCGTTGGCGGGATCGGTATCGGTGATGATATTCCCAGATTCCGTGGTACCACCGATGATGGTCCCTGCGCTGGCTTTTACCACTGAGACATCAAGGCTGGTGTATGCCCCGGTCGCCAGCAGGTTGGTGTTGTAGCTGACCACGCGGTAATCACCGCCAGTCAGCCCGCTGTAATTGAGCGTTACGCCCGAGGCACCCAGGGTGAGCAGGCTGGCGAAGTCTGGTTTCCCGGTATCCACCACTGTCACCCAGGCATTCAGCCCGGTGTCAAAGCGCTGGATAACGACTTCAAGCGTGTTCAGCAGTGACAGCACCACGCCGGTCGCAGCGGCATTGATTGTAATGGATCCACTGCCGCCAGAAGCGATGCTGAAATTCACGCTTGCCGTATCGTTCCCCAGTACGTTGGCGACATTCCCCAGCGCATTGACCAACAGGAAACCATAATCGCTTTGGTGCTCGGTGCTGACGGTCACATCGGTTTGTAGCGGCAGACTGGTGACATTGTCTTCCGCCAGCAGCGGCAATACCGGTGCGAGAGCGCTTGTCGGCGATGAGGTATTTCCCGCCGCATCGGTCGCCGTGGCGGACAGCGACTGTCCTTCAATCTGGCGAACCGGTAGGTTTACGCTGTAGACCCCGCTGCTGTTGGCGATTGCCGTCACGCTGGTGCCGCCGGGCAGAGAAATGGTGACCGTGCTTCCCGCTTCGGCGACGCCGCTGACGGTACCGCCATCGGCGCTGATCAGTATTGTTGGCGCGAGCGGTGGCGTGATGTCCACAATCACGCTGAACGAACCGGACAACCCACTTGCGCCGTTGGCGTTGGTTGCAGTGGCGGTAAACGCGTGGTTACCTTCACTGAGCGCGCCGGATGGGGTAAAGCTCCACAGCCCGTTACCGTCTGCGGTCGTGGTGCCCATTAGTACGCCGTTGTTGAACAGGCTGACGATGGCGTTAGCCTGCGCCGTTCCGCTAAGGGTTGGCAGGGTGTCATTGGTGGTTTTGCCCGTCGCGACCGGCCCCGTGATCGTGCCGACGTCATCGAACACGCTGGCAATAACAGGCGCAGGCGGTACGCCGGTAAACGGTGCCAGCACGTTACCCGCCGTGCCGATGTTGCCTGCAGCATCTTGTGCGCTAACCAGCAGCGTTTGCCCACTGATTTGCGGTGGGTTCAGCGTGAAGGTGAAATTACCGGAGGCGTTGGCGGTTGCCGTGCCGAGCACCGTTCCGCCGCTGGAGGTAATAATGACCGTGCTGTTTGGCTCGGCAACGCCGGTGAGCGCGGTGCCGTTGGCGTTTACCGCCAGCCCGGTTGGGATCCCCGGGGCAACGGTATCGACCACGATCGCGGCCGCAGACGACATGCCACTGGTATTACCCGCACTGTCCGTTGCGGTGATGGTAAAGGAATGGATGCCTTGCGCCAGCGCGGTAGCCGGGGTGTAGTTCCAGTTGCCGCTACCATCCGCCGTCACGCTGGTGACAAAACTGCCGTTATCATAAATATCAACCCGCGCGTTGGCTTCCGTGATGCCGTTTAACGTTGGGCGCGCGTCGTTAGTTGGCTGATTGCTGCCAATCGGCCCGGTATTTGGCCCAATATCATCAATAATGCTGCTGATCGAAGGCTGCGTCGGCGCCGTGGTGTCGACCACCACGCTAAAGCCTGGCGTCGCGCCGCTGGTGTTGCCCGCCGCATCGGTGGCGGTGATGGTGAATGTGTGCGATCCATTCGCCAGCGGTGTGGTTGGGGTAAACGACCAACTGTTATTGCTTTGCACCACAGCGGTACCCAGCAGGGTGCTTCCGTCGTAGATGCTGACGGTGCTGCCTGCCTCGGCGGTGCCGTTCAGCGTCGGGCGCGCATCGTTGGTCAACTGTCCGTTGCTGAGCGCCGCATTGAACACGCCGCCTGCGATATCATCCACTACAGAGACCAGCAGTGGGACGGATGGCGCAATGGTGTCGACATTAATAGTAAACCCGCCTGAGACAGGACTCACGTTCCCGGCAGCGTCGGTGGCGATGGCGATAAACACATGCTGGCCGTTGCCAAGTGTGGTGGTCAGATATTCCCAGGTGCCGTCTATCGTCGCAGTCACCGTTGCCAGCAGCGTGCCATTATCGTAGATGGCTACCCGGGCACCGGCTTCCGCTGAGCCGTTGAGTACGGGGCGGGTGTCGTTGGTAAAGGCTCCGTTCGACAGCGTTCCGGTTCCCGGCAACACGTCATCAAAAGCCTGGATAATCGTTGGTGCAAGCGGGGCGACGGTATCAACAACGATGTTAAATCCTGCAGACGTTGGGCTGATATTTCCGGCCGCGTCGGTGGCTGTTACCGTCAGCGCGTGGTTACCGTTGCCAAGCTGGGTTCCAGGCGTGAAGCTCCAGGCGCCCGTACCATCCGCGGAAGTAAAGCCGATTAACGATCCGTTATCGTAAATTCTCACCGTGGAATTGGCTTCCGCCGTACCGCTAAGCGTCGGAAGTGGATCGTTCGTGGCCTGACCGTTGTTCAGATTACCGATCAGCGGGCCGACATCATCTGCAACCTGAGTAATCACCGGTGCTGTCGGTGCCAAAGTATCGACGGTGTAGGTAAAGCCGCCAGAAGGCAGACTGGTATTGCCAGCGCTATCTGTAGCCGTGACGGTCAGAGTATGCAGGCCGTTACCTAATGCCGCGGAGGGCGTAAAACTCCAGGTTCCGCCTGCGCCGACGATGGTGGTGCCAATGGGTTGACCATCGCTCAGCACGGTAATGGTCGCGCCAATTTCACCGGTACCGCTGAGCGCCGGGCGACTTTCGTTGCTGATTTGCCCGTTGGAGATAGGCCCGGTTGTCGGCGCGGTATTGTCCTGAACGGTCAGAATTACCGGTGCCGACGGGGCAATTGAATCGACCAGAACGCTGAACGAGGCGGAGGCTCCGCTGGTGTTGCCAGCCGCGTCCGTCGCCGTCACGGTAAAGATATTTTCGCCCTGAGCCAGCGCGCTGGTAGGGGTGAAGCTCCAGCTACCGGAGCCATCGGCATTTGCGGTGCCGATGATCGTACCATTACTGCGAATAGTGACAATGGCATTGGGTTCGGTAGTGCCATTCAGCGTGGGTTGGGCATCATTGGTCAGTTGGCCGTTGGTCAGCAGAGTGCTTCCCGGTTGATCGTCGATAACTGACACAATCGTTGGCACTACTGGTGGGAGTGTGTCGACCAACAGTGAGAATGGCGCTGTTGCCGGACTGACGTTACCAGCAGCGTCCGTGACCGTGGCGGTCAACGCGTGATTGCCCTCGCCGAGCGCCGGAGAAGGCGTAAAGCTCCAGATGCCGCTTCCGTCGCTGGTGGTTGTGCCAATCACCGTGCCGTTATCGCGGATGGTCACTACGCTATTGGCTTCGGTGGTACCTGCCAGGGTTGGCGTATTATCGTTGGTTGCCTGCCCGGAAATGAGCGTGGACGTTACACCTACATCATCGGTTACTGACACAATGATTGGCGCCGAAGGCAGGCCCGTATCAACCGTAATCGGGTAGGGGGCAGATGCAACTCCCTGGTTCCCGGCGGCGTCGGTGGCGCGCACGGTAAAGGTGTGAGTACCGTCGCTCAGGGCATTCTGCGGGGTAAAGCTCCAGTTTCCGCTGCTGTTTACGGTCGTGGTTCCGATGGACACGCCGCCGTCATAAACCGTAATGGTCGCCCCAATTTCGCCAGTACCACTCAACGTTGGACGCGTGTCGTTGGTGCTTTGTCCACTGCCGACATTGCCCGTCACCGGAGCCACGTCATCAGTAACGGCGGTGATGTCTGGCGCGAGCGGCGCGGTGGTATCGATGGTAATGGCATAGTTTGGCGACAGGCCGCTGGTGTCAGCGCCCACCGTTTGAGAGACCGCGTAGTTCCAGGTCGTGCCGTCCGCCAGCGCGCTGGGGATGGTGTAGCTCCAGGCACCGGTACTCGCGTCAGCCGGGACGGTGATCAGCAGAATTCCGTTTTGGTAGATATGTACATCAGCGCCGGCTGTTGCCACGCCTTGTAAGGTTGGCTGCGTGTCATTGGTCGTTTTTCCGTTACCAATTTCAGTTAAACCGGAAGGAACATCGTCGATGATTTGCAGAGTCGGTGGGTGTGGAAGGCCCGAGATTGAGGCGGTAAACGATGTTTCTCCGCTTTGGTTGCCCGCCTGATCCTGAGCGATCGCGTTCAATGTTTCACCCGCCGTCTGAGCCGGTGAAATCGTGACGGTGTAAGCGCCGGTAATGCTGTCAGCAACGGCCTGGCCGAGGACCGTGGTGCCATTTCTGATGATGACGGTGCTGCCCGGTTCGGCTGTCCCGCTCACCAGCGTACCGTTATTATCTATGATGGTTACGATGGGGGCAGGTGGCGCTTGCGTATCGGTTGTTATAATTACCGGGTTGCCCGCCGGGAGGCTATTACCTGCCGCATCCTGTGCGCCAAAGGTCAGCGTATGTTGCACATTGGCAGAAAGCGGAACGTCCACGCTCCATTTACCATCTACTCCTACCGTGATGCTTAGCGGGATGAGATTGCCATTATCATAGATTAGGATCGTACTGCCCGGTGTTCCCGTTCCGCTGACGGTGGGGGAGAGATCGTCCGTCACGCTTCCATTGCCGAGTGTACCGGTAATCACGCCGACGTTATCTTCGATATCCGTCACCTGCGGGGCGGTAAGCGGTGTCGAATTCACCGTAAACGAAATGCTGTTTGAGGTGCCGCTGGGGTTGCCTGCAGCATCGGTGGCGACTGCCGCCAGCGTGTAGGTGCCGTTGGGCAGCGCCGTCGTCGGTGTGATGCTCCACAAACCATTTACTACGGTGGTAGTGCCTATGACGGTAGTGCCGTTATACAGCGTAATGATCGAGCCGCTCTCCCCGGTTCCGCGCACGGTTGGCGTACTGTCATCGGTTGTGCCGTTTGCTGGGATATCTCCCAGAACAGTGCCTGCGTTGTCATTTGCAGCAGAGATCGTAGGTGTTGCCGGAGGCGTAATATCAATGTTCAGGGTGACGGCAGTCGACGGCTGGCTGACGTTGCCTGCCGGATCGGTTGCGGTGATGGTGACCTGATAACTGTCCGGGTTAATAGCCGTGGTCGGCGTAAAGCTCCATGTGCCGTCCGCACCAACCTTGGTGGTGCCCAGCGGCGTAGCGTTGCCATCGAGATACACCGAAATAACATCACCTGCTGTACCGGTACCGCTAAAGGTTGGCGTGGTGTCATTAGTGTTGCCATTCGTCACGACACCCGTAACCGGAGCCACATCGTCGGTAATGATGGGCGCGCCAGGCTGTGCGGGAGGCGTATTGTCTACCGTCAGGGTAAAGCTTGCCGACGGGATCCCGGTGTTGCCCGCAACGTCAGTCGCTGTGGCGGTGAATTGATGCGGTCCTTCAGGAAGCGCATTTGGCGGCGTAAATGTCCATGTACCATCAGGCTGGACGATGGTGTTACCCAACGTTGTGCCGTTATCTGCAATGGTGATGGTAGCTCCCGGCTCGCCAGTCCCCGATAGAACAGGGGTGGTACTTTTCGTACTGCCGCCGTTTGCCAGGGGGAGAGTGGCGCTGCCTATCAGTCCCTCCCCGGCGACGATAACCGGTGCGGCTGGCGGCGTGGTATCGATGGTTAACGTAAAGCTCCCGGCGTTGCTGGCGTTGCCTGCAACGTCCGTTCCGATAGCGGATAAATTGTGTAAGCCTTCGCTGAGCGGTTGGCTGAGTTGAATACTCCAGGTGCCTCCGGGTAAAACAGTCGTGCTTCCAATTGGCGTAGCTCCATCATAGATGGTGACCGTAGTTCCGGCTGTTCCGGTACCTTTCAGCACTGGCAAGGTATCGTTTGAACGGCTTCCGGTAGGTAGATCGATAGGCGCATTCTCAACGTCGTCGGTCACAGCCAAAATGACAGGATCGCCTGGCGGTTGGGTATCTACGGTAACGCTGACCACTGTGGGTGAGGTGGTGACATTACCGGCGGCATCGGTTGCCGATACCGTAAACTGATGGGTGCGATCGCTGAGCGCCTGACTTCCCGGAACGGTATAGCTCCAGGTACCCGAATTGTCGACAAGAATTACCGTCAACAGTTGAATGCCATCGTACAGGCTCACCAGTGAACCTGGTTCACCAGTACCCGAGATGGTTGGCGTATTGTCGTTGGTGATCCAACCGTTGTTTGCCACACTACCCGTAATGCTGCCAACATCATCGTTAACCAACGTTATCACTGGAACTGTTGGGGCAATGGTATCGACAATAATTTTCCAGCTTGCCGCGCTGCTGGCGTTATTCGCGGCGTCTGTGGCGGTCACCGTGAAGATGTGAGCGCCCTCGCCCAGCGCCGAGGCTGGCGTATAGTTCCAGTTACCGTTGATATCAGCGGTAACGGTCGTCAGCAGGGTGCCGTTATCGTAAATTTTGACCTGAGAACCTGCTTCGGCGGTGCCTTCCAGTTTAGGTTTGCTGTCGTTAGTGACGTCGCCGTTATCGAGAGGGCCCTGGTACATGGGCTGGTCATCCGTCACGGCGGTAATGATGGGCGTTCCGGGGGCTGTGATATCCGGCGCCAGCGCCGAAGTCGGCTGACTCTCATTATTGCTGCTGTCCGTTGCGGTGACGTTTACCGTTTCGCCGTTCTTTTGCGATGGCGTAATCGACACGGCGAAGTTGCCGCCGCTGTCAGCCTGGCCTACGCCAATCTGATTACCGTTGCTGTCTTTGACGGTGACGGTGCTTCCCGCTTCAGCTTGTCCACTCACAGACCCGCCGTCACCGGCGACGATAACGCCAGTAGGCGCATCAGGTGCCGTGGTATCCGGTGCGGTAATCGCGCTGTTGCCGCTGGTATTGCCAGCCGCATCCGTCGCGTTGGCGACAAGATGTTCTCCGTTGGTCTGCGGCGGAAGCAGCGTGGCGGTGAAACTTCCGTTCGGGCCGGCGGTTGTCGTTCCAATAATTGTGCCATCTGGGCCCAGAATATGTACCGTGCTATTGGGTTCTGCGGTGCCGGTAACCAGATCGCCAGTGAGATTTATCAGCAAGTTAGCCGGCGGCTGCGGGGCCGTGGTGTCTGGCGCAAGTGCAGTTTCCGGTGGGCTTGGGTTTCCGGCTGGATCGGTGGCGATAGCGGTAATGGTTTCGCCATTGGTCTGTGGCGGGTTAATGGTAATGGTAAATGAGCCATCCGTTCCGGCGACGCCGCTGCCAATCTGAACATTATTGCCGTCGGTAATAACCACGGTATTGCCCGGCTCAGTTGTCCCGGTGACGACGCTACCATCAGCGGAAACGCTGACATCGTCCGGCGCTGGCGGTGGCAGAGTGTCAATGCTGATATTAAATGCCGCCGACATACCTCCTGTCCCTGACTGGTTTGTCGCCGTGGCGCTGAAGGCGTGTGGGCCGTCAGGCAAGAGCGTAGCGGAGGTCCAGGTCCAGTTGCCGCTGGTATCGGCAAGCACGCTTACAACAAACACCCCGTTGTTATAAATATTAACCGTGCTGTTGGCATCCGCAGTACCCGAGAGCGTAGGCGTTGGGTCGTTAGTGGCCTGATTATTGTTCAATGGTCCGGTTGAAGGGGCAACATCATCCATAATGCTGACGATAACGGGTACGCCCGGGTAGCCAGAGTTGGTGGCATTGAAGGACGTGTCTGGCCCGACGTTGCCTGCCTGGTCCTGAATCTTCGCGGTCAGGGCTTCACCGTGCGTCTGTGAGGGAGAAATCGCGATCGAGAAATTACCGGTTTGATCAACGGTGGTTGAACCTAAAACCTGATTATTGCTGTCGATAATAATGACCAGGCTTCCCGCTTCCGCGCTCCCGGTCACTGTTGTACCTTCCGGATTAACGGAAGTAATGACCGAGGCGGCAGGCGGGGTAGTATCAACTGTGAATGTCGGCACGCTCGTTTCCGCGCTGACGTTACCCGCGGCGTCAGTTTGCGTCAGCGTCAGATTGTGAACGCCGTCGCTGAGCGGCGTGTCCGGTGTAAACGTCCAGTTACCATTGTCATCCACCTGAACCATGCCAATCAGAATGCCATTATCAGAAATGCTGATAAAACTACCTGCTTCGCCTGTGCCTGTGAGAGTTGGCGTGGCATCGTCGGTTATGCCGTTATTGGCGATAAGTCCGGTGATGGAACCAACATTATCGATTTCCTGCGTGACCACAGGGGCGTCGGGGGCAAGCGTATCGACAATAATCTCCCAACTGTCCGACATGCCGCTGCTGCCCGTACCGTCTGATGCACTGACGGTAAACTGGTGGGTACCGTCTGCGAGCGGAGATGATGGCGTAAACGACCAGTTGCCGTTGGCATCAATAGTGACCTGACCTATTTCGACGCCGTTATCAAAAATATGCAATGTGGCATTTGCGGGACCGGTGCCCTGCAGAGTGGGCGTATTATCGTTGGTGGATTCCTGCTGATTAACAGGACCAGTAATCAGCTCCTGGTTATCGATTACGCTGGTAATAACGGGTACGTCAGGCATGTTAGGGGTTGTCGTTGGCGGTGTGCCGCCATCGGCGTCGCCACTACCGTTCCCACCGTTACCTTCACCATTACCTTCACCATTGCCGTTACCTTCACCGTTGCCGTTGCCGTTGCCGTTGCCGTTGCCGTTGCCGTTCCCACCACTACCGTTCCCGGCGTTATTATCACTTCCTCCACCGCCGCCGCCGCCACCACCACCCGCAGCAAGGCCAATTCCGCCCGCGACCGCGATCCCGCCAAGAACCCACGGCCAGACGGCGCCGCCTTCATGGCTACCTTCGGCCGTCATCAGCGGAGTGAGATCGTCCAGATGCTGGAAATGGAATGCCCCGTCAGTATCCTGAACCCACCATAGCGCGCCATTGCTGTCTTCCAGAACAAGCTGGTTTTGCGCATCACCTTTTCCGACATAGAAGTTTTTAATGGTGATGGTTTCACCTGAGCGGAGTGTGACAACCAAGTCCTGATTAACGCGTGTCAGTTGGCTCACCTCCTCACGTGACACCGACAGTTTCACGATAGAAGGCGAACTGAGCGTAACTTCAGAGGATTCAACATTTGTGGAAACGCCAGTTAATTTTGATACAACGGCGAGTAGACGCATATGTTCACTCCTGATGGCATGCCGGGAGTATTAATCCGCAACAGCGCGTTGGGAAAATGAGCAGACAGGGGCCCGTTCATCATAAAGATGAATTTACACATGTAATTTCATTGATTAGGTCAAGCAGATGTTATTTTATTGATTAATTACGTTCGGGCCCTTTGGGTTGAATAGTTCTTTCGTATTAGATGATATAGTCAGAAAGAAAGTATTCTGCAACTTATCCATATTAAAAAAGTATTTAGTGATTTGAAAAGGATACTTTCCAGTATGCTTTTAACGATCTCAGCTATTATAACATATTGTATTTTATGGTTTTTATTTTAGCGTGAATACGCATTAATATAATAAACACCAGTAATAATAGTGTTATTAAATAAGTAAAAATATGAGCGTAATGGTCTTGAACTTTTATTTTATTAGACTATGGACTGCTATCGTAACGTCAGGGAGGTTTATTTCATACCTGAACGATTCAGCACAAATAAACTATAAACCTGGTGAATGTATTGGGTGGGTTTCAATAACTAAAAAATAAGAACCAGCCTCAGAATGAGAGACTGGTCACAGGGAAGTTTCGTTTAGCGGCCAGCATTTTTCATAATACGCGCTTTATCTACCTGCCATTCGCGTTCTTTCACATCGGAACGCTTATCGTGCTGTTTCTTACCTTTCGCGACGCCAATTTTCACTTTGCACCAGGCGTTTTTCCAGTACAGCGAAAGCGCAACGACGGTATAACCATCACGATTCATACGACCATACAGAGAGTCGAGCTCACGCTGGTTTAACAACAGCTTACGGGTACGGGTGGGATCGCAGACCACGTGTGTTGAGGCCACCGCCATCGGCGTGAAGTTGGCGCCAAACAGGAACGCTTCGCCGTCTTTGAGAATGACATAGCTGTCGCCGATGTTAGCTTTACCCGCGCGCAGGGATTTGACTTCCCAACCTTGCAGGGCGAGTCCAGCTTCGAACTCTTCTTCAATAAAGTATTCGTGTCGTGCGCGCTTGTTCAGCGCGATTGTGGCTGAGCCAGGTTTGTGTGCTTTTTTCTTCGTCATAATGCCGCTCAGTATAGGTAATCTGGAATCGAAAAACACCCCATTTCATCCAGCGGGGCGCAAGGCGCTATCTTAGCACGAGTTAGGCTATAGCGTTTTTTTTAGCAGGTGATAAATGGTATTATTTGTGTGATTGATATTGATGGGAATTGTTATGCCTCAGATTAGCCGGACCGCTTTAGTACCTTACAGTGCGGAACAGATGTATCAGTTAGTGAATGATGTTAAATCCTATCCCCAGTTTTTGCCGGGTTGCACTGGTAGCCGCGTCCTGGAGTCGACTCCGGGACAAATGACGGCCGCTGTGGATGTTTCGAAAGCAGGGATTAGCAAAACATTCACCACGCGCAATCAACTGACCAGTAACCAGAGCATCCTGATGCATCTGGTCGATGGACCGTTCAAGAAACTGATTGGCGGCTGGAAGTTTACGCCACTGAGTCATGAAGCGTGTCGTATTGAATTTCATCTCGATTTTGAGTTTACCAATAAGTTAATCGAGCTGGCGTTTGGCCGTATCTTTAAAGAACTGGCTTCAAATATGGTGCAAGCCTTCACGGTTCGCGCGAAAGAGGTTTACAGTGTCAGCGTCGGCTAAAATTGTCGTTGAAGTGGCGTACGCGCTGCCTGAGAAACAGTATTTACAGCGCGTAACGCTGCAGCAGGGTGCAACAGTGGAAGAGGCTATCCGCGCTTCCGGGCTGCTGGAGTTACGAACCGATATCGATCTCAGTAAAAATAAAGTGGGTATCTACAGCCGTCCGGTAAAGCTTGCTGATGTTCTGCATGACGGCGATCGGGTGGAAATTTACCGGCCACTGATTGCTGATCCAAAAGAGCTGCGCAGACAGCGAGCAGAGAAATCCGCTAAAAAATAACAGACAATAAAAAAGGTGCTCATTGAGCACCTTTTTTTGATCTTCAAACCTACTTGTTGTCGGTCAGAGCGGGTTTGTTATCAATGTTGGTCAATACGCCGCTGCTGTTAAAGGTCAGCGTCAGCGTTTGCTGGGTTACGCCTTCATGTCCAGGCTGCTGACGGAACACATAAAACCAGGTGTTAGTGCCAAAAGGATCGGACATCATTGGTGTACCCAGAGCATAAGCAACCTGTTGTTGCGTCATACCCGTGCGCACTTTGGCGACATCGGTCGGTGTCAGATAATTCCCCTGGTTGATGTCAGGGCGGTAAACCACTCGCTCCAGAGTGGAACAGCCTGCAGTCAACATCAGTAGTACTGCTGCAGCAGCAGTCAGCGTTTTACAGCGCATAGTGATTTGATTCCTTTTCGGGCCCGAGCAGTACGCGGCTCATATGTAATATGCCGATGATAATAGACCTTTCACCACTTTAAAACCTTTTGCTGTCGGGTCGGTCGGCGATTTTATGTTGAACTCAGACCTTCACAAGGTAAAAAAGTTTATGCCGCCAGCAGTTCTTTTGCATTTGCGAGGGTATTGCGCGTCACTTCGCTACCGCCAAGCAGACGGGCTAATTCCTGCAGGCGAGCGCGTTTATCAAGCGGCTGCATGTGTGTTTCGGTCATCGCGCCATCCGTTTCTTTACTGACGTAGAAGTGTTGATGACCACAGCCAGCAACCTGCGGCAGGTGAGTCACACACATTACCTGAGTTGACTCGCCTAACTGACGCAGCATTTTGCCCACCACCGCAGCAGTTGGGCCGCTGATACCCACGTCCACTTCATCGAAAATCAGCGCCGGAGTTTCCATTTTACGTGCGGTAATGACCTGAATCGCCAGCGCAATACGCGACAGCTCCCCGCCGGAAGCCACTTTCGCAATTGGCTGTAACGGCTGACCCGGGTTAGTCGTCACTTTAAACTCAACGCGATCGGCTCCGTCTGCGCTCAGATGGTGCTCCTCAAATTTCACATCAATGCAAAAGACACCGTGCGGCATCGAGAGAGTATGCATGCTCTCTGTAATAAGTTGTCCCAGCTCCTGAGCATAATGTTGGCGCTGCTGGTGCAGCATTTTTGCCGTTTCCAATGCCTGCAAATGGTGATTGTTCACCGCCAGGGTTAAAGTTTCGAGCGAGTCGGCCTGATCGTCCAGTTGCTGTTGTTCATCCAGCAATGACTGATAGAACTGTGGCAGCGCTTCAGGGGCAACATGATGCTTACGCGCCAGCGAGATTTGTTTAGAAATGCGCTGCTCAAGTTCGAACAAACGATTAGGGTCTAAATCCAGACGATCGCAATAGTGGCGCAGCTCGTCGCTGGCTTCGCTGAGCTGGATAGTGGCCTCTTCCAGCATATCCAGAATACCGGAAAGCTTGCCGTCCATGCCTGCCAGTTCAGTAACCAGGTGCTTTGCGGTGTACAGTTGGCTTTGCAAATTGATGTCTTCACCATCCGCCAGGATAGCCAGCGCCTGCTGGCTGGTGGTGAGCAATTGCCCGCTGTTAGCCAGACGCTTGTACTCTTCATCAATTTGCTCAAACTCGCCTGGCTGCGGGTTGAATTCGTTCAGTTCCTTTAACTGGTATTGCAACAGTTCCGCCCGGGCTGCGCGTTCCTGACTTTGTTGTTGATGATGCGCCAGGTCACGACAGCTTTGGTGCCACAACTGGTAGCGCGCAGCCATTTCTTGAGTCAGGGACGCTTCATTGGCGTAACCGTCCAGCAGGGATTTTTGGTGTTCTGATTTAGTCAGGAGCTGATGTGCATGCTGACCGTGGATTTGAATAAGTAACTGGCCCAGTTCGCGCAACTGCGACAATGGAACGGCGGTACCGTTAATAAAGCCACGAGAGCGGCCGTCGCTGCTGATAACGCGACGCAGTAGACACTCACGGCCTTCCTCAAGCTGGTTCTCTTCCAGCCAGCGCAGAGCTGCGGGGGTATCTTTTAAGGCAAAACGGGCGCAGAGGTCGGCTCGCGTGGCGCCTGCACGCACCATGTCGGCGTCTGCGCGTCCGCCCAGACATAAACCGAGAGCATCAATGGCAATGGATTTACCCGCACCGGTCTCACCGGTAATAACGGTCATTCCGTTCTGGAAATCGATCTCAAGTTCACGAACGATAGCGAAATTGCTGATGGTCAGTTGTGCCAACATAGCTGTTTTCCTGTATGAAAAACCATAACTGTAATTACATACAGTATAAACTGGTTTTTTATACAGTAAAGAGGTTAGCGTTAAATTAGAATAATTTTTTTGACCAGCCTAGTTTCGTACTTAATGTGTTGAAATAGCTGTAATCTTTTGGATGTATCAGGTTCAGATGATAATCACAGCGGCGAATCAATACGTCTTCACCTTCCTGTATAGGCAGGGCTATTTGGCTGTCACAGCTGATCTCGAGATCGTTCCGGCGATGAGAAAAACGCAGGCGTATAGTGCTGCTACTGTTGATCACCAGCGGTCGCGCGGAAAGCGTATGCGGAAACATCGGAACCAGCGTAATGGCATCCAGAGAAGGTGTCAGAATTGGGCCTCCGGCAGAGAGCGAGTAGGCGGTAGAACCAGTTGGTGTGGAGATAATCAACCCATCTGAACGTTGAGAGAAGGCAAAGATTTCATCGATATAGACTTCGAATTCAATCATGTGCGCCACTTTCCCGGGGTGCAGCACAACTTCATTGATCGCAGTGCTAATGCGCTTCTGGCAATCCTGTTGGCATACCTGGGCTTCGAGTAAAAAGCGCTTTTCGCTGATGTAGTGGCCTTCCAGCACGTCAGCTAGCTGCTGTTGGGCATTGTCTGGGTCAAGGTCGGTCAGGAAACCAAGGTTGCCGCGGTTAATGCCAATAACCTTGATGTCATAACGTGCCAGAGTGCGTGCGGCGCCCAGCATATTGCCGTCGCCGCCGACGACCACGGCGAGGTCTGCCTGCTGGCCAATCTCTGCGAGCGTACCGGTTTTCACATTTTTCAGCTGTAGCTCGTGGGCGATTTGTTGCTCAACGATAACCTCATAACCTTTGGCGCACAGCCAGCGGTAGAGCATTTCATGTGTGGTCAGTGCAGTGGGGTGACGTGGATGCCCCACAATGCCAATACACTTGAAATGTTTGTTCATTTTCTCGAGGTCCTTGTAACGAAGATTAGTGACAATGTGAGTACTTCCCTTGAATCCCTGAATCTGATCCCCATAATAAGCCAAGTTAGCGAGATGAATGCGAAAAAAAACGCGGAGAAATTCATGAGTAGTAAAGAACAGAAAACGCCTGAGGGGCAAGCCCCGGAAGAAATTATCATGGATCAGCACGAAGAAGTTGAGGCGGTTGAATCAGACGCTTCTGCTGAGCAGGTGGATCCGCGCGATGAAAAAATTGCGAATCTTGAAGCTCAGCTTGCTGAAGCCGAAACTCGCGAGCGCGACAGCGTGTTGCGTATCAAAGCGGAAATGGAAAACCTGCGTCGTCGTACCGAACTTGACGTAGAAAAAGCGCATAAGTTTGCGCTGGAAAAATTCGTCAACGAATTGCTGCCGGTGCTGGATAGTCTGGACCGTGCGCTGGAAGTGGCGGACAAAGATAATGACGCTATGGCGGCGATGGTTGAAGGTATTGAGCTGACCCGTAAGTCAATGCTGGATGTCGTGGCGAAGTTTGGCGTACAGGTGGTTGCGGATATCGATGTGCCGATGGACCCGAATGTGCACCAGGCAATTGCAATGGTAGAGTCTGACGAGGTTGCTGCCGGGAATGTGCTGATGGTAATGCAAAAAGGCTATACCCTGAACGGACGTACCATCCGCGCCGCGATGGTCTCTGTGGCGAAAGCCAAAGGCTAATCAGCCTTCAGGTCGGGTAATGCTCACGCGCTACCCGGCCTGAATTACGCTCACTGGTCCGACACGCTTTCTCGTAGCGGCTTGACCGGCAATACCTGCACCTGTTTAATCATATTGTCCTGCACGTCGAGAATATCGATATCGTACTGCCCAATACGCACACGCGTGCCGGCCACCGGGATCTCTTCCAGCGCTTCAAGAATAATACCGTTTACGGTACGTGCGTCATCTTCCGGCAGATGCCAGTTAAACGCCTTATTGATTTCACGAACGTTGGCGCTGCCGTCAATGATCACCGAGCCATCATTCTGTGGCGTTACCTCTTCGGCAAGCGTGGGTGACATTGAGGTGGTGAAATCGCCGACAATTTCTTCCAGAATATCCTCGACCGTGACCAGCCCCTGAATATCGCCATATTCATTGACGACCAATCCCACTTTCTTCTTATTTCGCTGAAACTTAATGAGCTGGGTGCTGAGCGGCGTGCCTTCCGGTACGTAATATATCTCGTCGGCGGCGCGTAACATGGTCTCTTTAGTGAACTCTTTTTTCTCGGCCATCAATCGCCAGGCTTCACGTACGCGCAGCATGCTGATGGCGTCGTCCAGCGAGTCGCGATAAAGCACAATACGGCCGTGCGGGGAGTGCGAAAGCTGACGCACGATTGACTTCCAGTCATCGTTAATATCAATGCCGATGATTTCGTTACGCGGGATCATGATGTCATCGACGCTGACTTTTTCCAGATCCAGCACTGACAGCAGCATATCCTGGTTACGGCGTGAGATTTGCGAGCGCGATTCATTCACCAGCGTTCGTAGCTCATCTTTACTCAGCGAACCGCTCACTACGATATCCGTTTTGATGCCCATCATGCGCATCAGCAGCCGCGTGATGGTGTTGAGTAGCCATACCAGGGGCATCATCAGAATCTGCAGGGGAGCCAACAGGACGCTGCTTGGATAGGCGACTTTTTCCGGATACAGCGCGGCGATGGTCTTTGGTAATACTTCGGCAAAAACCAGTACTACAAACGTCAGTACCCCGGTGGCAATGGCGACGCCTGCATCGCCATACAGGCGCATACCGACAATGGTGCCGAGCGCGGAGGCCAGAATATTCACCAGATTATTACCGATGAGCACCAGGCTTATCAGGCGATCCGGCTTGCGAAGTAACTTTTCAACGCGTTTTGCCTGACGATTTCCCTGCTTGGCCCGATGACGTAGACGGTAGCGATTCAGGGTCATCATTCCGGTTTCAGAACCGGAAAAATAGGCGGAAATGACCACCATGATGAGAAGCGTGACAATGAGCGTGGTGGTGGAGATGTGTTCCACGTAGGGTTCCTTAAAGATTTAACTCACGAACTGCTGCAGTATACGGCTGCCGAAATAGGCCAGCGTCAGAATGACTGCGCCTGCGACGTTAAACCATACGACGCGACGTCCGCGCCAGCCTTCATGGTAATGCCCCCACAACAGAACGATATAGACAAACCATGCCACGATAGAGAGAACGGCTTTATCAATGTTCTCGGTACTGAACAGGTTATGCATGTAAAACAGGCCAGTGCACAGGGTGAGCGTCAGCAGAACCACGCCAATTTGGGTGATATGAAACATTTTCCGCTCAATACTCATCAGCGGCGGCATCTCATTGCTGAAGGCCAGTTTTTTGTTTTTCAGTTGGTAATCGATCCATGCCAGCTGTAGCGCATAGAGCGCGGCGATAATCAGCGTGGCGTAAGCGAACAGCGATAGCCCGATGTGAATCATCATGCCCGGCGTAGCCTCGAGATGAGTGATGAACTCGTTAGGCATAAACGTGGCGAAGGCCAGGTTTATCAGCGCAAAGGCGTAGACAATGGGCAGCAATAGCCAGCCACGATTACGGGAAGCGACGATGGTCATTACCGTACAAATCATCAGGCTAACCAGCGAGCCGACGTTCAACAGACTCAGGTTTTGTCCGCTTTCACCGCCGGGCAGAATACGCGCTTCCAGGGCGATAGCATGGCTTACCAGCGCGACGGCCGCAGAGAAAATAGCCATACGCCGCCAGCCGCTGTTTTTTTGCAGCAGAGCGGGAATAATCAGCGCGAGGCTGACTGAGTAGGCGACAAGGGCAAGCAGAGCAAAAACGGGCATATAGGTGTCGACAGTTGGCCAGTGATAAAGAAAAGCAGTATAGCGTTACGTGACCGCTGCTCCAACCGTTGCATAACAACAAAGGCGGCTTCATGTTATACTGCGACAAATTTCTGTTGATGTGTCGCTGTCGCGACCGACCGTTTCCACCCCAGGCGAGAGACAATGTTTGATAATTTAACCGATCGTTTGTCGCGCACGCTGCGCAATATCAGTGGCCGTGGACGCCTTACTGAAGACAACGTTAAAGAGACGCTGCGCGAAGTGCGCATGGCGCTGCTGGAGGCTGACGTAGCGCTGCCAGTAGTGCGTGAGTTTATCAATCGCGTAAAAGAGAAAGCGGTTGGTCATGAAGTTAACAAAAGCCTGACGCCGGGTCAGGAGTTCGTCAAGATTGTCCGTAACGAACTGGTTGCGGCAATGGGCGAAGAAAACCAGACCCTGAATCTGGCAGCGCAGCCACCAGCCGTGGTACTGATGGCGGGCCTGCAGGGTGCGGGTAAAACGACCAGCGTCGGTAAGCTGGGTAAATTCCTGCGCGAGAAGCACAAGAAGAAAGTGCTGGTGGTCTCCGCGGACGTGTATCGCCCGGCGGCGATCAAACAGCTGGAAACGCTGGCCGAGCAGGTTGGTGTCGACTTCTTTCCGTCAGATGTCGGTCAGAAGCCGGTCGATATCGTTAACGCCGCGCTGAAAGAAGCCAAACTCAAATTCTACGATGTGCTGCTGGTGGATACCGCCGGTCGTCTGCACGTTGATGAAGCGATGATGGACGAAATCAAACAGGTCCACGCTTCGATCAAGCCGGTAGAAACGCTGTTTGTGGTCGACGCGATGACCGGTCAGGATGCCGCGAATACGGCAAAAGCCTTTAACGAAGCGCTGCCGTTAACCGGTGTGGTGCTGACTAAAGTTGATGGTGATGCCCGTGGCGGTGCGGCGCTCTCTATTCGTCATATCACCGGCAAGCCGATTAAATTCCTCGGCGTCGGCGAGAAAACCGAAGCGCTGGAGCCGTTCCACCCGGACAGGATTGCTTCACGTATTCTCGGCATGGGCGACGTGCTGTCGCTGATCGAAGATATCGAAAGCAAGGTTGACCGCGCGCAGGCAGAGAAATTAGCCAGCAAGCTGAAAAAAGGCGATGGCTTCGATCTCAACGATTTCCTTGAGCAGCTCAACCAGATGAAAAACATGGGCGGCATGGCAAGCCTGATGGGCAAGCTGCCGGGCATGGGTCAGATTCCTGACAACGTGAAATCGCAGATGGACGATAAAGTGTTGGTGCGTATGGAAGCCATCATCAACTCGATGACGATGAAAGAACGCGCTAAGCCGGAAATCATCAAAGGTTCCCGTAAACGCCGTATTGCTGCCGGTTGCGGTATGCAGGTACAGGACGTAAACCGCCTTCTGAAACAGTTCGACGACATGCAGCGCATGATGAAGAAAATGAAGAAAGGCGGAATGGCGAAGATGATGCGTGGTATGAAGGGGATGATGCCACCAGGCTTCCCAGGCCGCTAATCGGCCTGGCTTGTTTGCCATTTCGGCACCGGGGGGTGCTCGCCATCCTCACGTACTGCGTGTACGCTCCGGTGGCTGCGCGCACGCCGGCACCGAACTGACGGCACCGCCAACGGCCTTTTATAGCAGAGTTATCAACTGCTGATTGCATTTTCCCCAGAAATCAGTAAAATTTTCGGGCTTTTAATATGACACCCGGGCTCCGTTCCTCGATGGGGCCTGGGTGTTTTATTCACACAAGAGGATGTTATGGTTACTATTCGTTTAGCTCGTCACGGCGCTAAAAAGCGTCCGTTCTACCAGGTTGTTGTTACCGACAGCCGTAATGCACGCAACGGTCGCTTCATCGAGCGCGTTGGCTTCTTTAACCCAATCGCTAGCGAAAAAGAAGAAGGCACTCGCCTGGATCTGGATCGCATCGCTCACTGGGTTGGCCAGGGCGCGACTATTTCTGATCGCGTAGCTACGCTGATCAAAGCAGCAAACAAAGCAGCTTAATCTGTCACGGTGGTCATGATGAGCAAGCAACTCGCCGCACAGGCTCCTGTAGAACCCATCGTTTTGGGGAAAATGGGGTCTTCTTACGGTATCCGTGGTTGGCTCAGAGTGTTTTCTTCCACTGAAGACGCCGAAAGCATTTTTGACTATCAGCCCTGGTTTATCCAGAAGGCGGGTCAGTGGCAGCAAGTACAGCTGGAAAGCTGGAAGCACCACAATCAGGATCTGATCATCAAGCTGAAAGGCGTTGACGATCGTGATTCGGCGAATCTACTGACTAATTGCGAAATTGTCGTGGATTCCTCGCAGTTGCCAGCGCTGGAAGATGGTTCCTATTACTGGAAAGACCTTATGGGCTGCCAGGTAGTGACCACTGAAGGCTACGATCTCGGTAAAGTCGTCGATATGATGGAAACCGGTTCGAATGACGTCATCGTCATCAAGGCAAACCTGAAAGATGCGTTTGGTATCAAGGAACGTCTTGTACCGTTCCTCGATGGGCAGGTTATCAAGAAAGTCGATCTCGCTACTCGTACTATCGAAGTAGATTGGGATCCTGGTTTTTAAACCACCGGATAAACGGTAAAAGTCGGCGTTATGGGGATTGGCTTGTGTTTATAGGTATCGTTAGCCTGTTTCCAGAAATGTTCCGCGCAATTACCGATTACGGGGTAACTGGCCGGGCAGTAAAAAATGGCCTGCTGAACATCCAGAGCTGGAGTCCTCGTGACTTTACTCATGACCGGCACCGTACCGTGGACGATCGTCCATACGGCGGCGGACCGGGGATGTTAATGATGGTGCAACCTTTACGGGACGCCATTCATGCAGCAAAAGCTGCGGCTGGTGAAGGCGCAAAGGTGATTTATCTGTCACCTCAGGGACGCAAGCTTGATCAAGCGGGCGTTAGCGAACTGGCCACGAATCAAAAGCTGATTCTGGTATGTGGTCGCTATGAAGGAATAGATGAGCGCGTGATTCAAACCGAAATTGACGAAGAATGGTCAATCGGCGATTACGTACTCAGCGGTGGTGAGTTACCGGCAATGACGCTGATCGACTCCGTTTCCCGGTTTATTCCGGGAGTTCTGGGTCATGAGGCTTCGGCAATCGAAGATTCGTTTGCTGATGGGTTGCTGGATTGCCCGCACTATACCCGACCTGAAGTGTTAGAGCAGATGGAAGTACCGGCGGTGTTACTGTCGGGGAACCACGCTGAGATACGTCGCTGGCGTTTGAAGCAGTCGTTGGGCCGGACCTGGCTTAGAAGACCTGAACTTCTGGAAAACCTGGCTCTGACTGAAGAGCAAGCAAGGTTGCTGGCGGAGTTCAAAAAGGAACACGCACACCAGCAACATAAACATGATGGGCAGGCGTAAGCCCCCAATATCAGTTTACCCAGGATAAGAGATTAAATTATGAGCAACATTATTAAGCAACTTGAACAAGAACAGATGAAGCAGGACGTACCTTCCTTCCGTCCGGGTGATACCGTGGAAGTGAAAGTATGGGTTGTTGAAGGTTCCAAAAAACGTCTGCAGGCATTCGAGGGCGTGGTTATCGCTATTCGTAACCGCGGTCTGCACTCTGCATTCACTGTTCGTAAAATTTCCAACGGCGAAGGCGTTGAGCGTGTCTTCCAGACTCACTCTCCGGTAGTTGACAGCATTGCTGTTAAACGTCGTGGTGCTGTTCGTAAAGCTAAACTGTACTACCTGCGTGAGCGCACTGGTAAGTCTGCTCGTATCAAAGAGCGTCTTAACTAAGATTCGCGCAAGCGACATCCTGTTAGAAAAGGGCTGGCCGAAAGGCTGGCCCTTTTTTTATCCCGACATTTACTCTTTTGTTCTTTATGGCAATGGAATGACTGCGCGGTGCGCAGTCAGTTGGGGAGTGATTATGGTGTCGCGATCACGACCGCAACGCGGCGGTTTTCAGCACGACCTTTTGAGGTCTGGTTACTGGCGATCGGGTATTTCTTCCCGAGGCCCTGGGTTGTCAGGTTGGTGCGGGGGATGTTGGCGCCCTTTGCCCAGGCATCGGCAACCACATTCGCGCGTTTGAGCGACAGCGCTTCGTTGTAGCTGTCTTCGCCGTAGTTATCGGTATGACCATCCAGGCGCGCATGGTTAAGCCCGGTAGCAGCCAGTTTGGATGCCATTTCCTGGATCTGCTTTTCGCTTTCAGGACGGAGCTTATAGTCGTTTTTGTCAAACAGAATGTTGTCAGACAGGCCAAGAGACCAGTCTCCGGAAGCTTCGGTAAATCCGTACGATTTCATGGCTGCAATTTGCTCTGGGGTAAATTTTCCCTGAGGTGCCTGACAGCCCGCCAAAATCAGTAAAAGCAGAAGAAGCGGCGACAATAGACGTTTTAGCATGTGTGTAATTCCTTATTTTTTAATAATGCGTTCAGCACGCAAATTTTTGGCCTGATACATATTTTGATCGGCAAGTTCTTGTAATTTCTCGGCAGAGGCGTGTTCCCACGTCAGCGCAAAACCAATGCTGAGTGTCATGCTTGCCAGATGACCATTATGCAGGTCAAAAGGTCGGTTAAACTCTTGTGACAGTGCCGCGCAGATCCGCTGAACTTCGTATTCAGAGTGAACGCTGTACAGCACCATAGCGAACTCATCGCCGCCAAGCCTGTATGGGTGATGTCGAGTTCCACCAAACTCGGACAGCCTTTTTGCCACTTCAATCAGGACCCGATCCCCCGCTGCGTGGCCCCAGGTATCATTTATAAATTTAAAATTATCACCATCAAGAAATAACAATGCGGAACTGCTGTGCGCGGCATCGTCATTCATCAGGGCGTTGATACTGCTGCGAAATGCGGCGCGATTCGCCAGGCCCGTCAAAGGATCGTGTAGAGCGGTACGCAAAAGCTGGGCGTTTTTTGCCTGCAGTCGCAGCTGCCACTCTTCCATCTCGTCCAGCAGACTATTAAAGTCCTGGGCAAAAAGATGAAACTCTTCAATGCGCTCTTCTGAAACGCGTCGTGAAAAATTACGGTTGGTACGAACATCATGTACCACCTCGGTGATATTTTGCAGAGCTTCCACGACGCCATTATGTAAATAGCGAGTGAGCATTAATGCAATGCCAGACGCTAACAGAATGCACCCGGTAAGAACGGCCAGTGACAAATAAATGAAATGACTGATAACGCTATCGCGCGCAGTCAATCGTACTTCGCCGATGACGTTGCCATTATGCAAGATCGGCTGAGTAACCGGTTGTGGGAACAGCCAGTGGCTGATCATACCGCTGATTTTTTCGGTCGTATCCTGCGCGTTATAGCGCCAGGTGGCGATTACCTTCTGGTTTTTATTACGTACTTCTGCAACGGAAAATTGCCCCTGTTGGCCCAGCGCCGCCAGCGTTTCAGTTGCCGCGACACCATCAGAAAAGACGAGCGCTGCTTCAAGCGTGCGGGTCATGGTTGCTGCGGTCAGATCCAGGTTCTTTTGCGCATACTGCCTCAGTGCCAGCACGGAAGATATGCTGAGCAGCAGCCAGATCAGCGTCATGGTTACCAGAACGCTGATTATGCTGATACGCCGCAATGTCCGCTTAAACGTCGGGCGTGTTATGGGAGAATGGTCCTTATCCATGCTTATTATTCCGTGCAAGCATCAATACGTCTGGACTGACCCTTACGCCGCTGCGTGAAAGGGAATCCATATTTACGGAAAATCTCACATCTTCATCTTTAATTATGAGGCAAAAAGCGCTGCCAATAATGCATTCGGGATTCTGTTCAGCAATTAATAGCAATGCCTTAGACGGATATTTATTCTTTAATTCCACCTGATAAGTAGGGGATTCTTTTCCAAAATAAAAACCGTCACACTGCGAAACTAATATTTCTTGTTCCGTACGAATGATGACGGGAAGATAGGGTAATGCACCAGCACTGGTATCTTTCAGAACACTGGAAAAACGCGATGAAGAGAAAATACACAGTTTGGGGGGCCCGGACAGTGCGGGCCAACGTGTATAACTGACGATGCCGGAAACCATAGCGCGTACAGATTTCGCTTCTTCCGTAACGCTTTGGGCGTACAGCGGTAATCCGGTCAGGAGCAGTGCCAGTAGAAGTATGAGTCGGTAAGAATAGCTCATGAATAGTTACCTACCAGCGTTTGCCGTAAAACGTCGAAATACATTCAAGATTGTTTAGGACAAAATAACATTATTTTCCTAAGCCGTCATTATGCCAGGGATAAAGCAACAGATGATTTAAGTAAAATCTTAGTGATTAATAAAATATAACCTATTGTTTAGTTTAATCTTATTGAGGCAGCACCTTCGGTTGCCCCTTTTTGCCAGGCGCTGTGTAACTGGTCAACATTTTCGACCGTATCACAACTTGCGGGAAAGGTTTTCCCGGTCAAACCCCTGGTATAAACAAAATCCTGCTGGCAGGTTTTACGTTGTCCCTCGGCGTAACCCTTAAGATATTTCGTACGATCGACTTCAGGGTCATTGTAGTTGTCGGCAAGAGTTTCATTATCTTTAACGGCATACCCCGAAATGGCATCTTGTATCCCGGCATCGTACCAGTCGGTACCCGTCCAGGTTGGGGCGTGGGTATAGGGATCTATCTGGCATCCGCTAATAAATAATAGAAATAAGGTGCTGATTAATTGCTTCATTGCCTGTACTCCTTCGTTTTTGTAAGCATAGCGGATCTGAATATTGGTTGATGTAAATTTAAGTGTACATTTATGGTGGCTGATTTTGGCTTCAAATTGCATGTTGTAAATTAAAATTTACGGATTGTGGATTGAAATCTTTACCCATTATGTTATCGTTATCTCCTCCTCGCTGAGGATCAACTATCGCAAACGAGCTAAACAGGATCACCATCATGCAAAAAGACGCGCTGAACAACGTACATATTACCGACGAACAGGTTCTGATGACTCCGGAGCAGCTGAAAGCTGAATTCCCGTTGAGCCAGGCGCAAGAAGCGCAAATCTCCCAGTCGCGTAAAACCATTTCAGATATTATCTCCGGTCGCGATCCGCGTCTGTTGGTGGTATGTGGCCCGTGCTCCATTCACGATCCTGAAATGGCTATTGAGTACGCTCGTCGATTTAAAGCCCTTGCCGCAGAGGTCAGCGATAGCCTCTACCTGGTGATGCGCGTCTATTTTGAAAAACCCCGTACCACCGTCGGCTGGAAAGGGTTAATTAACGATCCTCATATGGATGGCTCTTTTGATGTTGAAGCAGGCCTGAAAATTGCGCGTCAGCTGCTGCTTGAACTGGTGAATATGGGACTACCGCTGGCAACTGAAGCGCTTGATCCAAATAGCCCGCAATACCTGGGCGATCTGTTTAGCTGGTCCGCAATCGGTGCCCGAACCACGGAATCGCAGACTCACCGTGAAATGGCTTCCGGTCTTTCGATGCCGGTTGGCTTTAAGAACGGTACCGACGGTAGCCTGGCGACCGCTATTAACGCCATGCGCGCGGCGGCACAGTCACACCGCTTTGTTGGTATTAACCAGGCCGGGCAGGTTGCGCTGCTGCAAACTCAGGGAAATCCAGACGGTCACGTGATCCTGCGCGGGGGTAAAGCGCCAAACTACAGCCCGGCAGATGTCGCCCAGTGCGAAAAAGAGATGGAGCAGGCGGGACTACGACCTTCTCTGATGGTAGATTGCAGTCATGGTAATTCCAATAAAGATTACCGCCGTCAGCCTGCCGTGGCTGAATCCGTGATTGCACAAATCAAAGATGGCAATCGCTCGATCATTGGGTTGATGATTGAAAGTAATATTCACGAAGGCAACCAGTCCTCTGAACAGCCGCGCAGCGAAATGAAATACGGCGTGTCCGTAACCGATGCCTGCATTAGCTGGGAAATGACGGATGCGCTACTGCGTGAAATTAGCCAGGATTTAAACGGCCAGCTGTCGGCGCGTGTAGCATAAGAGGTTGGTTATGGTTGCTGAATTGACCGCATTACGCGATCAAATTGATGAAGTCGACAAGGCGCTGCTGGATTTACTGGCACGCCGCCTGGAGCTGGTTGCCGAAGTCGGTGAAGTAAAAAGCCGCTTTGGACTGCCAATCTACGTGCCGGAACGGGAAGCCTCTATGCTGGCCTCCCGCCGGGCGGAAGCGGAAGCACTTGGCGTGCCGCCGGACCTGATTGAAGATGTGCTGCGCCGTGTTATGCGCGAATCTTATTCCAGTGAGAACGATAAAGGGTTTAAAACGCTCTGTCCTTCTCTGCGACCGGTGGTGATTGTCGGCGGCGGCGGTCAGATGGGGCGTCTGTTTGAAAAAATGCTCACCCTGTCAGGTTATCAGGTACGGATCCTGGAACAGCAGGACTGGGATCGCGCGCCGGAGATCGTCTCTGATGCCGGCATGGTGATCGTCAGTGTGCCGATCCACGTCACCGAGCAGGTGATCGCCAAATTACCGCGTCTGCCGTCCGACTGTATTCTGGTGGATCTGGCTTCGGTGAAAAACGGTCCTTTGCAGGCGATGCTGGCGGCGCACGACGGCCCGGTGGTGGGATTACACCCAATGTTTGGTCCGGATAGCGGCAGTCTGGCCAAGCAGGTCGTTGTCTGGTGTGACGGACGCCAGCCGGAAGCTTATCAGTGGTTTCTGGAACAGATTCAGGTGTGGGGCGCGCGTCTGCATCGGATCAGCGCCGTTGAACATGACCAGAATATGGCGTTTATTCAGGCATTGCGTCACTTTGCGACCTTTGCTTATGGTCTGCATTTAGCGGAAGAGAATGTTCAGCTTGAGCAGTTGCTGGCGCTATCTTCTCCGATTTACCGCCTTGAGCTGGCGATGGTCGGACGTTTGTTTGCCCAGGATCCGCAGCTCTATGCCGATATCATTATGTCGTCTGAGAGCAACCTTGCGCTGATCAAACGCTACTACCAACGTTTTGGCGAGGCGATCGGTTTACTGGAGCAGGGCGATAAGCAAGCGTTTATCGACAGCTTCCGTAAGGTGGAGCACTGGTTCGGCGATTATGCCAAACGCTTCCAGAGTGAAAGCCGTACTTTGTTGCGCCAGGCGAATGACAGCCGTCCTTAAGTAAGATGTCGGATGGCGGCTTCGCCTTTTCTGGCCTACAAAAGTCGCATGAATTGTAGGCCGGATAAGCGTAGCGCCATCCGGAAAATTAAGATTGTCAGCTCGGATCCACCGGCACCACGTTCTCGCTCGGATAGCAGCCCAGTACTTTCATCGAACGCGTAATCTCACCCAACTCCTTCAACGCTTTTTGCATCTGCGGGGATTCCAGGTTGGCCTGGATATCAAGATAAAACATCTCTTCCCACGGATTGCCGTGAATTGGGCGTGACTCCAGTTTAGTCATAATCAGATTATGGTTACGCAGTACCAGCAGCGCTTCAACCAGCGCACCGGCTTGTTGTCCTGTCGCCATCAGCAGCGTTGTTTTCGCCGGAACCTGGTCGGAAACATTGATTGCTTTGCGCGCCAGTACCACGAAGCGGGTGATGTTTTGCGTCTGGTTAGCTTCAATGTGTTCAAGCACCTGCAAACCATACAGTACGCCTCCGGCTTCGCTCCCCAGCGCCGCCACGCGGGGTGAGTTAGCCTGCGCAACTTTTTCCATCGCCGCAGAGGTGCTTTCGGTGTACTCAATCTTCCAGTGTGGGTAACGACCCAGGAACTTGCTGCACTGCTGGAACGGCTGCGGATGGCTATATACCGTTTCAATGGTCTCGAGATCCGTCGTGCCAGACACCAGGACACAGTGGTCTATCGTAATGGTCATTTCGCCAACGATAGACAGGCTGGTGTGCTGTAGCAGGTCGTAAACGTCGTTAATCCCACCGGAACTGGTGTTTTCAATCGGAACCACTGCGTAGTCAGCTTGTCCGGTTTCAACCTGATTAAAGATATCGGCAAATTTCGCGCAGCCGCTTTCAATAAATTGCTCAAAATGACGGGCAGCATACTGACGTGCGGCGAGATGGGAATATGACCCTTTTGGTCCGAGGAAAGCTACGCGCGCCGAGTGCGGGTTAATTTTGTTCAGATGCTGCTGCAGCAGTGCCTGTTGAGTCAGGATGGAGTCTTCGATGATGAGCTGGAACAGGCGAGTAATGTAGTGAGCATCGAGATGATGTGCTTTGCCAAGCTGAATGAGTCGGTCCAACAGGTCACGTTCACGGTCGATATCACGAACCGGACGATGAGAAAGCAGTTTAGCTTTGCCAACTTCTACGGCCAGTCCACGTCGCTCAGCCAGCAGGGCCAGTAATTTTTCATCCAGCGTGCTGATCTTATCGCGCAGCGCCAGCAATGGGTTTTCCGATGTCATAGTGTTGCCTTTCTTGTTATCAATAAAAAAGGCCCCCCGTTTTGGGAGGCCTTATTGTTCGTCTTCGCATTCTTTATCACACGACGAAACGCCTCCCATTCAGGGGAAGGTAAAAAAGAATGCGAAGAAGAACGGGATAAGTTTCATGTAATTTTCCTTTGGCTACGTCAGTAAAGTACCCGTACTGTTTTCACCCTGTCAACAAAAAACGCGCCCGAAGGCGCGTTGGCGATATACTCAATGTAAGGGACTACTCTTCTTCTGCTTCGACGAAGTTGGCGTCTTTGACTGAAGTTGTGGCACGACGGGCTTCGCCTTTGTGCTGCACTTTATTGAGCTGCCGTTCCAGCTTGTTGATCAAATCGTTAATTGCGGTGTACATATCCTCGTGTTTTGCGCTGGCGACCAGATGTCCGTTCGGTGTATTGATGGTGGCATCAGCAATGAAACCCTGTGGCTCCTTAGACAGAATGATATGTGGATTAATCAGATGAGTTTGCCATTTTTCTAGTTTGGCGAGACGGTCTGCGACATGCTGGCGAATTGCCGGAGTAATTTCCATTTGTTTACTGGTAATGTTCATTGTCATAAATTTTACCTCTTGTCTTTCCCGTCTTGGTGATTCCAGCATACCGTTCCTAATGTCAAAATGTGTGATCTAAATCACATTATTTTGTCGCTTTTTGTCAAGAAAACCTTTTTGTGAGGCATCGCAGGAACAAGCGATTTTTTACTTGAGGAATACCTGAAAGCAGGCCATATTTGATGAGATGCGTCGAAGCTAAACCGCTTCAGTGATGACGTTAATGGATAAAAAAACGGCAGCCGTTGGGCTGCCGTTTTGCATTCTGAGGTAAATCAGGTGTTGCTGCTGTTGGCGGCAATAATTTTTGCTACTTTTTCTGCCTGCGCATTCATCTGCATCTGGCGATAAGCGTTTTCCATCAACGGCAGAGCATTACGTGTTGCCTGAGTATCAGGGAAGTCACGCAGCATGCCTTCCACACGGTTTACCACGGCAACCCATGCACCGCGGGCAGTGTAATATTCCGCAACGGAATATTCATACTTCGCCAGACGATCTTTCAGGAACACCAGACGTTTAGTGGCGTCAGTGGTGTACTGGCTGTTCGGATAGCCACGTACCAGCTTGGAAAAGTCATTAAACGCAGCTCGGGCATGTTGCGGATCGCGATCGCTGCGATCAACACCAAAGAATCCTTGCAGTGCGCTATCATCCAACGCCATATTGGTCAGGCCACGCATATACATGACATAATCAATGTTAGGGTGTGTCGGGTTAAGACGGATAAAACGATCGATGGCAGCCTGAGCAAGTGGCAGATCGGCGTTTTTGTAGTAGGCGTAGATGAGATCTAATTGCACCTGCTGAGAATACGGTCCAAATGGATAACGGTTATCCAACGCTTCCAATTGCGTTATTGCCTGTTTCCAGTTACCGTCCTGCAGCTTTTGCTGAGCAGTCGCGTAGATTTCATTTGGCGGATTATCGGGCACCTCTTCCTTTGAACCAGAGCAACCCGCCAAAAACAGGCTCAACGTGGCTGCTGCCACCAGATATTTCATGCGCGTCATGACGTTTTGACTTTCCTCAAAATGTTTTACGGGAGATTCTCTGTTCCTGCTCCCGGTTAAGACCAGCTACAATAGCACACTATATTAAACGGCAAAGCCGTAAAACCCAACGTTAAACGAAGAAGCAGTTTATGGCACAACGAGTAGAACTCACCGCAACAGTCTCCGAAAATCAGCTCGGTCAACGCTTAGATCAGGCTTTGGCCGAATTGTTCCCTGATTATTCGCGATCGCGCATAAAAGAATGGATCCTCGACCAGCGCGTACTGGTAAATGGCAATCTTTGCGATAAACCGAAAGAAAAAGTGTTGGGCGGAGAGCGCGTCTCCATCAATGCAGAAATTGATGAAGAGGTTCGTTTTGAGCCTCAGGATATCCCACTGGATATCGTTTATGAAGATGACGATATTCTTGTCATCAACAAACCCCGTGACCTCGTAGTGCATCCGGGCGCCGGGAATCCTGATGGTACGGTATTGAATGCGTTGCTGCATTACTATCCGCCAATCGCGGATGTTCCTCGTGCGGGTATCGTACATCGTCTGGATAAAGACACGACCGGATTAATGGTGGTGGCAAAGACCGTTCCGGCGCAAACACGTCTGGTGGAGTCGCTGCAGTTGCGTGAAATCACTCGTGAGTACGAAGCCGTGGCGATTGGTCACATGACGGCAGGCGGAACCGTTGAGGAACCGATTAGCCGTCACCCGACCAAACGTACGCACATGGCGGTGCATCCAATGGGTAAACCGGCGGTGACGCACTATCGCATTATGGAACACTTCCGTGTGCACACGCGTCTGCGGTTGCGTCTGGAAACCGGACGTACGCACCAGATCCGCGTGCATATGGCGCATATCACCCATCCGCTGGTGGGCGATCAGGTCTACGGCGGCCGTCCGCGTCCACCGAAAGGCGCTTCAGACGAATTTATCTCCGTGCTGCGTAAATTTGACCGCCAGGCGCTGCACGCGACTATGCTGCGCCTGTATCACCCAATTTCCGGTATCGAAATGGAATGGCACGCGCCTATACCACAAGATATGGTGCAATTGATTGCAGTGATGCGCGCTGATTTCGAAGAACATAAGGATGATATTGCCTGGCTATGAGTAAGCTAATTGTCCCGCAGTGGCCGATACCGCAAGGTGTTGCGGCGTGTAGTTCTACCCGTATTGGCGGTGTCAGTATGCCGCCTTACGATTCGCTGAATCTGGGCGCCCATTGCGGCGATAACCCGGAGCATGTTGAAGAGAACCGCAAACGACTGTTTGCTGCGGGCAATCTGCCGTCAAAGCCTGTCTGGCTGGAGCAGGTCCACGGTAAGGATGTCCTGAAACTGACCGGCGGGCCTTACGCCTCCAAACGTGCTGATGCTTCATACAGCAACACGCCGGGCACCGTCTGTGCGGTGATGACGGCCGATTGTCTGCCGGTGCTGTTTTGTAATCGCGCGGGAACGGAAGTCGCGGCGGCACATGCGGGTTGGCGCGGATTATGCGCCGGCGTACTGGAAGAGACGGTAGCGTGTTTTGCCGATAAACCTGAAAACATTATTGCCTGGTTAGGCCCGGCGATTGGCCCGAACGCGTTTGAAGTGGGGCCAGAAGTTCGCGCAGCGTTCATGGCGAAAGATCCGCAAGCGGACCTTGCATTTGTACCGCATGGCGACAAATACCTGGCGAATATTTATCAGCTTGCGCGCCAGCGGCTGGCAAATGTCGGCGTAGAGAACGTCCACGGCGGCGACCGCTGCACCTTCAGCGAAAGTGAGACGTTCTTCTCTTATCGTCGCGACAATACCACGGGTCGTATGGCAAGTTTTATTTGGCTGATATAACCTAAAGAATCAAGACGATCCGGTACGCGTAATTTTCTTTTCACATAATTCAGGTCATTCACCTTGAATAATTGAGGGATGACCTCATTTAATCTCCAGTAGCAATTTTGGCCTGTTATGGGAGGAGTTATGCGTCTGGATCGTCTTACTAATAAATTCCAGCTTGCTCTTGCCGATGCCCAGTCACTCGCATTGGGGCACGACAATCAATTCATCGAACCACTTCATCTAATGAGCGCCTTGCTGAATCAGGAAGGGGGATCGGTACGTCCTTTATTAACGTCTGCCGGCATTAATGCTGGCCAGTTACGTACAGCCATAGACCAGGCGTTGAGCCGGTTGCCGCAGGTAGAAGGTACCGGCGGTGACGTTCAGCCTTCTCAGGATCTGGTGCGTGTACTGAATCTTTGCGACAAGCTGGCGCAAAAACGTGGGGACAACTTTATTTCGTCAGAACTGTTCGTTCTGGCGGCGCTTGAGTCACGCGGTACGCTGACCGACTTATTAAAATCAGCAGGTGCTTCGACCGCCAATATCACTCAGGCAATTGAACAAATGCGTGGAGGTGAAAGCGTGAATGATCAGGGGGCTGAAGACCAACGTCAGGCCTTGAAAAAATATACCGTCGATCTGACCGAACGTGCCGAACAGGGCAAACTCGATCCGGTAATCGGGCGTGATGAAGAAATTCGCCGCACCATTCAGGTGCTGCAACGTCGTACTAAAAATAACCCGGTGTTAATCGGGGAACCCGGTGTCGGTAAAACCGCTATCGTGGAAGGTCTGGCCCAACGTATCATCAATGGTGAAGTGCCGGAAGGCTTAAAAGGCCGCCGCGTGCTGGCGTTGGATATGGGCGCGCTGGTGGCTGGGGCTAAATATCGTGGTGAGTTTGAAGAACGCTTAAAAGGTGTGCTGAACGATCTCTCGAAACAGGAAGGCAATGTCATTCTGTTTATTGATGAGCTGCATACCATGGTAGGTGCAGGTAAAGCCGATGGCGCCATGGATGCCGGGAACATGCTGAAACCGGCGCTGGCGCGTGGGGAACTGCACTGCGTAGGCGCAACAACGCTTGATGAATATCGCCAGTACATCGAAAAAGATGCGGCGCTGGAACGTCGTTTCCAGAAAGTGTTTGTGGCTGAGCCAAGCGTTGAAGATACCATCGCGATTCTGCGCGGCCTGAAAGAGCGTTATGAGCTGCACCACCATGTGCAGATTACTGACCCGGCGATTGTTGCGGCAGCAACGCTGTCTCACCGCTACATTGCCGATCGTCAGTTGCCGGATAAAGCTATCGACCTTATTGATGAGGCGGCATCCAGCATTCGTATGCAGATTGACTCCAAGCCGGAGGAACTCGACAGGCTCGACCGCCGTATTATCCAGCTCAAACTGGAACAGCAGGCATTAATGAAAGAGTCTGATGAGGCGAGTAAAAAACGTCTCGATATGCTCAACGAAGAGCTGGACGACAAAGAGCGCCAGTATTCTGAGTTGGAAGAAGAGTGGAAAGCTGAAAAAGCATCCCTCTCGGGAACGCAAACTATCAAGGCTGAGCTGGAGCAGGCAAAAATTGCCATCGAACAGGCGCGTCGCGTCGGCGACCTGGCGCGGATGTCTGAATTGCAGTACGGCAAAATTCCTGAACTGGAAAAACAGCTGGAAGCAGCCACCCAGTCTGAAGGCAAAACCATGCGTCTGCTGCGTAACAAAGTCACGGACGCAGAAATTGCGGAAGTGCTGGCGCGCTGGACCGGGATCCCGGTTGCTCGCATGCTGGAAGGCGAACGGGAAAAACTGTTGCGTATGGAGCAGGAGCTGCACAGCCGCGTGATTGGCCAGAATGAAGCGGTGGAAGCCGTTTCTAACGCCATCCGTCGTAGCCGCGCGGGCTTGTCCGATCCGAATCGTCCGATTGGCTCATTCCTGTTCCTTGGCCCAACCGGTGTCGGTAAAACTGAGCTGTGCAAAGCGCTGGCAAACTTTATGTTCGACAGTGATGATGCAATGGTGCGTATCGATATGTCCGAGTTTATGGAGAAACACTCGGTGTCTCGTCTGGTTGGCGCGCCTCCGGGATATGTCGGTTATGAAGAGGGGGGGTACCTGACGGAAGCGGTACGTCGTCGTCCTTACTCTGTCATCCTGCTGGATGAAGTGGAGAAAGCGCACCCGGATGTATTCAACATTCTGTTGCAGGTGCTTGATGATGGTCGTCTGACTGACGGGCAGGGGAGAACGGTTGATTTCCGTAATACGGTTGTCATCATGACCTCGAACCTGGGGTCGGATCTGATTCAGGAACGCTTTGGTGAGCTGGATTACGGCCACATGAAGGATATGGTGCTGGGCGTCGTGAGCCATAACTTCCGCCCGGAATTCATCAACCGTATAGATGAGGTTGTTGTATTCCATCCGTTGGGTGAGCAGCACATTGCTTCTATTGCTCAGATCCAACTGCAGCGTCTGTACAAACGTCTGGAAGAGCGTGGCTATGAAATCCATATCTCTGACGAGGCGCTTAAGCTACTGAGTGCGAATGGTTACGATCCGGTGTATGGCGCACGTCCATTAAAACGCGCTATCCAACAACAGATCGAAAACCCTCTGGCGCAGCAAATCCTGTCTGGTGAGCTGATTCCAGGCAAAACGATTCGGCTGGAAGTGAATGACGATCGTATTGTGGCAGTGCAGTAAGTCACAAAACGACAATAAACGAGCCCTACGGGGCTCGTTTGTGTTTAAAAACCAGGCGAAAATTGAACTATTGGTTGAAAAGTAATCGCTTGATAAGTTTTTTGTATTTTTAACTTGTCAGCCTGAAATAACTCCCTATAATGCGCCTCCACTGACACGGAACAACGGATTACAAGCCGCCGGGTCAGCGGGGAAAGGCGATAATAATCGCTTGACTCTGTAGCGGGATGGCGTATTATGCACACCCCGCGCCGCTGAGAAAAAGCGAAGCGGCACTGCTCTTTAACAATTTATCAGACAATCTGTGTGGGCACTCGAAGATACGGATTCTTAACGTCGCAAGACGAAAAATGAATACCAAGTCTCTTGAGTGAACATACGTAATTCATTACGAAGTTTAATTCACGAGCATCAAACTTAAATTGAAGAGTTTGATCATGGCTCAGA
>NZ_JAOWDO010000069.1:0-16019 GCF_030336535.1 Citrobacter sp. Ce006
CTCTATAAAATCCCGCCTCATATGGTGCAGATGCTGGCGAAAGCCACGAATAACAACATTGAGCACCAGGGGCTGCAGTTTGTGATGTACACGCTGTTGGCCTGGCTGAAGCGTCATGAAGGCGCATTAATGCGCGATCTGCTTTTACCCAGCGAGCGCGGTGATCTGTACATTGAATTCAATGTTTCTGGCCTGCTGCGCGGGGATCAGAAGTCACGCTATGAATCTTATGCACTAGGCCGCCAGTGGGGCTGGTTATCGGTTAACGACATTCGCCGCATGGAGAACCTTCCACCCATCGCCGGAGGGGACAAATACCTGACGCCTCTGAATATGGTCGACAGTAAACAAATCTTACCTGGCGATAACACGCCAACAGCAAAACAACTGGCAGAAATCAACTCTATTCTGTCCAGAAACTGAATATCACCCGCAGCGCGGGCTGACCTGGTAAACATCATGACAAAAAATTTAATTAATCTGCCGCACCTGGCGGCTATGGTCTTTGGTGTTCCGCATTACGTGACACGACAGACAATGGATTCTGTAAAAGCTGTGCTGGTTCCCCGTATTCAGGGATTATCAGAAGAGGCTGGAATTCACATGACGCAGGATCCTGATAACAATCAGGCGCCAGATTTGGTTCAACCAGCTGGTGGAATGGCAGTTATTCCTGTTCACGGCATTCTGGTTCCGCGTCGTGGGCAAATTACTGCAATGTGTTCTGAACTTACCAGCTATGAGCGCATACGTAGCCAGGTGCATGCTGCATTAAATGACCCTTCCATCAGTGAAATTGTGCTGGATATAAATTCTGGTGGTGGTGCGGCGGTTGGATGCAAGGAACTGGCTGATTATATTTTCCAGTCACGTCAAACTAAGCCTATTACTGCAATTGTGAACTACAGCGCCTATTCTGCGGCTTACTTTATCGCTTCGGCCTGCAGCAAAATTGTAGTCAGCCAGACCAGTGGAGTCGGCTCGATTGGAGTGATCATGGAACACCTGGATACTTCCAGGATGGAAGAGCAAATGGGGTTAACATTCACCACGATTTTTCGGGGAGATAACAAAAATAACGGTACACAACATGAGCCGCTGAGTGAAGACGCTCGGGGAATGTTCCAGAGGATGATTGACGATATGTACGAGACGTTTATTACCTCTGTAGCGGAATACCGGAATCTTGCCCCTCAGACGGTGATTAACACGCAGGCCGGAATCTATTTCGGCGCTGATGCCATTTCTGCTGGTCTTGCTGATGAAGTTTCGGATCCTCAGTCTGCGATTAATGCCATTGCAGCAAAGTACAAACAACCTCAACAAACCACTTCTATAAAGTTGCAGGCCGCCGCGATGGACCTGCAAACCAGAATGTGACCCGGCGCTAACGCGTCATTACCAGAAAGCAGCCTGTTGGCTGCTTTTTTTATACCAAAAAGAGAGAAAACTATGCCACAGATTGAAGAATTACGTCGTCAGCGTGCGGGTATTAATGAGCAGGTACAGGCCCTGGCCACGATTGAAACTACCGGTGGAACGCTGACAGCGGAGCAGTTAACCGAATTTGCCAGCCTGCAGCAGCAGTTCACGGATATCAGTGCCAGAATTGAGCGTCTGGAAGCGGCTGAACGTGCTGCAGCACTTGTTGCCAAACCGGTTAAAGGTACACAGCAGGCCCCTGGTATCAGCGTTAAAGCAGAGCCAAAGCAATATACCGGCGCAGGCATGACCCGTCTGGTAATGTCGATTGCGGCAGCACAGGGTAACGTCCAGGACGCTGCAACATTTGCAACTGAAGAACTGAATGACCCGTCTGTCTCGATGGCCATCAATACTGCCGCCGCGTCAGGTGGCGTTCTTATTCCGCAAAACCTGCACAGCGAGGTGATCGAACTGCTGCGCGATCGCACCATCGTTCGTAAGCTGGGCGCGCGCTCCATTCCGCTGCCGAATGGCAATATGGCGCTGCCGCGTCTGGCCGGTGGTGCGACGGCGAGCTACACCGGGGAAGGCAAGGATGCGAAAACATCAGAAGCGCGCTTCGATGATGTGAAACTCACTGCGAAAACCATGATTGCAATGGTGCCAATCTCCAACCAGCTGATTGGTCGTGCCGGCTACAACGTGGAGCAACTGGTCCTGCAGGATATTCTGACCGCGATTTCTGTTCGCGAAGATAAAGCCTTTATGCGCGATGACGGTACCGGTGATACGCCTGTCGGTATGAAAGCGCGGGCAACTGAGTGGAACCGCCTGCTGCCGTGGGAAGCTGCTGCAGAGGTTAATCTGCAGACGATTGATACCTATCTCGACAATATTATCCTGATGGCGATGGACGGGAACAGCAACATGATCAGCTGCGGCTGGGGCATGTCGAACCGTACCTACATGAAACTGTTCGGTCTGCGCGACGGTAACGGTAACAAGGTCTACCCGGAAATGGCCCAGGGGATGTTGAAGGGATTTCAGATTCAGCGTACCAGCGCTATCCCGGCAAACCTCGGTGACGCAGGCAAAGAGTCGGAAATTTACTTCGCTGACTTTAATGATGTGGTTATCGGTGAAGACGGCAACATGAAGGTGTCGTTCTCGCAGGAAGCCTCCTATCAGGACGGGGACGGAAATCTGGTTTCCGCGTTCTCCCGTAACCAGTCGTTGATCCGCGTGGTGACGGAGCACGATATCGGCTTCCGTCATCCGGAAGGTCTTGTACTCGGGACAAAAGTGCTGTTTTAACCGGTCCTGCACTCTGTGCGACCACGGTCGCACAGAATAAAAGCACGTAATCCCCCAGGCCCGCAGTAGCGGGTTTTTTCTTTTCAGGAGCAAAACGATGACAACGAAATCAGCAAAAGCAGCGGCAGCGGCGGCTGCAGCCGGTGATGTGAAAAAGCCGGATGAACTGACGCCGGAAAATTCAGTGGACGGGGATGACGGTCAGAATACTGCAGCGGGTTCAGATAATGCCGGTGTTGAACTGACCGGAAGTGAAACAAACGGGACTACGGGCCTGACGGGAGCAGAAGTGGCGCGGAAAGCGGTTTTTTTCCTGGGACCCTATCATCGTTATTCACGCGGTGATACGGCCTGTTTTGATGCTGAGTACGCAGAGAAACTGGTTGAACGCCATATTGCGGTATGGCCAGAAGATGCGGAAAAGGCGCTGAGTCCCCGCAAGGGAGCCGATGACCATGATACTGACATTGGATGATGTGAAAATCCAGCTCCGTCTGGAGCCGGATTTCACAGAGCATGACGGCATGCTCACTAAAATGGTGGCGGCGGCGCAAAAGAGTATTGAACGTGACTACTACTGCAAACTGGTGGGAAGCGATGACGAACTGCAGGCGCTGCCGGAAGGTGTACGCGGTTTTGTGGCGGATGAAGATATCCAGCGGGCCATGCAGATGATGGTCGCTCAGTGGTATCTCAACCCGACAGGCGCCGGCGAGGGTACGCCGTCAGAGCTTGGCGTCTCTTACCTGCTGTTTCCGCTGATGGAGCACACCGTATGAGCCAGAAACCACTGCAACCCGGCGAGCTGAATTGCCGGTTGTCGTTCAGCTATATCGTCATCGGCGAAGGCCCGCTGGGTGAGCCACTTCCGGAACAGGAGGTGCAGGCGGGGAAAGCCTGGGCGAAAAAGGAGCTGATTTCAGGCCGGAAAATCCGGACGCTGGACCAGCAGCAGGTTGTCGAAACCTGTGAATTTACCCTATATCCGCGTGATGTGGATATCGACTGGAAGGTAGCCACAAAGAACCGGGTTTATACTGTTCGCAACGTTGACCGACTTCCGGACCGCATGATCATTACGGGGGAGGCTGACGGGCGCCATGATCGAGCTGGCAATTAAACCTGCGCTTGAGCGTATAACGGGCCTAAAAGCGTACCCGCTGCTGCTGCCTGATAGCGTACAGGAAGGGGTGACGTTTCAGCGAATTTCCGACCCGCAGGTCGGCGATGGTCTGGTGCGTACGGGGCTTTGTGATGTAAGGGTGCAGGTCAATTTGTACATCGTTGACGACTACACCCATATGCTGGCGCTGGATAAGGCGTTATGGGACGAGTGGAAAACGCTGGTACAGGGTGAGCTTGAAAGCTACCCGGTCCAGTATGTCGAACGCGATGGCATCCAGCAGGACAAAGTCACCCTGACCAGTGGGCGCGTACAGTACCGCCTCATCCGCGATTTTACGTTTACCGTTCCTGAGTAATCCCTATGGAGATGGAAATAAAATTCCCAACCGGGAAGGATTTCGATCGGCTTCTGGAAACTATCGATAATAAAGTGGGTGTAAAGCTGTTACGCGATGCCGGGCGTGAAGCGATGAAAATCGTTCAGATGGACATGATTAGCAACGCCGGTTTCGATGGAGAGAGCATCGGGCCACATATGCGCGACAGCATCAAAATCCGCAGCACGAACGTCGCAGAAACCTCCCGCTATAACACGATCGTCACGCTGCGTGTCGGTCCCAGCAAAATCCATCACATGAAAGCTCTGGCGCAAGAATTCGGCACCGTAAAACAAGTGGCTAAGCCGTTTATTCGCCCGGCGATGGATTACAACGTTCAAAAAATCCTGCAGGTGCTGGCAACTGAAATCCGCATCGGGCTGGAAGGTCAATAATCGGAGATGAAAATGGCTGACGAAAATATCAAATCCCCCTCGGAGTATGCTTCTCTTCCGGCGGGTACCCGCGTTTCTTACGGCGCTGTCGGCGCCACGATCACTACCGCAAAGCTGTTGCAGTCGGCAACCTCCATCGGGGCCACCGGCAACAAAGGGACGTTTATCGACGTTACCCGCCTGATTGACACCGAGCCGAAGTACATGGCTGATATGGGCGAAGGTGAAGACAAAACGCTGGTCTTTATCGATGACCCGGATGATGCAGCACAGCAGGCGCTGCTGGCCTCTGCTGACGCGAAAGAAACGGTCGTGTTCTTCATGCAGTTCCCGAACCGTCGCCTGGCAGAGATTCAGCTTGTTCTGGCCGGCTGGAGCATGCAGACCGTCGATTCACCGAAAGGCAAGGTGCTGCAGCTGGAGATTTATGGCAAGCAGAACAAACTGAAATGGACGGTGACCCCCGCCGAACCAGACCAGCGCGTAATCCTTTAGCCATTGCCAGCCACTTCCTTCATTTATCATCAGGATCATCATCATGAACTATAAATCGCTGACCACCCCGCTTAATACCACTATTGAAAAAACGCTGCTTGGCCAGAAGGTGTTTATCCGCCGCCTGACTAATACCGAGCTGGATAATTATACCGATGCAGTCGACGCGGCCCAGAAGGAAGGGAAGTCCTCTCGGCAGCTCTCAGTGATGGGGGTGAATTTATTCCTGCAGGCGCTGGTAAACGAAGACGGTACCCGCCCAGCGAAAAAGGATCTGCCGACAGCGGAAGAGCTGCTCGATGCGCATGCATCGGCAGACCTGCTGGAAGCTGTCACCCTAGTGCAGCGCCACTCTTACGGCACGCTTGAGGAAGCGGAAAAAAACTAACCACCTCGCCCCAGCTCAGACTGCTGTTCATGCTGGCAGACCGTTGGGGCGAGCCTGACCCGCGCAAACTTGGTGACCTGCCGGCGCATATTCTCACCTATTGGGAGGCATATTTTAACCTCCTGAAGACTGAAGTTGCTGGCGAGGCACCGCCACCATCACCGCAGCCTGCTGTTGCACCGTCTGAGGGCGTTCAGCAGTTCGCTGATTGTCTGAGGATCTTAGGAAATGGCTGCTGATGTTGCATCGTTGGCTGTTGCGCTTCACCTTAATTCGGCCAGCTTCAAATCGCAGTTTGCTGATGCGATGCGGTCGGCTGACAGTGGCGCGCAACAGTTCAACAGAAAGGCGCAGGCGGATGCCAAAAATACCCGCCAGTCATACGAGGGAATCAGCAAAGGGATCACCGGTCTCGATGCTGACTTCAATAAACTTGGTCGTACGGTTGATAAACGTCTGACCGGGCTGGATGAGATGCGCGGCCTGCTGGCCAGCATCTCTGCCGGTAGTAACGTTGCCTGCAGCTCGATCGCCAACGCCCTGGTGACTTCTCTCAGTGAAGGGATGAGCACCGCGCTTTCAAACAGCATGAATGGCCTGAAAAGCCAGCGACAGGCCCAGATTGAGTTTACCGAGGCTCAGGTCGATGCCGCGCGAGGCGTCATCGAGAACGCCAGGAGCCTCCGCGAAGAGGCCATCGCGAAGCAGAACGCCGCGGTTAAAACGATCGAAGCGGCAAAAGCCGACCGTGAGCGAGCGTTCGCGCTTGATGAGTATTACGCGAAGCAGGCCCAGGTGAACAAGCAGTACGGGCTGACTGTTGATTATCAGGAAGAGCACGTTAAAAATTCCCGAACGATTAACGAAGCCAACCTGGCTGAAGCTAAAGGGAAAGGCAGTCTGGCCGAGGCAACCAAGGCGGTGCTGGCGGCTGATATTGCTGAATCTAACGGCAAGCTGCAGCTGGCCACATCGACCCGAAATCTGGCGGTTGTCAGCCAGGAACTTTCGCTCGGCCAGCGTGCTGCTGCGGCCAGTGCCGGGTTATTGCGTGGTGCGCTGGCGATGGTTGGTGGTCCTGTCGGCTTTGCCGTGATGGCGGTTGCCGGCGTCGGTACCGCGATTTATACCGCGTTCTCGCGCAGCCAGGCGGAGATCGACGGATTCAACAAGGCGTTGCAGAAGTCCGGGCAGCAGTCCGTGATGAACGTGATGTACCTGCAGAACCTGGTTTCCCGCCTGGGCGACACCGCTGGCGCGGTTAAGTCGGTCACTGCCGCCGTCGGTGCCGGGTTCGGCGGCGTTATTCTGGATTAGGTGGCGGGGCTTGGCACCCGTATGGAAGAAATTGGCCAGAGTTCTGATGACCTGGTAACGCTGCTTTCCAGTCTCAGCGGCGACCCGCTGAACGCGCTGCAAAAGCTGACCGATCAGGGAATTTTGCTGAACAGCAGCATGGTCGATCAGATTGTTACCCTGAACCGCCAGGGGAAAACGACTGAAGCTACCGCGCTGCTGCAGCAGGCGGCCATGGATGACGTTTCCCAGAAACTCAAAGAGCAGGAAAGCCAGGTCGGCGTGCTGGAAGGCGCATGGAAGTCCCTGAAAGGGTTCGTTGCTGATGCTTTTAAGACCATGGGCGATGCGCATATGGCGACCGCCCAGGCGCTGGCCGCCGGTGCCAATGTCGATCTGACTCCAACCGAAGACCCCGCTATCAAGCAGCGCGAGGAAGCGGAAAAACTCTACCAGCAAAGGAAGAAAGAGCGCGAAGAACTGACAAAGCGCCTGAAGGATGAAAATACCCTCTCCGGCCTGATGAAAGCGGGCGTTTCGCGTGAGAAAGAGCGCGCTGATGCTATTGCGCTGGTCAACGCGAATTATACGAAAGGGACGGCTGAGTACACGCAGGCGATGGCTGGCGTGAACAAGATGTACGCCGAGCAGAAAAAATCGCGTGAGAAAGCCTATTCCGATGATGCCGCCACGCGTCGCCTGCAGGAGCTGAAACAGGAAGAGACGGTACTGCGTACGCAGAACGATCAGACGGAAGAACTGACAAACAGCGAGCGTAAGCTGCTGCAGTTCAATCAGGAAGTCGCCGATCTGAAAGAGAAGCGTATCCTGACCGCTGGCCAGCGCAGTCTGCTGGCGCAGGAAACAGAGCTTCGCAACCAGTTGCAGATCAACGCCAGCCTGGACCGCGCCAACGCGCAGCGGAAAATCGGCCTGCAGATGCAGGAGAAAAACCAGGAACTTTACCGCTCAACAATCCAGTTGCAGCAGGAGTACAGCAACCGGGTCGCGCAGATGACGATGAGTTCAACCGCGTATGACCAGATGGTTGCCGAACAGCAGGTTCGTGTTCGGTTTATGAAAGAGCGCGAAGAGTTGGATAAACAGCAGGATGACAAGACTTCTGCGCTTTATAAAAAACAGTCTTCCATCTTGGATGAGGAAGAGAAGAAGCAGCTTGAGATCGTTCGTACAGGCGCTCTGAAGAAAAAAGAAGTGGAAGGGTCATGGATTGACGGCATGAAAAATGGCCTGCAGGAGTGGCGAGAGGACGCCGAAAACCAGTTTGCCATGACGCGGGATATTGCGATCAATGCCATGGATGGCATGGGTAATGCGCTGTGGAATTTTGCCTCGAAAGGGAAGGGTGATTTTAAGTCATTTGCGGTATCGGTCATCAACGATATCGGTCAGATGATTACCAAAATGCTGGTCATGAACGCGGTGAAAGCGGGTTCAACAGCGATGGGGATCGGGAGTTGGTTTGGATTTGCTGATGGGGGGTATACCGGTGATGGCGGTAAGCATGATGTTGCCGGCGTCGTGCATAAAGGGGAATGGGTTGTTCCTCAGAACGTCGTGCAAAAACCCGGCATGCTGAACTTCCTGAACCAGCTAACCTATGGCTGCGGGTATGCCGACGGTGGTTTAGTTGGTGGTAGCGTTGCCCGTCCTTCCAGTAATGAAGATGCCGGTAGCGATAATCGAAACATCCGCGTTACGGTCAACATCCCGCTGCAGGTGATTAAGCAGGGCGCTGCAGCAACCCAACAATCAAAAGATCAGGGTAAAACGAGTGATGAGGCTCTAAGCCTCGAGGCTCTATCCCAGATTAAGCAGGTCTGCTACAGCGTGCTGGACCTTGAGTTATCGAATAACGGCATGATCCTGAACGCAATCAAGGGGGCGTGATAATGGCGCTGGAAACATTCAACTGGTCACCGAGGAATGGTCCCGTCGGGGACATTCAATTTCGTACCCGGTCAGCGCAATATGGTGACGGTTACGAGCAGGTTACTGGCGATGGTATTAACTCCGAAACGCAGTCATGGCCACTGACGTTCGTCGGGCTGAATGACGATATTCGCCCTATTCTGAAGTTTGTCAGAGAGCATGGCGAAACGCGCGCGTTTAAGTGGGTTAACCCCCTGGGTGAGCTTGGGCTATATCGCGCCACCCAGATAAAACCCACTGTGATCGATTTTGCTCGTATGTCTCTCGCTGTTACATTTGTGACGGCATATAGAGCCGAGGACTCATAGAGGGATACATGAAACTGAAATTATGCGGGGCCATTATCAGTTGCCTTGCGATGGTTGCAGCATCTGGAGCTGCGGCACGCGAGCTATCGCCAAAAGAGAAGGGCGTGATTGAGCAGGCAGCAAAGCAGCAGCTTAAAGATCCGGATAGTGCCAAATTTTACTGGCAGGATTACAAGGGCGGAGATATTTATTGCGCCCACGTTAATGCCAAAAATTCATATGGTGGATTTGCAGGTAAGGCGTTGTTGCTGGTAGGCGTTAAAACTGACGATAAGGGAAATATCACGTCAGCTAGCGTATCAATTCGAAGTGACAATATGATGGACAAAATCTGCACGGACATTGGATATCAGGTTTAACCCCACCACACCCCACACAAACCCCGCTCTGCGGGGTTTTTTGTTATTGGGACCATGGTCCCAATCAGGAGAAACCCATGGGTATCGCAGCTGATGATCAGAAATTAGAACCCGGCAGCAAAATTGAACTGTACGAGGTGGACGGCACCGCGTTCGGGACCGAGGTGCTCTACTTCCACAACCACGCCATCCCGTATACCGCAGAAGAAATTCTTGCCGCCGGAGATGATGCCAGCCTGCTGCCTGGTAAGCCTATTTTCTGGCAGGGCGTACGCTACGATGCGTGGCCGTGCCGGATTGAGGACATGGAATCGAACGGCGACGGCTCGCCGGCTGCGCCGAAATTATCGGTGGCCAACCTGGTCGGCTCGATCTCTTCGCTGTGCGGCATGTTCCAGGACATGAAACAGGCCAGGGTTACGGTTCACCGTACTTACGCACATTATCTCGATGCGGAAAACTTTCCCGACGGAAACCCCGGCGCCGACCCGACCGCTGACAGCATTGAAGTTTGGTACATCGACAGTAAGTCGGCGGAGAACGACACCACCGTCCAGTTCAAATTATCTTCCCCTGTTGATGTGACCGGCCAGAGGCTACCCGCGCGCCAGATGTTGAGTCGTTGCGCCTGGTGCCTGCAGGGGCAATACCGCGGCTCCGATTGCGGCTATACCGGTACAAATTACTTCGATAAATTCGGCAACCGGGTTGATAACCCGGCGCAGGACGAATGCCCCGGTACCGTTGCCGGCTGCAAGTTGCGCTGGGGCGACAATTCAGAGCTGCCGTTCGGCGGCTACCCGGCCATTGCATTGATAAGGATGTAGCCATGCTGAGTCAGAGACTGATTACCGCCATCCAGAAACACGCCGCGGAGGTTTACCCGCAGGAGTGCTGCGGGCTAATTATCCGCGCGCCGCGGCAGCGCCGGTACATCCTCTGCGAAAATACCCACGACCAGCCCACTGATTTTTTCCGGATCAGTGCTGAAGCCTGGGCTGATGCTGAGGACGCCGGCGAAGTGCTTGCGGTGGTGCATTCACATCCGGATGCAGGTCCGCATGCGTCTGCAGAAGACCTGAAGCAGTGCCACGAAAGCGGTCTGCCGTGGGTCATTATGTCGTGGCCATCCGGAGAGCATACCGTCACCACGCCAGCTGATACGCCGCCGCTGCTGAAGCGACCGTTTATCCATGGCAGTTGGGATTGCTACGGGCTTATCCGCGACTGGTATAAGCATGAACGCGGCATCGAGCTGCCCGACTTTGAGCGAACCGATAACTGGTGGACACGCGGAGAGAATCTCTACGTTCGGCACTATGCCGAGGCGGGGTTTTACTCGCACGCCGGCGAGCTGCAGCCGGGCGATATCATCCTGATGCAGTACAAGGCCGATGAAATTAACCATGCCGGCATTTACCTGGGGGACGGAAAGATGTTCCACCACATGTATGGCCGGCTAAGTGAAGTTGTTCCGTACGGCGGCATGTGGCGCGACCGTACGCTGTTGACGCTGAGGTATAGAGATGGGCAGTGAATCCCTTAATACCGTTGAAAAAGTCGTCCTGGTGCGCCTGTATGGCAAGCTGGGCACGTTATTCGGGCGAGAGCATCGATTATCTGTCTCATCCGTGCGTGAAGCGATACGTGCGCTCTGCATCATGATCCCCGGTTTTGAGTTGTGGCTTGAAACCAGCCAGGAGCGGGGGATCACCTACGCCATCTTTAACGGTGAACGGAATATCCATGAAAAGGATCTGCAGCTGGATGGGGTACATGAAGTCATCCGCATTGCGCCGGTGATTATCGGCAGCAAGAAAAATGGGGCGTTCCAGACTATTTTTGGTGCCGTATTAGTTGCGGTCGGATTCGTGCTCAGTTTCACACCGTACGCAGCGGCATCACCGTTTCTCTACAAAATGGGTGCGGCAATGATGCTGGGTGGCGTTGCGCAGATGCTCGTTCCAGCAGGGACGCAGGGTATGACGAACGAATCAAAAGATACCCGAAAAAGTTACTCATTCGGTGCACCGACAAATCAGGTTGCCGCGGGAAGCGGTGTTCCGATTCTTTACGGCATCCGTGAAATCGGCGGCGTTCTGATTAGTGGAGGCATATACGCGGAAGACCAGAACTAAAAGACCTTTATCCAATTAACCCGCTTCGGCGGGATTTTTTTTGCCCGGAGTTAGCAATGGAAATTACAGGCGCAAAAGGTGGTGGCGGTAGCGGTAGCAGCGATAAAGGCGAGAACCGCGGTACCGAGATCGCTTCAGTTGCTTACATGAAGATATTACTGGCGCTGACCGAGAGCGAAGCCGCCGGCGGATTCTCAGGCCAGGATATTTATCTCGATGGCACACCGCTGCTGGATAGTTCCGGGAACGCAAACTTCCCTGGAGTTACCTGGGAATGGCGTAGCGGGACTGTCGACCAGCCATATATTTCCGGCTTTCCTGCTGTTGAAAATGAAGTAGCTGTTTCTACGGAGCTGAAATACGGGACGCCGTGGGTTAAGTCGATTAATAACACGCAGCTCTCAGCCGTTCGTCTGCGCGTGAAGTTCCCGAATGGCCTGTATGAACTGCGAGACTCAGGTGGGAAGAGCGGTTATACCGTTGAGTTTGCCATTGATATCTCAATTGATGGCAGTTCCTATGTCGAATACGGGCGGGATACCGCAAGTGGTATTGCTAATAATGGCTATGAGCGTAGCTATCGAATTGAGCTGCCACCGGCACAGACTGGATGGCAAATTCGTGTAAGACGCCTTACACCAAACGTCAATGATGCACGGCACGCCGATACATCCCGGATCGAATCAATAACCGATATTGTTGATGCCAAGTTGCGGTATCCCCACACCTCGCTGCTGTTCGTCCAGTTCGATTCTCAGTTGTTCGATGGTCGTACGCCGACAGTAACAATAAAAATGAAGGGGATCATTGTTCGCGTTCCATCGAACTATGACCCGATCAACCGGACGTATAGCGGTACGTGGGACGGGACGTTTAAATGGGCCTGGACAAACAACCCGGCCTGGATTTTTTACGACATCGTGACGAATTCACGGTACGGTCTGGGCCGCCGCATAACGACAAACCTCGTGGATAAGTGGACGCTCTATCAGATAGCTCAGTACTGCGATGCAAAGGTTTCTGATGGCGCAGGAGGCACAGAGGCACGTCATCTTTGCGACCTGTACATCTCACAGAGAACCGACGCCTGGACGGTCCTGATGGATTTGGCGGCGATTTTCCGGGGGATGATCAGCTGGTCGAATAACCTGCTTTCGCTCGATGCTGATATGCCGCGCGAGATGGACCCGGATTTCGTTTTCAACAAATCAAATATTGTCGGCTCGTTCAACTTCTCCAGCTCATCAGAGCGTACCAACTATTCTGCGGCGATAGTGACTTACAGCAACCCGGCCAACGGCTACAACGATGATCAGGCCAGCGTTCACGTACCCGAAGTCTCTTCGCGATTTGGTTTCAATACGATGGAAATGACAGCCGTCGGCTGCACGCGAGAGAGTGAGGCGCAGCGCCGCGGATTGTGGGGCATCGAGACAAACCGCGATGATAATGCGGTGGAGTTCAAAACAGGCATGGAAGGCCGTATTCCGAGGGTCGGCAAAGTGATCGGCGTGAATAACGCACCACTGGCCGGACGGGCGAACGGTGGTCGTGTAGCTGCAGCGACAGGTACAAAAATCACGCTGGACAGAAACACCGTTGCCGTTCCCGGTAATCGGCTGATCATCAACCTGCCGACGGGAAAGGCCGAAGGACGAACGATTAAGTCAGTATCTGGCCGCGCGGTTACTGTGGAATCTGCATACAGCGTATTACCGAACGCTGAGTCGGCGTGGATAATTGACCAGCAGGATCTGGCCATCCAGTTATTCAGGGTCCGCCGTGTGGCCATCGGGAGTGATGACCTGGTGACAATATCCGGGTTGCCCTATAACCCGAACAAATTCGCGAAAATTGATGATGGTGCGATTGTTGAAGACCGTCCTGTGACCGTGGTCCCACCAGGTAGCCAGGCTTTACCAAGGAACATTGAAATCACCAGCGAGTACCGAATTGTTCAGGGGATAGGTATTAACACGCTGGTCGCAACATGGGACCCGGTGGTAAACGGCATCGCCTATGAGGTGCAATGGCGCCAGAATAGCGGCGACTGGATTAATGCAGGCAGGACAGGAAATACCAGAATTGAGGTCGACGGTATTTATGCTGGCCGTTATGTCGTCCGCGTTCGGGCCATCAATGCGATGGATGTAGCCTCGGTATGGGCAGTATCAAAGGAAGTCCAGTTGGATGGCAAAATCGGGAAACCGCCCGTTCCTGTCAATTTGAGAACAACCCCTATGCTATGGGGAATTCGTATTGATTGGTCTATTCCAGCCGGCGCTGAAGATTCACTGTTTACCGAGCTTCAGTACGCGCAGGAACGCGACGGCAATACGGCGTTGTTGCTGAGTAATGTTCCTTACCCGCAGTCCACATATTCACAGATGGGGCTTCGTGCCGGGCAGGAGTTCTGGTATCGAGCACGCCTTATCGACAAAACAGGCAACCGCTCTGACTGGACTGACTGGGAGAGAGGGCTTTCCAATGATAATACGGATGAGTATCTGGATAGTATTGGTACCGGTTTTCTTACATCCGCTGACGGTGACCGCCTGACAAGCGATATTGATACCAACCTCGAAGCCGCATTGCAGAATGCGCTGGCCAACCATGCAACCGCGGAACACCAGTGGGCGCAGTACGGCGAGGTACGAGCGGATATTCTGGTAATTAAAACGACGGTCGCCAGTGTGGATAAGGCGATGGCTGAGCTGTCCACTCAGGTGCAGGCGCAGATTAAAGATGTAACCGCCTCGCTTGAGGACAAGCTCACAGCCACCGTTGATGCTTCTGGAGCGACGGCCATTCACACCCTGAAAGCCGGAGTGCGCATCAACGGTATTTTTTACAGTGCCGGGATATCAATTGCGGTGCTGGCGGAAGCGGGTAAGCCGGTGGTCACCCGAGTCGGATTTAACGCCAATCAGTTCGTCCTGATGAGTGGCAGCGGCGATACACAATATTCTCCGTTTGCTTCTGTTAATGGTCAGGTGTTTATCAGTTCTGGCTTCATCCAGGATGGCACTATTATCAATACAAAAATTGGTAATTACATTCAGTCTAACACCTGGGATGGTACCGGTAATGTTGGTTGGCATATCAACAAATCAGGCTATGCGACATTCAATGATGTCACTGTCCGTGGTTCAATTTATGCCAACAACGGTAATTTTGCATTTAACGGCACCAATAACACTGTCGTCATCAACGGAAATGGGCTGACTGTTAATTTGTCTGGTGGGGGACGGGTTGTCGTCGGGAGGTGGTCATAATGCCGGAAGGTATTCTGATTGATTACAACGATGGCCGTCCGGTGATGGCAATTACTGCGGGGCTTCGCGCCCCCAGTTTTTGTACATCGTTCTCGGGCTGGTCATCCCAGTTTATGCAGTACCCGGTCAATACACCACTTGTTCCTGGCTCACAGGCTATCGTGGTGCCAACCAATCCCATATACATCTATTCCTTTGCAGAATTCGACGTGGCCATAATGACGGGTGTCACCCGAAACGGTGATTCCGGGGTCATCATCGGGGCTGAGACAATCGGTGGAAAAAGCATTGTCCCTGACTGGTCAGGTTACGTTATGGAGCTGCTGCCTGCGGCGACGTATAACGAAGGTTTACTGGTTTCAAACTCGACTGACTTCACCGCTATATCCAATCAGGCTGCGCTGATGACCTGCGCTTATTCCGGGCGCATTACAGTTAGCGGCAGCGCTGCGCTTCCGGTCAGCGGTATTCCTTTCGGCAAATGGGATAACCCGAATGTGTCGGTGGGGTTTGATGGCACCAGTATCATCGTTCGCGATATTTCCTACACAGGGCGGGACGACGTGGCCGGAACGGCGACGATAGACCTGGTGATATTCAACCAGACAGCACCAGTCGGCGGAGACGGTATTACGATGACCAACGCGGCAGGTCAGGTCACGTTCTCCACGCTGAAACGCCCCTTTGTGTATGACCGACAAATCCAGATCACCGATGCTTTCCAGAATATTGGCGGCGGGTTCTGCCAGATAGTTTATACCGGCGTGCAGGTCCGTATGGATGGTGGTTACGGAAATATACGGACGAAGGGGGTCGTGATGTCCGGTGGTAATGTCAGGTCAGCCTACAACAAAGTTTTTGCTAACCACAACTCCGGTTCATGGGATATGAGCCGAAACAGAAATATCACCATGCCCATTCTCATTATTCCGAACATGTACTGAGGAAACCCCATGTCAGCAGGAACCTTAACCCTTAACAATAACTCAGCCTCGGTTGCCGGAACTGACACCACTTTCACCACTGAGTTAGCTGCAGGTGATTTTATTGTGGTTGTCGTGGGTGGTGTGCCTTTCACACTTCCCGTACTGGAAGTTAACAGCAATACACGGCTGACGCTGGTCAGTAATTACACCGGGCCGCGAGCGACAGGAGCCGCCTGGTCTGCCGT
>NZ_JAOWDO010000070.1:0-48270 GCF_030336535.1 Citrobacter sp. Ce006
AATGACAGAAAAATGACTGAGTGCTGCATTCCACAGCAAAACCCCGCCTTATACCCATTTACACACAGAGTTATCCACAATCGTAAGAAAATTAGCGGTCAACATCCCTGAAAAGAAGAGAAAACGAATAAGGAAATCGCTATATAGAAAGAAACTCGCTCTACGGTATATAAAGAAGGAATGCACAGGTAGTCCATGCCCCATCATCCCTACCACCTTTGAATTACGCATCCCATCAGGCGATAATACCCGTACAAACCGTGATTCCAGGACCGTGATGAGACACTCTCTGCAACGTACTGCTATACGTAAACGCCCGATGAAGCTCGGCACTACCGTGATCCTCATGGTCAGTGCGGTACTCTTCTCCGTGCTGCTTGTCGTTCATCTGATTTATTTCTCACAGATCAGCAATATGACGCGCGATGCGTTAGCAGGTAAAGCGCTTGCGGTCGCACGAACGTTGGCAAACTCCCCGGAGATCCGCCAGGGGCTAATGAAAAAGCCTGCGGAAAGCGGCATTCAGGCGATTGCTCAGGCGGTGAATAAGAGCAACGATTTTTTGTTCATCGTCGTCACCGATATGCAAAGCATTCGTTACTCCCACCCCGAAGCACAGCGCATCGGTCAGCCGTTTAAAGGCGATGACATTTTGCTGGCCCTACAAGGTAAAGAGAATGTCGCCATTAATCGCGGATTTCTGGCTAAAGCCCTGCGGGTGTTCACTCCTATATATGACGAACATCACCGGCAAATTGGCGTGGTGGCGATCGGTCTTGAGCTAAGCAGAGTTGCTGAACAGATCAATAACAGCCGCGGCAGCATCATCTGGTCCATCTTATTTGGCGTGCTGGTTGGGCTGCTCGGTACATGGATATTCGTTAAGGTCCTCAAGCGCATTCTGTTTGGTCTGGAACCTTATGAAATCTCCAATCTGTTCGAACAACGCCAGGCGATGCTGCACTCGATAAAAGAAGGCGTCATTGCCGTTGACGAGTGCGGTGAAGTGACGCTGATAAACCAGGCAGCGCAGGAGTTGCTCGATTACCACAAGTCGCAAGACGATGCCCAGCTCTCCACGCTCAGCCACGCGTGGTCACAGGTAGTCGATTTTTCACAGGTACTGCATGACGGAACGCCGCGTCGCGATGAAGAGATCATGGTTAAGGATCGGCTACTCTTAATTAACACCGTTCCGGTACTCAGCAACGGTAAAATCATCGGGGCCATTTCAACGTTCAGAGATAAGACTGAAGTGCGAAAACTGATGCAACGGCTGGACGGCATGGTCAACTATGCCGATGCACTTCGTGAACGATCCCACGAATTCATGAATAAATTGCACGTGATTCTGGGATTATTGCATCTGAAAAGTTATAAGCAGCTTGAAAATTACATCCTGAAGACCGCGAACAATTACCAGGAAGAGATTGGCTCACTGTTAGGAAAAATAAAATCTCCGGTGATCGCAGGATTTTTACTCAGTAAGATTAATCGTACCTCTGATTTAGGCCATAGCCTGGTGATCAGTAATGAAAGCCAGTTGCCAGAAAATAGCAACGAAGATCAGGTGGCGGTGCTGATTACCGTTCTGGGGAATCTGATTGAAAACGCCCTGGAGGCGCTAGGTCAAGAACCTGGCGGTGAGATCAGCGTATCCTTGCATTATCGACACGGCTGGTTGCATTGCGAAGTGAATGACGATGGTCCGGGGATCGCCCCCGAACACATTGAGCACATCTTTGAGAAGGGCGTTTCGTCAAAAGGAACCGAACGGGGCGTAGGTTTAGCGCTTGTTAAACAACAGGTTGAAAACGTTGGCGGTAATATATCCGTCGAGTCTGAACCTGGGATCTTCACCCAATTTTTTGTACAGTTACCGTGGAATGGTGAGAGGGCCAGCAGATGATCAATGTCTTAATTGTCGATGACGATGCAATGGTAGCAGAATTAAACCGCCGTTATGTCGCGCAACTCTCCGGTTTTCATTGCTGCGGCACAGCTTCCACGCTGGAGAAAGCAAAAGAGATAATCTTTCATAGCGGTCATCATATCGATCTGATTTTGCTTGATATTTACATGCAAAAAGAAAACGGTCTGGATCTGTTGCCTGTTCTGCACAGCGAAGGTTGCAAGTGTGATGTCATTGTCATCTCTTCCGCCGCCGATGCGACCACCATCAAAGACTCTCTCCACTATGGTGTCGTTGACTACCTAATCAAACCTTTCCAGGCTTCCCGTTTTGAAGAGGCGCTAACCGGCTGGCTACAGAAGAAAACTGAAATGGAAAAGCATCAGTACTATGAACAGTCTGAGCTTGACCAGTTGATTCACGGTAGCTCCTCTAATGAGCAGGAAGTGCGGCGCCTACCCAAAGGATTAACGCCACAAACATTACGCACGCTGTGCCAGTGGATTGATGAGCATCAGGATCAGGAATTCTCCACCGATGAACTGGCCAACGAGGTCAATATCTCGCGCGTCTCTTGCCGCAAATATCTTATCTGGCTCGTCAATTGTCACATTTTATTTACCAGCATCCATTATGGCGTAACCGGTCGACCGGTTTATCGTTACCGCGTTCAGGCGGAACATTACTCATTGCTTAAACAATATTGCCAATAAAAACAATTGGGGATTATTTGTTATTTGAAGGTAACAATTATTAAAATAATGAAAAATCCCTATTTTACTGGTTCATGCTGCAGAATTATAAATTTGCGTTAGATCAAATATATTTGTATCCGGCATGTTAAATGTATTATTTTAATATTGATTAATGTCACACTGTTTTTAATTTCAAAATCGCTAACAAAAGTTAATTAAGTATTATCTAACTCGCAGAGTGTGTATTTTTACCCATAAAGGATTAGTCTGAAATTAACCAGACATACAAAATCTAGACTGGTAGCAATGGAGACCATGCTACGTACCATGGACACCGTACATTTTTGTGAGCAAATAAAAGTATCCGCACGCCAACCTCATCAAATCATGAAATGGCGTGAGCGTGATCACATAAATAACCCACTCACTCATTCTGTCGGTGGTTCACGTAATAGCGGAAAACGCAAAACAGATAAATTACAGCGTCAACCGCGGCTCTCTATGTCCAGCTCTGCTTCCCATCGCCTGAGGATTCTCTCCTCTGATCAAAGCCACAGAAAAAAGCAAAATATCGCCATAACTTTAAATAAACATTCTAGCAAGACATTTGAACATTAATCGCAAATACGGACATATCGAATACTGACCATTTTTTGATGCCTATTCTGGCAAAAAAGAATGTGGCACAGATCCATTTTTCAAAAAATTGACTGGGTTTTTCGCGAGGGTAAATAAAATGTTATTTAGTATACAACTTCTCATAATATTAATATGTTTGTTTTATGGTGCCAGAAAGGGCGGTATCGCGCTGGGTTTATTAGGCGGTATCGGCCTGGTCATTCTGGTTTTCGTTTTCCATCTCCAGCCGGGTAAACCACCTGTAGATGTCATGCTGGTTATTATTGCCGTGGTGGCCGCATCGGCAACCCTGCAGGCCTCCGGCGGCCTTGACGTTATGCTGCAAATCGCTGAAAAGCTGCTGCGTCGTAACCCAAAATACGTTTCCATCGTCGCCCCGTTCGTGACCTGCACCCTGACGATTCTCTGCGGTACTGGCCACGTGGTATACACCATCCTGCCAATCATTTATGACGTTGCCATTAAGAACAATATTCGTCCGGAACGTCCGATGGCGGCGAGTTCTATCGGTGCGCAGATGGGGATTATCGCCAGCCCGGTTTCCGTCGCCGTTGTGTCACTGGTGGCAATGCTGGGGAACGTCACGTTTGAAGGCAAGCATCTCGAATTCCTCGACCTGCTCAGCATCACCATCCCGTCTACCCTGTTGGGTATCCTGGCGATCGGTATCTTCAGCTGGTTCCGCGGTAAAGATCTGGATAAAGATGAAGAGTTCCAGAAGTTCATTTCCGTACCTGAAAACCACAACTATGTGTATGGCGATACCGCCACGCTGTTAGACAAAAAACTGCCGAAAAGCAACTGGCTGGCCATGTGGATCTTCCTTGCCGCAATCGCCGTGGTTGCCGTGCTCGGCGCGTTCTCTGAGCTGCGTCCTACCTTCAGCGGCAAACCGCTGTCAATGGTACTGGTCATCCAGATGTTCATGCTGCTGACCGGTGCGCTGATTATTATCCTGACGAAGACCAATCCCGCTTCAATATCTAAAAACGAAGTCTTCCGTTCCGGTATGATCGCGATTGTGGCGGTATACGGTATTGCCTGGATGGCCGAAACAATGTTCGGCGCGCACATGACAGAAATCGAAGGTGTGCTGGGCAATATGGTGAAAGAGTATCCGTGGGCCTATGCAATTGTTCTGCTGCTGGTTTCCAAATTTGTAAACTCACAGGCAGCGGCGTTGGCAGCGATTGTTCCGGTCGCGCTGGCAATCGGGGTTGATCCAGCGTACATCGTGGCTTCCGCTCCTGCATGTTACGGTTACTACATTCTGCCGACCTACCCGAGCGACCTGGCGGCTATTCAGTTTGACCGTTCCGGTACCACCCACATCGGCCGCTTCGTTATCAACCACAGCTTTATTCTGCCAGGTTTGATCGGCGTAAGCGTATCCTGTGTCTTTGGTTGGATCTTCGCCGCAATGTACGGTTTCTTGTAATTACAGTTCGCGTGCCGTCCACGTTGGTACGGCACGCCACCGTTAAGACACAGAGAATTTTAAAATTCCTGAGAAAAATGAAAAGGCTGGAAGCAAATGTCAAAAGTTGAATTCACTTACCAGGCGGCTTTCCCACTGGGGGAAGACAAAACTGAGTACTACCTGCTGACATCCGATCACGTCAGCGTCGGCGAGTTTGAAGGCGAAACAATTCTGAAAGTAGCCCCTGAAGCACTTACGCTACTGGCCCAGCAAGCCTTCCACGATGCCTCCTTCATGCTCCGCCCTGAACACCAACAGCAAGTCGCCTCAATTCTCCATGATCCCGAAGCCAGCGAAAACGATAAGTACGTGGCGCTGCAGTTCCTGAGAAACTCCGAAATCGCCGCCAAAGGCGTGTTGCCAACCTGCCAGGACACCGGTACGGCAATTATCATGGGTAAAAAAGGCCAGCGCGTGTGGACCGGCGGCGGCGATGAAGCGGCCCTCTCCAAAGGCGTATTTAATACCTATATCGAAGATAACCTGCGCTACTCGCAAAACGCGGCGCTGGATATGTACAAAGAAGTGAATACCGGCACCAATCTGCCCGCGCAAATCGACCTGTACAGCGTGGACGGTGACGAATACAAATTCCTGTGCGTGGCTAAAGGCGGTGGTTCAGCGAACAAAACCTACCTGTATCAGGAAACCAAAGCGCTGCTGACTCCCGGCAAACTGAAAAACTTCCTGGTTGAGAAAATGCGCACGCTGGGTACCGCAGCTTGCCCGCCGTACCACATCGCCTTCGTCATTGGCGGCACGTCAGCGGAAAGCACCCTTAAAACGGTGAAGCTGGCCAGCACGCATTACTATGACGCACTGCCGACTGAAGGTAATGCTCACGGCCAGGCGTTTCGCGATCTACAACTGGAACAGGAACTGCTGGAAGAAGCGCAAAAACTCGGCCTCGGCGCCCAGTTTGGCGGGAAATACTTCGCGCACGATATCCGCGTGATCCGCCTGCCTCGCCACGGCGCGTCCTGCCCGGTCGGTATGGGCGTCTCTTGCTCCGCAGATCGTAACATTAAGGCCAAGATTAACCGCGAAGGGATTTGGATCGAAAAACTGGAACATAACCCAGCTCAGTACATTCCGGAATCCCTGCGCCAGGCGGGCGAAGGTGAAGTGGTTAAAGTTGACCTCAACCGCCCAATGAAAGAGATCCTCGCCCAGCTCTCTCAGTACCCGGTCTCTACCCGCCTGTCGCTGAGTGGCACCATCATTGTTGGTCGCGATATTGCCCACGCGAAGCTGAAAGAACGTATTGAGTCCGGCGAAGGCCTGCCGCAGTACGTGAAAGATCATCCGATCTACTACGCGGGTCCGGCCAAAACACCTGCGGGTTATCCGTCCGGCTCTTTAGGGCCAACCACCGCGGGTCGTATGGACTCCTATGTTGACCTGCTGCAGTCTCACGGCGGCAGCATGATCATGCTGGCAAAAGGTAACCGAAGCCAGCAGGTGACTGACGCCTGCCACAAACACGGCGGCTTCTATTTAGGCAGCATTGGTGGTCCGGCAGCAGTACTGGCGCAGCAGAGCATTAAGCATCTGGAATGCGTGGAATACCCGGAGCTGGGTATGGAAGCTATCTGGAAAATCGAAGTAGAAGATTTCCCGGCTTTCATTCTGGTCGATGACAAAGGCAACGATTTCTTCCAGCAAATCGTCAGCAAACAATGCGCTAACTGCGCCAGGTAACCCATTCGGCCCGGCACTGGACTGACACCTGTTTTTTTGGCGTCAGTCCAGTGATCCCCCCGGGCCAACTTTATCCCCCCATTTACTGGCGTTGAATTTTTACCGCTCACAGGGAATAGTAACCTTTTCCATTACTTGTGAATTCGCAATGCTCCGCACACTGAACCCCACAATTTTGTACTCTGGCGCGCTGTTCCTGGCGTTGATTCTTATCTACACCGGAATCTCCGCCTCGGAGAAAATAACCTGGCTGATGGAAGTCACGCCGGTCATTATTGTCGTCCCGTTGCTGCTAGTGACCGTTAAGCGCTACCCGCTGACGCCGTTGCTCTACACGCTCATTTTCTTGCACGCCATCATTCTGATGGTCGGCGGTATGTATACCTACGCTAAAGTCCCCGTCGGTTTTCAGGTTCAGGAATGGCTGGATCTCAGTCGTAACCCCTATGACAAGCTGGGTCACTTCTTCCAGGGGCTGGTGCCTGCCCTGACGGCAAGAGAGATCTTAGTGCGCGGTAGTATTGTTCGTGGCCGAAAAATGCTGGCATTTTTGGTCTGCTGCGTAGCGCTGGCGATTAGCGCAATGTATGAACTGATCGAATGGTGGGCGGCGCTGGCAATGGGCCAGGGGGCGGATGATTTTCTTGGTACGCAGGGCGACCCGTGGGATACCCAGTCAGATATGTTCTGCGCTCTGCTCGGCGCATTGACAACGGTGCTGTTATTGGCTGGCTGGCACAACAGACAGTTAAAAACTGCCGGATAGCGCTCACGCTTATCCGGCAGTCTGCCCTACCCATTACGAGATTTGATAACCAGAATCGGCAAGGCGAACAACAGGGTCAGAAAGTTCGCCATGCTGACGGCGGTATCTTCAATCAATAATCCGTAAATCAGCCACAAAACCAGCCCACACACAAACATCACATACATTAAACCGGAGATACCCTGCGTGTTGCGGGTGGTAATGACCTTAATCGCTTGCGGTAAGAAAGAGAGCGTCGTCAGGCAGGCTGCCAAATACCCAATCCACGAATGCCATTCCATAGTTACGCCTTCATATCGCCTGGAGCGGCTACCGCAATAGCCGGGATATCCGGTTGCTCATCGTGCTGCGGCACCTTACGGTACTTATCCAATAAATGGATCTGGATCCTGCGCAGCGTATCGCCGTTAAGTCGGTAAAAACGGAAATAGAGCAGCAGTGTGACGATAAAAAACAATGTGGGCAGGACAATCATAATGAACTGCATTCCGAGGATTGTTTCCGCTGATTGAGGCATATTGGGTACGTAACCAATCAGCCCAAGTACCACTGCAATGAAGAATGCTGCAAACGCTGATCCCCCTTTAACCACCATGGTCTGAACCGAATAGGCAATACTCTCACAGCGAATATTGAATTTGTATTCACCGTAATCGACGGTGTCCGCCACCATAATGACCTGCAACACCCAGAAAAGCGCAGTACCGATATTCAGGAAAATCCCCGCGGTAACGATCAGGAAGGTATTGTGGTACTCCGCCAGAGCCATAATCAGCAATACGCCTGCGCTCAAAACAGGCATCACAGAAGCGCCAGCCCAGAGTATTCGACGAGAAAGCGCTTTCGCCAGGCGTGGGAAGAGGATCAGCGTTAATAAATTCGCTGCGCCGGCATATGACAGGTAATACGGGAAAAGATCTGCATCACCAATAACATAGGTAAAATAGTAGATCGCAAATCCGGTGATAATATTGGCCGCAACATTGTAAGCCAGCGCCATCCCTAACAGGCATGAAAGCTGATCGTTTTTGTAAATCAGCCCGAGAATCGTTTTTAGCGGTAGACGACTGCTATCCGCCGTTGCCTCGCTGTCGGAGGAATAAACTTCATGAACGTTGCGTAATGTGACGAGCGTCGACGCTATGAAGAATGCAATCAGCACCAACGTAAACATCTGGAAACCGAAGCCGCGATCGGCCCCGCCAACATAGCTCACAAAAGGCAGCGTCACGCCCGCGGTGACAAACCCGGCAAGGCTGGCGAAGAAACGGGGGAACGGCACCAGTTGTTCACGCTCGCGTTTATCCAGCGTAATGGTGGGGACCAGCGACCAGAATGGAATATCCATAATGGTGTAAGTCATCCCCCATAATATATACGTCACACAAACAAATACGATTTGCGCCGTCCCCTCAAACAGGTGTGCGCTAAAAAGCAAAAACAGCACCAACGAGTTCGCCAACGTGCCGAGTAAGATCCAGGGTTTAAATTTTCCCCAACGCGACCGGGTGGCATTCACTATCCAACCCATCACCGGATCGTTAAACGCATTCCATATTTTTGCCACCAGGAACAACGTTCCAACGACGCCTACCGATAATCCCACCACGTCGGTGTAGTAATACATCAGGTACATGTACACGATACCGATGGCGAAATCCTTACCAAACGCTCCAAATCCATAACTGAGTTTTGTTGTCAGAGAGATGCTCATAGGGTATCGGGTCGCTGTTACCAGCGCCCGCCTTCTGTAAGAGGAAACGTCAGAGGTTAAACGCCGGATGCTCTGCCCGGCGTGATTGTGTGTTAACGGTGTAACCAGGCCGGCAGCCAGTCGCCGTGAGACGCGATCAGGTCATCCACCAGCGCATAAATCTCCTCAATCCCCAATACCGCAGCGGTATGCGGATCCATCATCGCCGCGTGATAAACACGATCGCGATTTTCTGTCAGGATGGCTTCCGTCAGCAGAGTCTGAACATTGATATTGGTTTGCATCATAGCCGCCAAATGCGACGGGAGAGTACCCACCTTCGTTGGCTGGATACCATTCGCATCGACCAGGCAAGCCACTTCCACACAACAGCCTTGCGGCAGGTTATCGATCAAATGGTCATTACGAACGTTGCCGTATACCACGCTCGGTTCACCGGTCCAGATAGCGTTCATGATAGTGCTGGCATATTCGCGCGACGGTTTAATATCGATTCGCGCTGCCGTTTTGTACTCCTCCAGCTCTTTGTTCCAGTTTGCCAACTGTTCCACGCAGCGTTTTGGGTACTCATCCAGTGGAACCTTATAGCGCTCAATCAGATCCTCACGCCCGGGTTTGATAAACCATGGCGTATATTCGGCGAAATGCTCCGACGACTCGGTGACGAAATAGCCGAGTTTTTTGAACATTTCATAGCGCACAATATTCTGGCAACGCGTATTTCCGTGAATATTCGGTTTAGGCGCCTGACCGGATTCATAAGCCGCCAGCAGTTCCGGATAAAGATTCACATAGGCACCGTCAGCCGTTTTGCGCTCGAGTTCCAGATAAAACGCCATATGGTTGATCCCGGCGCAGCGATAACGCAAAGAGGCTGGGTCGATGTTCAAATCGCGGGCCAGCTCCTCCGCTGTTCCCTGCACCGAATGACACAGTCCAACCTGCTTAATATGCGGATAGCGTGCATACATTGCCCAGGTGTTCATCGCCATCGGGTTAACGTAGTTAAGCATGGTAGCCTGCGGACAAACTTCGGTCATGTCCTCACAAATCTGCCATAAATGCGGGATAGTGCGCAGTGCGCGCATAATACCGCCAGGCCCCAACGTGTCGGCAATCGTCTGCTCCAGACCATGACGTTTACACACCGCAAAATCGGTGACGGTACAAGGTTCATAACCGCCGATCTGGAAAGCCACCACCACAAAATCGGCGTCCTGTAATGCCGCTTTTTGATCGGTATAGCAGGTGATTCGTCCGGACGCGCCCGCTGAGTCCATCAACTTACGCACAACAATGTGTGACTCTTCCAGCCGAGTAGGATTAACGTCCATCAGGGCGACATGCGCAGATTTAAGCGCATCGCGATGAAAAACGTCTCCAAGGATATTTTTGACGAAAATCGTGGAACCGGCGCCGATAAAGGTAATTTTGGGTGCAGACATCATGACTCTCCAGAACATTAGTGAACACAGTCATGGTGGCACAGCGCATAGCTGAAAACTTCCGACTTCCCTGGCGAGCATTCCCATAAACTCAGATCGCCTCTTTGCCCGCTAGTGGATCTGAGTTTATGGGACAAAATTGCTCAAAAAGCAGAGTATGCGGTCCCAAAATCTCGCTATGCTCAATGATATCGGTCCGATTTGTGTCCTGATTCTCAGCCTTAATGCGCAGCAAATGACATGATTCTGATAATTCAGGAAATGGAGCAACCATGAGTACACTACCGACATCGCCTCTTCCCCCCGATCCGCACATGTGCAGTAGCGATGAAGAACAAACTCGCAGCCCATTGTCGCTGTACTCAGAATATCAACGGATGGACATTGAGCTGCGCTCACCGCATGCAATGCCTGCCAGCCACTGGCATGGGCAGGTGGAGATCAATGTGCCGTTTGATGGCGACGTCGAGTATCTTATCAACAACGAAGTGGTGCAGATAAAACAGGGACACATCACGCTATTCTGGGCCTGTACGCCGCATCAGCTCACGCGTCCAGGCAGTTGCCAAAGCATGGCTATCTTCAATTTACCGATGCACCTTTTCCTCTCCTGGCCGCTGGATCGCGAACTGATCAACCACGTTACTCATGGCATGGTCATCAAATCGCTGGCGTCGCAGCAGCTGAGCACCTTTGAAGTTCAGCGCTGGCAACAGGAACTGAGCAACCCGAACGAGCAAATTCGCCAGCTCGCCATTGATGAAATTGGTCTGATGCTCAAGCGGTTTAGCCTTTCCGGCTGGCAGCCTATCCTGGTCAATAAAACCTCGCGGACACACAAAAACAGCGTGTCCCGGCACGCCCAGTTTTACGTCAGCCAAATGCTGAGTTTTATTGCCGATAACTACGACCAGGCGCTCACGATCAACGACGTCGCGGAGCACGTGAAGCTCAACGCCAACTACGCAATGGGGATTTTCCAGCGCGTGATGCAACTCACCATGAAGCAGTACATCACAGCGATGCGCATCAATCACGTCCGCGCATTGCTTAGCGATACCGATAAAACCATTCTCGACGTTGCGTTAACCGCCGGATTCCGATCCAGTAGCCGTTTTTATGACACCTTCAGCAAATTTGTCGGCATGTCGCCGCAGCAGTACCGCAAACTGAGCCAGCAGCGTCGGCAAACAATGGCTGGCTGATATCATTCGCCAATATCAGTATCAGCCAAAAAAATATTCCCCCTGTCGATAAACGGCGGTGAAAAACCGCCAACAAGCGAACATAACCGATTGTTTAAAAACAAATTAAATACAAATCAGCCTATTTTTCATCCGCTTTACAGCTCATTTTGTCAGGATAATACTTGCCTGCGTCACATTCATACGGTGTGTCTGCAATCCATAAATTGCAACCTTTCCACAACCGGGTAAAAGATGATGAAAGTATTAATTGTTGAAAGTGAGTTTCTGCATCAGGACACCTGGATCGGTAGCGCTGTCGAACGTCTGGCTGACGCATTAAGCCGCCAAAATGTTACCGTCATTAAGTCCACCTCATTCGACGATGGTTACGCAATCCTCGCCGCCAATGAAGCCATTGATTGCCTGATGTTCAGCTATCAAATGGAACAACAAGACGAGCACCTGAACGTCAGGCAATTGATCGGCAAGCTCCACGAGCGCCAGCAAAACGTTCCCGTTTTCCTGCTGGGCGATCGCGAAAAAGCCACCGCATCGCTGGATCGCGACCTGCTGGAGCTTGTCGATGAATTCGCCTGGATTCTGGAAGATACCGCAGACTTTATCGCCGGGCGTGCCGTTGCGGCGATGACCCGTTACCGCCAGCAGCTTCTGCCGCCGTTGTTTAGCGCGCTGATGAAGTACGGCGACATCCATGAATACTCCTGGGCCGCGCCAGGCCACCAGGGCGGCGTCGGATTCACTAAAACGCCGGCCGGTCGTTTTTACCATGATTATTACGGCGAAAATTTATTCCGTAGCGACATGGGTATCGAACGCGCATCCCTTGGCTCGCTGCTGGATCACACCGGCGCGTTTGGCGAGAGCGAAAAATATGCCGCCCGCGTGTTTGGCGCTGACCGCTCCTGGTCCGTTGTGGTCGGGACTTCCGGCTCTAACCGCACCATTATGCAGGCTTGCATGACCGACAACGACGTCGTGGTGCTGGATCGTAACTGCCACAAATCTATTGAGCAGGGGCTAATCCTTACCGGAGCAAAACCGGTGTACATGGTGCCAAGCCGCAACCGGTACGGCATTATCGGGCCTATCTACCCGCAGGAAATGCAGCCTGAAACGTTACAGAAAAAAATCAGCGAAAGCCCGCTGACCAAAAGCAAAGTCGGGCAAAAACCGTCTTACAGCGTGGTGACCAACTGTACCTATGACGGTGTTTGTTATAACGCCAAAGAGGCTCAGGATCTGCTCGCGCAAACCAGCGATCGCATCCACTTCGATGAGGCCTGGTACGGCTATGCCCGCTTCAACCCAATTTATGCCGATCACTACGCCATGCGTGGCGCGCCGGGCGATCATAACGGTCCTACCGTTTTTGCCACCCACTCGACCCACAAACTGCTGAATGCGCTCTCTCAGGCATCTTACATTCACGTCCGTGAAGGTCGTGGGGCCGTGAACTTCTCACGCTTCAACCAGGCGTACATGATGCACGCCACCACCTCTCCGCTGTATGCCATTTGCGCATCAAACGACGTGGCGGTTTCCATGATGGACGGCAACAGCGGTCTGTCGCTGACTCAGGAAGTGATCGACGAAGCGGTCGATTTCCGTCAGGCCATGGCACGGTTGTATAAAGAATTCACCGCCGAAGGCGACTGGTTCTTCAAACCGTGGAACAAAGAAGTGGTAACCGATCCGCAGACCGGCAAAACCTATGACTTTGCCGATGCGCCAACCCAACTCCTGACCACTGACCAGAACTGCTGGGTGATGCGTCCGGGTGAATCCTGGCACGGGTTTAAAGACCTGCCGGATAACTGGAGCATGCTGGACCCAATCAAAGTCAGCATTCTGGCGCCGGGGATGGGGGACGATGGCGAACTGGAAGAGAGCGGCGTACCGGCAGCGTTGGTCACCGCCTGGCTTGGCCGCCACGGTATCGTACCGACCCGAACCACTGATTTCCAGATTATGTTCCTGTTCTCAATGGGGATTACTCGTGGGAAATGGGGCACGCTAATCAACACCCTGTGCTCATTCAAACACCATTACGATGCCAATACACCGCTGGCGCAGGTGATGCCGGAACTGGTTGAGGAACATCCTGAAACTTACGCCAGTATGGGCATTCACGATCTGGGCGACACCATGTTTGCCTGGCTGAAAGAGAACAACCCTGGCAGCCGACTCAACGCGGCCTACTCCGGCCTGCCTGTTGCTGACATCACCCCGCGTGAAGCCTATAACGCGATAGTCAGCGATAACGTTGAGATGGTCGCCATTGAAAATCTGCCGGGTCGTATAGCAGCGAATTCCGTGATTCCTTACCCACCGGGAATTCCAATGCTGCTGTCCGGGGAAAACTTTGGCGACGCCAATAGCCCGCAGATTAGTTATCTACGTTCGTTGCAGTCCTGGGACCACCACTTCCCTGGATTTGAACATGAAACCGAAGGAACGGAAATTATTGACGGTGTTTATCACGTCATGTGCGTGAAAGCATAATGTCGCTTTATAGATAGTCCGATGTTTAAGGTAGACATGTCATTCTTGAGTAATTCCTGAGTATTGCTGCAAAACAATAACATTGTCATACCTTTTTGCGCGGGACCACCCCGCGCTTTTTTTATACGCAAATAGCACGTTTCCACTTGCGTACAAAATTGTGTACATAAGAAAAATCCCGCAACCATTGTAATTAATTTCAGACACGTTATTTTATTGCAGTCCTGGTTTCATCATACAATTTCAATTTAGCCGATATGGTTCATCTGATGATGGGCTACGGTGTTTTATGTTCATATTCCTGGAGTTTGGGTATGAGGGTTTGCAGCAGAGCAGCTTGTGTTGTTGTATTAGCGGAGAAGGATGTTTGGTTAAGGATTAACGGTAAAGAAGCCATCAGCTTAAAAACTAATCATATGGCGTTGGTGGCATGCGATAATAATATTATCGATTTCTCATCACTTAATAACGCACTGGTCGTACATATCAGTCGCGATATCATTAAAGACTATCTGCGATTTTTAAATAAAGACCTTTCACAGATTCCACTCTGGCAACGGAGTGCCAACCCAGTGATGACCGCCGCGTGTCTGACGCCGGATGTCTTCCGTGTTGCCGCCCAACACAGCGTTATGGACACAGTGGACGAAGGTGAAAGTGAGCGCACACGCTCGCTACTGTTCACGGTGTTATCACGTTTTCTCGGCAGCAAAAAGTTTATTTCTCTGCTCATGCATATACTACGTAGTCGTATCAGCGACAGCGTCTATCACATTATTGAGAGCGATATACATAAAGACTGGAATTTAAGCATGGTCGCCAGTTGCTTATGCCTGAGTCCCAGTTTGTTAAAGAAAAAGCTCAAAAGTGAAAATACAAGTTACAGCCAAATAATTACCACATGTCGCATGCGTTATGCCGTCAATCAGTTATTGATGGACGGCAAAAACATTTCCCAGGTATCTCAACTGTGCGGATATAACAGTACTTCATACTTTATTTCTGTATTCAAAGAGTTCTATGGAATGACGCCACTGCATTATGTCAGTCAACATAGGGAGCCATCCGCTGCCTGATTTTTAATCAGATAGCGATAAGCCATAATAATATCAGCATTAGCGATACCCCCAGTCCGTCACCATAAAATAGTCTTCTGAAGAGGTATGATTAAGCGTCATTTATCCTTATCAGGAGTTAAAAAATATGTCGACGGATGCTGATGCTCACAAAGTGGGCTTAATCCCCGTCACCCTTATGGTGTCGGGGAATATTATGGGTTCCGGTGTATTCCTGCTGCCCGCAAACCTTGCGTCAACTGGCGGGATTGCAATCTACGGATGGTTGGTCACTATTATCGGTGCTTTAGCACTGTCGATGGTGTACGCAAAAATGTCGTCCTTAGACTCCAGTCCCGGTGGTTCTTATGCTTATGCCCGCCGCTGTTTCGGTCCTTTTTTAGGCTATCAGACTAACGTGCTGTACTGGCTGGCGTGCTGGATTGGTAACATCGCCATGGTGGTCATTGGCGTCGGTTATCTGAGCTACTTCTTCCCCATCTTAAAAGATCCGCTGGTCCTGACGCTGACCTGCGTCGTGGTGCTGTGGATCTTCGTATTGCTGAACATTGTCGGACCGAAAATGATCACCCGTGTGCAGGCCGTCGCAACGGTACTGGCGCTGGTGCCAATTGTCGGTATTGCCGTTTTCGGCTGGTTCTGGTTCCGCGGTGAAACCTATATGGCGGCCTGGAACGTCAGCGGCATGAACACCTTCGGCGCAATTCAAAGCACTCTGAACGTCACCTTGTGGTCATTTATCGGAGTGGAAAGCGCCTCCGTCGCGGCAGGCGTGGTTAAAAATCCCAAACGTAACGTGCCTATCGCCACTATGGGCGGCGTGCTGATTGCCGCCGTGTGCTATGTGCTCTCCACCACGGCGATTATGGGTATGATCCCTAACGCGGCGCTGCGTGTTTCAGCTTCTCCGTTCGGTGATGCCGCACGTATGGCGCTGGGTGACACCGCAGGGGCGATTGTCTCCTTCTGTGCCGCGGCCGGGTGCCTTGGTTCTCTGGGCGGCTGGACGCTGCTTGCCGGGCAAACCGCCAAAGCGGCAGCCGATGACGGCCTGTTCCCACCCATTTTTGCCCGCGTGAACAAAGCGGGTACGCCAGTTGCCGGATTAATTATCGTCGGCATCCTGATGACCATCTTCCAGTTCAGCAGTATGTCGCCGAACGCAGCGAAAGAGTTTGGTCTGGTCTCTTCGGTCTCCGTTATCTTCACCCTGGTGCCGTATCTTTACACCTGCGCCGCGCTGCTGCTGCTCGGCCATGGCCACTTCGGTAAAGCGCGTCCGATGTACTTACTGGTGACCTTTATCGCCTTTGTCTACTGCATCTGGGCGGTAGTCGGTTCCGGCGCCAAAGAGGTGATGTGGTCGTTCGTTACGCTGATGATCATCACCGCGCTGTACGCACTGAACTACAATCGGATCCATAAAAACCCGTATCCACTGGATGCCCCGGTAAACAATAACTAACGCAAACAGTCGTCAGCCCGATGGCATAGGATCATCGGGCTGACGCCTTCCCCCGTTATTCTTGAAATCAACATTAAGAACTTAAGGTTGGCTTAATTTTACTTTGAGAGGATTTGCGCCACTTAGTCGATGGAACCCCCTTAATGTTAAAGCTCCTGTTTAAAAGGCCCACTCTCGGGCTCATCAGTTGGCTTCTGCTGATCTCATTTTATCTTGCGACCTTCCTGAACATTGCGTTCTATAAACAAGTTCTGCAAGACCTGCCACTGGACTCCGTGCGCAACGTGCTGGTGTTTTTATCAATGCCGATCGTCGCATTTAGCGTCATGAATATTGTGCTGACGCTGGCCTCATTCCTGTGGCTAAATCGCCTGGTGGCGTGCATTTTCATTCTGGTTGGCGCATCGGCTCAATATTTCATCATGACCTACGGCATCATCATCGACCGCTCGATGATCGCCAACATGATGGACACCACGCCCGCTGAAACCTTCGCTTTGCTGACGCCGCAAATGCTCATCACGCTCGGGGTGAGCGGTATTCTGGCCGCGCTCATCGCCTGCTGGGTCAGAATCAAGCCTATGACTCCGGCGCTACGCAGCGTACTGTTTCGTGGCGCGAACATTCTGGTCTCCGCGCTGCTGATCGTGCTGGTCGCCGCGTTCTTCTATAAAGATTACGCCTCACTGTTTCGCAACAACAAAGAACTGGTGAAATCCCTCAGCCCATCTAACAGCATTGTGGCGACGTCTTCCTGGTATTCGCATCAGAGGCTGGCCCATCTGCCGCTGGTGCGCATTGGTGAAGATGCCCATCGCAATCCGTTGATGGTGAAAGAAAAGCGTAAGAACCTGACGATTGTGGTTCTCGGCGAGACCTCACGCGGCGATAACTTCTCGCTATCCGGCTATTCGCGCCAGACCAACCCGCTGCTGGAAAAAGATGATGTGGTCTATTTCCCCCACACCACTTCCTGCGGAACGGCGACGGCGGTGTCGGTGCCCTGCATGTTCTCCGATATGCCGCGCGCGCACTACGACGAGGAACTGGCGCAGCATCAGGAAGGCGTGCTCGACATTATTCAACGGGCGGGAATTAACGTGCTGTGGAACGATAACGACGGTGGCTGCAAAGGGGCTTGTGATCGGGTACCGCACCAGAATATGACTAAGCTGAACCTGCCAGGGCAGTGTATTGACGGTGAATGCTACGATGACGTGCTGTTCCACGGGCTGGAAGAGTACATCAATAACCTGCAAGGCGACGGGGTGATTGTGCTGCACACCATCGGCAGCCACGGCCCGACCTATTACAACCGCTATCCTGCGCAGTTCAAGAAATTTACGCCAACCTGCGACACCAACGAAATCCAGACCTGTTCACAGCAACAGTTGGTCAATACTTACGACAACACCATTCTTTACGTTGACTATATTGTTGATAAAGCAATCAATATACTGAAAGAGCACCAGGATAATTTCACCACCAGCCTGGTTTATCTTTCCGATCACGGCGAATCCTTAGGGGAAAATGGCGTCTATTTACACGGCCTGCCGTATTCGATTGCGCCAGATACGCAAAAACATGTGCCGATGCTGCTGTGGCTCTCAGAAGCTTATCAGCAACGCTATCAGGTCTCTCAGACATGTTTGCAAAAACGGGCAAGCTCAGAGAATTTCTCGCAGGATAATCTCTTCTCCACCCTGCTGGGATTAACGGGCGTGCAAACACAGAAATATCAGGCGGCAGATGATATTCTGCAACCCTGCCGGGGAGGCTAAACGAATGAAAATTCTGATTGTTGAAGACGATACGTTGTTATTACAGGGACTGATACTCGCCGCGCAAACAGAAGGTTATGCCTGTGACGGCGTATCAACGGCCCGTGCAGCAGAGCAGTGTCTGGAGACCGGACATTACAGCCTGGTGGTTCTGGACCTGGGTTTACCGGATGAAGACGGCCTGCATTTCCTGAACCGCATCAGGCAGAAAAAATACACCGTGCCGGTGCTTATTCTCACCGCGCGCGACACGGTGAAAGACCGGGTCAGCGGGCTGGACGTGGGTGCCGATGACTATCTGGTCAAACCCTTCGCGCTGGAAGAACTGCACGCCCGCATCCGGGCGCTGCTGCGTCGTCATAACAATCAGGGCGAAAGTGAATTAATTGTCGGCAATCTGACGCTGAATATCGGTCGTCGCCAGGTGTGGATGGACGGACAAGAGGTCATCTTAACGCCGAAAGAATACGCGCTTCTGTCACGCCTGATGCTCAAAGCCGGCAGCCCGGTACACCGGGAAATCCTGTATAACGATATCTACAGCTGGGATAACGAACCGTCGACCAATACGCTGGAAGTACACATTCACAACCTGCGTGACAAAGTGGGCAAATCACGGATCCGCACGGTCAGGGGATTTGGCTATATGCTGGTTGCCACAGAGGAAAGCTAAGTGAAGCTGCTGCAATTTCTAAAACAACCGCTCCCGCTTCGTCATCGCCTGATGCTGACGATCGGTCTTATTCTGCTGGTCTTTCAGTTGATAAGCACCTTCTGGTTGTGGCACGAAAGCACCGAGCAAATACAGTTGTTCGAGCAGGCGTTACGCGAAAATAGAAATAACGATCGCCACATCCTGCATGAAATCCGCGAAGCCATCGCCAGCCTGATCGTCCCCGGCATCTTTATGGTCAGCCTGACGCTGCTGATTTGTTACCAGGCGGTACGGCGAATCACTCGTCCACTGGCGGATCTGCAAAAAGAGTTAGAAACGCGGGCCGCCGATAACCTGGCGCCGATTGAAGTTCACAGTTCAACCGTTGAGATCCAGGCGGTCGTCTCAGCGCTCAACGAGCTGGTAACGCGGCTCACCACCACTATCGAAAACGAACGCTTATTTACCGCCGATGTCGCCCACGAATTGCGTACACCGCTGTCGGGCGTTCGCCTGCATCTGGAATTACTGTCAAAAGCCCATAAGGTCGACGTTACGCCGTTAATTGCCCGTCTTGACCAAATGATGGACAGCGTGTCGCAACTGCTGCAACTTGCCCGCGTCGGACAGTCGTTTTCGGCCGGGAGCTACCAGCACGTCAAACTGCTGGAGGACGTTATTCTGCCCTCCTACGATGAACTCAGCACCATGCTGGAGCTGCGCCAGCAGACGTTGCTCCTGCCGCAAAGCGCGGCGGACGTTGTCGTACGTGGCGATGCTACGCTATTGCGAATGTTACTGAGAAACCTGGTAGAAAACGCGCATCGTTACAGTCCGGAAGGCACTAATATTACGATTAGCCTGAATACCGGGCATGATGCCGTCCTGGCCGTTGAAGATGAAGGACCCGGCATTGATGAAAGTAAATGCGGGGAGTTGAGCAAAGCGTTTGTGCGTATGGATAGCCGTTTTGGCGGGATTGGGCTGGGACTGAGCATTGTCAGTCGTATCACCCAGTTACATCACGGGCATTTCTATTTGCAAAATCGTCAGGGAACCACCGGCACTCGCGCTTGGGTGGAATTAGCGAAAGGTCAGTAAGAACTCACCCATACGTACAAAAAGCTGCTGACGATCAGCAGGCTGCACACGGTGGTCAAACTTTCATAAATGCGGGTTTTCATAACACTCTCCTCCGATACTATGGAGGAGAGTTTGCCAGACACAGATTAAGTCAACCTTAAGGCATGACCTACAGAAAAAGGTTACTCATCGATACGTGGATGCTGCTGCACCAGGCGCGTACGCTTGAGCTGCAGATCGGCAATTTCCTGATCGATATCTTCGATTTTCTGCTCGATATTATCGTAGTGCTCGCCAAGGATCTCTTTCGCTTCCTGAATATCCGAAGCGGCAGGCGTGGCCCCTTTCAGCGGCTGATTGGCGGTCTCTTTCATGGTCATGCCGGTAATTAAACCAATCACCGCAATCACCATCAGATAATAAGCAGGCATCATCAGATTCTGCGAGCTTTCCACCAGCCATGCAGCCAATGTCGGAGTCAGACCGGCGATCAATACCGAGATATTAAACGCGGCGGCCAGCGCACTGTAGCGAATATGCGTCGGGAACATCGCCGGTAACGTTGACGCCATCACCCCGGTAAAGCAGTTGAGGATCACCGCCAACATCAACAATCCGGCGAAAATCAGGCCGATGACGTTACTGTTAATCAGAATAAATGCCGGAATCGCCAACACAAACAGCGCAATACTGCCCATGATCACAAACGGACGACGCCCGAAGCGGTCGCTGAGCAAACCCATAATCGGCTGCACAAACAGCATACCAATCATGATGGCGATAATAATCAACACGCCGTGGTCTTCAGAGTAATGCAGGTTATGCGACAGATAACTCGGCATATAGGTGAGCAGCATGTAGTAGGTAACGTTGGTGGCAATCACCAGACCAACACATGCCAACAGGCTACGCCAGTGTTTGGTCGCAATCTCTTTAAACGAGACCTTAGGACCTTCCTGCAGCCCCTGACGATCGCCCTGCTCCAGTTTATCCACGTGCTGCTGGAACGCCGGCGTCTCTTCCAGCGCATGGCGCAGGTACAGACCAATCAACCCTAACGGTAGCGCCAGGAAGAACGGAATACGCCAGCCCCACTCAAGGAAGTTGTCCTCGCCGACGATAGTTGAAATCAGGACCACCACGCCCGCACCCAGCACAAACCCGGCAATTGAGCCGAAGTCCAGCCAGCTGCCCATAAACCCGCGCTTACGGTCTGGCGAGTACTCTGCGACAAAAATCGACGCCCCGGTATACTCTCCGCCAACCGAGAACCCCTGCGCCATCTTACACAGCAACAGCAGAATCGGTGCCCAGATACCAATCGAGGCATACGAGGGAATAAGACCGATACAGAAGGTACTTATCGACATAATCACAATGGTGATAGCGAGTATCTTCTGACGACCGTATTTATCGCCAAGCATACCGAAGAACAATCCGCCAAGCGGTCGAATCAGAAAGGGAACAGAGAAAGTAGCAAGTGCGGCAACCATCTGCACGCTGGGGTCAGCCCCCGGGAAGAACACTTTACCTAATGCGTAAGCAACAAACCCATAAACACCAAAATCAAACCACTCCATCGCATTACCTAACGACGCCGCGGTAATGGCTTTTCGCAATTTACCGTCATCAATGATGGTAACGTCGCGCAGCGTTATTGGTTTTATTTTTTTCCTTTTTAACATACCCGTCCTCATAGACTTAGCCCTGTCACGCTACAGTTCGAGTCCCCTAACGCCCATGCGTCAGGGTCATCACCGAGCGGGGAACGCACAGACGCATTCCCTGTAACAAGCGTAGCAGGTTTACTTACACTGACGAGAAACACGCAGTACAACCGAACCTGTTGACGCCTGATTGGGCGGTTAATGACCTCTTTACCCTAACAGTGTTTAAATTTGTGATCAACTTCACATATAGTTTTCCATTTCGTCAACCTGCGTAAATCAGGTCATTCTGAGTCAACTTTTTTACATGTCATGCTTGCGATTTGCTGGCAATTAAATACAAGAATAAATCGCTTTGTTGCGCCAACAATCACAATAGTCACTATTATTCTGCTAGCAAAAAAATCACCTAATCCCTTCACAAAAAGATCACAGCTTTTTTAATAATCAGAGCGTTTAAGAAATTTTGCGCGGAATATGTGATGAAGATAACTAAAACATCGTTTTATTTTGATTGAATCAACGTTCCCATGAATGCACACTAATTCCAGACGCAATATCCCTGGGAGCAGCAACACGCTCAACGTATGCCGCGTTAGATTTTATAAAACAAAGAGATAGCGATTTTCTTTGTTAAAAGACATTAGTAACCATTTGAATTTATTAATTTTTACTTTCTTGCGCGAGTATTAGCTGCGACAAGACATGAGGACGTTTATGAAAATTAAAGCCACGATTGAACGCATCCCCGGCGGAATGATGTTGATTCCCCTGTTATTAGGCGCAGTGTTAAATACGTTAGCTCCGGATACCGGTGCGTATTTCGGTTCGTTTACCAAAGGAATGATCAGCGGAACGGTACCGATTCTGGCTGTATGGTTTTTTTGTATCGGTGCATCTATTGATTTACGGGCAACCGGCACGGTATTACGCAAGTCCGGTACGTTGGTAATAACCAAAATAGCCGTGGCGTGGGTAGTGGCAATGATTGCTGCTTCCTTTATTCCTGATACCGGTATTCAAACCGGGTTCTTTGCCGGTCTTTCCGTGCTGGCAATTGTTTCAGCGATGGACATGACCAACGGCGGTTTGTACGCCAGCCTGATGAACCAGTATGGAACCAAAGAAGAGTCCGGCGCATTTGTGTTGATGTCTCTGGAATCCGGTCCGTTAATGACCATGGTGATCCTCGGCTCCGCAGGTCTGGCCTCCTTCGAGCCACACCATTTTATCGGCGCGGTATTACCCTTCCTGATTGGTTTTACGTTGGGTAACCTGGATCACGACCTGCGTTCTTTCTTCAGCAAAGCCACGCCGGTGCTGATCCCGTTCTTCGGCTTCGCGTTGGGCAACACAATTAACCTGAGCGTAATCGTTGATACAGGCCTGCTGGGTATCCTGCTGGGTGTCGCGGTTATCGTTATCACCGGTATCCCACTGATTATTGCTGACCGCGTTATTGGCGGTGGGAACGGTACAGCGGGCGTAGCCGCCTCTTCCGCAGCAGGCGCTGCGGTAGCAAACCCGGTGATTATCGCCCAGATTAACCCGGCGTTCGAACCGGTTGCCGCATCCGCAACGGCGCTGGTTGCCGCCAGCGTGATTGTCACCGCCATTCTGGTGCCGATTATCACCGCGCTGTATGCCAAACGTTTTAATAAAAATCTGGTCGTCAATGAGGCTGCGGCAACCCCGGCAGACTCCCTGCACCACTAAACCTGCCTTTATCCCACTCACCGTTCCTGCTCAATTGATGAGCGGGGACGGTGCAAAAATCTCCTCAACCATCGCATCAACCAGCCGTTTAGCCGAACACAATCGCGGCATTCCCAACGCTACATTTTGCCAACGCTGCGTCACCGACCAGCTCACCGGATGACGCTGCGCATCGCACCAGTCCCCCAGCCAGCTTAACATATCGTTGTGCTCGCCCGAGCCGCCGACAACTGGCGTGCTGAGCCAATGATGATAGTAATGACGCGTGGCGGGTGCCGCATTCACGCTGTCCGCCAGCGCCTGCGCAGCCATGGTTCTCAGGTTGTCTTTTAGCATTGACACCACATCGGCATTCGCTAACCGGCAGGCGTCACCGAAGGCTCCCCAGCGTAACTCCTCCAGCGCAACAAAACAGCGTCCAGGCAACGACCAGCCGTCATACGCGCCAGCCCGCCAACGGGTAAAGATTTGCTCGCTGTGTTCGCCAGCTTGCACCGTCAGACCGCGTTGCGTCAGCGCTTTCTCTTTATAAGCACCGCGCTGGGTAAACCAGTCGGTGAGCGCACTCACCTGCTGCATCAGGCCGGGCGTGGGCAGCCCGCGAGGCTGTTCGGTTTGTTGTAAAAACCTCAGCCCTTCGGCAATGCGCACCAGCGCCAGATGACCCGGGTCGATCATGCCCGCCAGCTTCTCTACCAGCTTGAGACGCATCACAAGATGCTCGCTGGACACTCCCGCCATCACCCACGCACGCAGTTGCGTTTGGGATAATACTTCCTGCGTCAGGCGCGCACGCAGGCGCTGCTGCTGTTGCAGAAAACCGCCGGAACGTTTGGTTTCATCTCCCTGAACCAGATCGACCATAAACTTCGGGTAGACACACTCCAGCGTCCGCCCGGGGCCTTCCAGTAACACGTTAGTCATGTGTGCTCGGTTGCAAAAAGGGTATTGATATCGTCGCGCAGCAAGCGGGAATCTTCATAAAGCCATGCCGCAGTCGTAATGCGATGCTGCAACTGTTCATTCAAGGCATTCACCGCAGATTCATTTTGCTGGCGCACGGTCAGACTCTCACGCAGGCTCGCCTGTAATTGCGTCAAACACTGTGAAAAATCAGCAAAAAACGTGGCCATGCCTGCCGTAACGGAAATATCGACCTGAGCGGCTAAAGCTTTACGAATTTGTTGGCAAAACTGGGTGACGTAATGCACAAGGTTATTATGCAGTGCGCCCATATCAATGAGATAACGCGTTTTCGTTTCAACGTAATCATTCCATCCCCAGTTGGGTTGATTCAGCCAACGCGAGAAGGTATCACGCACCACGCCGCCAGGAGACGGCGTATTCTCCGCCGGAATATCCTGTTCAATGGCCTCGTTAAACAACTGGCGGGTGTTGAAGTTAAACATCGCCGCATGAAACGCCGGAAAACGGATCCGCGCCCGAAAACCCGCGTGATTCAGTTCCTCTTTCACCCGCTGTTCAATAGGGCGCATGGCATCATTAAGCGCCCGGGACAGTGTCGACTCAAGCTGTTCAAAGCGCAGGGCTAAGTCCCGGCTGATGCTTTCCTGCGCCGCCAGCAAGACCACTTCACAGGACGAACGCATTTTATCCAGCACGATTTTCGCCTGGCCTTCATCGTGCAGCACCAGCATTTCTCCGACCATTTCTGCCGAGGAGACGCCAGCCCCCAGGCCATGTTGTGACATCATCAGGACGTTTTCTTTGACAAAGAACGTGTTGATGCCGCACAGAATCTCAGTCTGTTGATCATTGAGATAGCCCGCAGCAGCCTCCAGCGCCAACTCGACCTCATGGCTGACTTCATCGCTGACCCGCCCCTGACTCACTTCTAACTGTTGCATATCCTCTTCAATATGCGTGATGTTCAGCCGCAATTTTTCATAGGCAACCGTTAATCCGTGGGAGCGAAACTCCAGATATTCGTGCGCGCTTTGCGCATAATTCAATAACTTATGCGACGCTGAGCGTAGCGCATACAGTGAAGCATTGGCGTAAGCGGCATGAATCACTTTCTGAATCGGCTGCTCAAACAGCGAATCCTCCCACAACAGATCGGCGGCATGGCGGATGTGCTCCGTATCCTCAAGATCGGTGGTGCGCCAGCGTCTGCCAAGGGCCGCCTCGGCAAAGTCCTGTACCCAGCGTTGCACCTGATGATCCGGCAGCCGCCCGCGGGTCGTCAGTTCATGACGCGCCCTGTTCGCCAGATACCCCCACATCGAGGAAACTGGATAGATTCGCTCCGGGGCAATGCCGCCTTGCATCAGCGTGCCGGAAATTAACGCCCGCACCTGCTCTTCATCATCACTATTACGGTCTTTTTGATCGAACTTGTTCACCAGCGCGTATAACGGCACTGACTTACCAACCGCCATAATCGCCTGACGCACTTCTTCATCGGAAATCGACTTCAGTTGGGTGTAATCCATCACCGCCAGCACCGCAGAGGCCCGCGCCAACTGTTCATTCAGCATCTTTTGTAAGTGCGGTTGCCCGGCCTCATTCGGCCCTGGCGTATCCAGCAATGTTAATTGCCCCGGATAGCTCGCCTGTCCGGCCAAATGGACAAACTCAACCTCGATAACCGGAATATGCTCAATCGCGGCATAGGCGGCAAAAGGAAAATCGACCTCCAGCGCTTTTGACAAACGCACCAGGTCATTCAGGCTTTTAAGGCAATGGAAAATAGGCTGTGCGCCAAGATAATACCGTTCAAATGCCACGCCGTTTTCAATATGCTGCAGCAGGACATTCATATCCTTATCGATTTCCAGGGTCTGCGTAAGACGCTGGCGATCGCACTCGCGCACGCGCTGCTGTAAAACTTTCATTAAGGCATCAATCGGTGCGACATGTGAAAAATGCAGTACCGGCTCTTTCTGCCCCGGCGTATGGCGAATTAGCGTCGGTAACGCCGTCATGGGGCGATTACGATTAGGTAAAACTTCTGTCCCCACAATCGCATTAATCGTCGTCGATTTTCCCGCTTTCATGGTACCGACAATCGCCAGCACCATTTCCAGGCGCGTAATCTTACGCAGTTCATTATTGAGCGTTGCTTGCTGGACATCCATGCCACGCGTGCTGAAATGCATGGGTTGAACAACCTGTCGGCTATGCTCTCCTTGTTTTAGCGCGACATCATCCAACGACGTCATGGGCAATTTTTGCAATTGCCTGAGATGTTCAAGTGAGAGCATCAGCAAGCGTTCCGCTTCCTGACTTAATTCATATATTGTCTGTGTGTGCATGGAAAATTTTTCCTTAACGCAAATGGCATTGCTTTTATTTAGCCCAATCGTTTTATTTATAGATTTTTTGGCTTTTATAATTACGTGTAGAAATAATTAAAATCAAAACAACCAATTGATATTATTAAAATAAATTTGGCGTATAACCGTTGGCCTGATGCCTCTCACTTATCTAATAAGTAAGAAAGATAAACAGCGTAGTTCAGTTTTAAAAAATGCCAGTTTAATCCCCCTACTAAAATTAAGGGGGTTGGTGATATTCAATCACAATGACTTAGGCATCCGTAGGCATTGTTACCTATGAATATCAGATATTTCGCCTCACCTTATCTTAAATAACTAAGCGTAGCAATTTCCCTTAAAAAATATTCCGCCATACTTTCATTGGGGTGAAAGCAGAGGGTCTTTACAGCAGATCATTTTGCCTAATCGCGCAGTAGTCCCGACAAATGCAGGGATTTTATGTATAATTGCGGCCTTTTTCGGCAATCTGCCATTTTTTGGGCGCATTTGCCCCTGCTGACTTTTGAGGAAATCCACATGTCATTACCACACTGCCCGCAATGCAACTCCGAATACACTTACGAAGATAACGGCATGTTCATCTGCCCGGAATGCGCTCACGAATGGAACGATGCTGAACCGGCACAGGACAGCGACGAACTGATCGTTAAAGATGCCAACGGCAACCTGCTGGCTGACGGCGACAGCGTTACCGTAGTGAAAGACCTGAAGGTAAAAGGTAGCTCTTCCATGCTGAAGATCGGTACCAAAGTAAAAAACATTCGTCTGGTTGAAGGCGACCATAACATCGATTGCAAAATCGATGGCTTTGGCCCAATGAAGCTGAAATCTGAGTTTGTGAAAAAGAACTGATGCAAATTGCCTGATGGCGCTACGCTCATCAGGCTGCGCCAGCTCATCTGCCAGGCGGGAAGCTAATACTTCCCGCCTGGTTTATTTGTGCAGACAATAACTACACTTAACTGGCTTCTTTTACCTGAGGTAAAAATTATGCCGTTAAGTCCCTATATCTCCTTTGCAGGCAACTGCGCTGACGCTATCGCTTACTACCAAAAAACGTTAGGCGCAGAGCTGCTCTACAAAATCAACTTCGGTGAAATGCCCAAATCCGCGCAGGACAACGAAGAGGGTTGCCCTTCCGGAATGAAATTCCCCGATACCGCCATTGCTCATGCCAATCTGCGCGTGGCAGGCAGCGACATCATGATGAGCGATAGCGCCCCCGACGGAAATGCTCACTACTCTGGCTTTACGCTGGTGCTCGACACGCAAAACGTCGACGAAGGCAAACGCTGGTTTGATAACCTGGCAGCAAACGGAAAAATCGAAATGGACTGGCAGGAAACCTTCTGGGCCCACGGTTTCGGTAAAGTGAGCGACCAGTATGGCGTGCCGTGGATGATCAACGTCGTCAAACAACAGCAACCTACTGAGTAATCCAACGGGAGGCCCGCCCTCCCGTACTGTCATCAAAAATCGCTTAACTCTTCATCGCCGAGTAACCATCCCTTAACGAAAACGTCACATTGATCCGCCACGATGGGGCCACTTTTTTAGGGAGGCCGCATCATGCAAACGATTATTCGCGTCGAAAAACTCTCCAAATCCTTCAATCAACATCAGGCGCTCAATGCGGTTGATCTGAACATCTGTTCCGGTGAGATGGTGGCTCTGCTTGGACCGTCTGGCTCTGGCAAATCCACCCTTTTACGTCATTTAAGCGGTTTGATCACCGGTGATAAATCGCCTGGTAGCCACGTCGAGTTGCTGGGTCGCACCGTTCAACGTGAAGGCCGCCTGGCGCGGGATATCCGCAAAAGCCGCGCCCACACCGGCTACATCTTCCAGCAGTTCAATCTGGTGAACCGCCTGACGGTACTGGAGAACGTCCTGATTGGCGCACTCGGCAGCACGCCGTTCTGGCGCACCTGTTTTAGCTGGTTTAGCCAGGAACAGAAGCAGCGCGCATTACAGGCGCTAACCCGCGTTGGCATGGCGCACTTTGCATACCAGCGCGTTTCCACGCTTTCGGGCGGGCAACAGCAGCGCGTCGCCATTGCCCGCGCGCTGATGCAGCAGGCCAAAGTGATCCTGGCCGACGAGCCGATAGCCTCGCTGGACCCCGAATCCGCGCGCATCGTGATGGATACCCTGCGCGATATTAACCAGACCGACGGCATCACCGTGGTCGTCACGCTGCATCAGGTAGATTACGCCCTGCGCTACTGCGAACGCATCGTCGCGCTGCGCCAGGGCAACGTCTTCTTTGACGGCAGCAGCCAGCATTTTGATAACGATCGTTTTGACCATCTCTACCGCAGCATGAACCGCGTCGAACAGAACGCACAGGCTGCTTAACTTTGCCCGAACTGAGGAATAAACATGAATTACAAGGCCGTTGCCGCGCTGGCGTTTACCAGCATGTTCAGCATCAGCACCTTGTTAAGCCCGGCGCATGCCGAAGAACAAGAGAAAGCGCTGAACTTTGGCATTATTTCGACCGAATCACAGCAAAACCTGAAGCCACAGTGGGAACCGTTCCTGAAGGACATGGAAAAATCGCTGGGCGTGAAAGTAAACGCCTTCTTCGCCCCGGACTACGCCGGGATCATCCAGGGAATGCGCTTTAACAAAGTTGATATCGCCTGGTACGGTAACCTCTCGGCAATGGAAGCGGTGGATCGCGCTAACGGACAAGTGTTTGCCCAGACCGTCGCCGCCGATGGATCCCCGGGTTACTGGAGCGTGTTGATCGTTAACAAAGACAGTCCGATCAACAATCTGAACGATCTGATCGCCAAACGTAAGGATCTGACCTTCGGCAACGGCGATCCTAACTCCACTTCAGGCTACCTCGTCCCCGGTTACTACGTCTTCGCGAAAAATAACATCTCCGCCAGCGACTTCAAACGCACCGTCAATGCCGGACATGAAACCAACGCCCTGGCCGTCGCCAACAAACAGGTCGATGTCGCCACTAACAACACCGAAAACCTCGACAAGCTGAAAACTTCCGCGCCGGACAAGCTGAAAGAGCTGAAGGTTATCTGGAAGTCACCGCTGATCCCGGGCGATCCGATCGTCTGGCGTAAAAACCTTTCCGAAACCACCAAGGACAAGGTGTACGACTTCTTTATGAATTACGGCAAAACGCCGGAACAGAAAACCGTACTGGAACGCCTGGGATGGGCACCGTTCCGCGCCTCCAGCGACTTACAACTGGTGCCGATTCGCCAACTGGCGCTGTTTAAAGAGATGCAGGGCGTGAAGGATAACAAAGGGCTGAACGAGGAAGAGAAAACCAGCAAAACCTCGGCGCTGAAAGCGCAGCTCGACGACCTTGACCGTCTGACCGCCGCACTGGGCGCCATGACCAGCGTCAGCAAAGCGGTGCAGTGATTTGTAGACCGGATTGTAGACCGGATTGTAGGCCGGATAAGCGAAGCGCCATCCGGCAAAGGCGTGAATGCCGGATGGCGACGCAAAAGCGTCTTATCCGGCCTACAACGCAAACACACGTGCCAACGGAGCTAAACATGCAAACCATCACCGTCGCCCCGCCCAAACGTAGCTGGTTCTCGTTGCTGAGCTGGGCCATTCTTCTCGCCGTACTGGTGGTCTCGTGGAAAGGTGCCGAAATGGCTCCGCTCACGCTGATCCAGGATTCCGGCAATATGGCGACCTTCGCCGCCGACTTCTTCCCGCCAGACTTCAGCCAGTGGCAGGACTATCTCGGTGAAATGGCCGTTACCCTGCAAATTGCCGTCTGGGGTACTGCCCTCGCCGTGGTGCTATCGATTCCCTTCGGCCTGATGTGCGCCGATAACCTCGTGCCGTGGTGGATTTACCAGCCGATGCGTCGCCTGATGGATGCCTGTCGCGCCATCAATGAAATGGTCTTCGCCATGCTGTTCGTGGTCGCCGTCGGTTTAGGTCCATTCGCCGGGGTGATGGCGCTGTTTATCCACACCACCGGGGTGCTTTCCAAGCTGCTTTCCGAAGCGGTAGAAGCCATTGAGCCAGGTCCGGTAGAAGGCATTCGCGCCACCGGGGCCAATAAAATTGAAGAAATTCTGTATGGCGTTCTGCCACAGGTCATGCCGCTGCTTATTTCCTATTCGCTGTATCGCTTTGAATCCAACGTTCGCTCGGCCACGGTAGTCGGGATGGTGGGCGCAGGCGGTATTGGCGTGACCTTATGGGAAGCGATTCGCGGTTTTCAGTTCCAGCAAACCTGCGCCCTGATGGTGTTAATCATCGTCACCGTCAGCCTGTTGGATTTCCTTTCCCAGCGTTTGCGTAAGCACTTTATCTGATTAGCGAGGCATTGATTGCTATGCACTTGTCTACACATCCGACCAGTTATCCAACGCGTTATCAGGAAATTGCCGCGAGACTTGAGCAGGAGCTTCGTCAACATTATCGCTGCGGTGACTATCTGCCCGCCGAACATCAGCTTGCCGCGCGCTACGAGGTAAACCGCCACACCCTGCGCCGCGCCATTGACCAGTTGGTTGAGCGCGGTTGGGTACAACGTCGCCAGGGCGTCGGCGTGCTGGTGCTGATGCGCCCATTCGATTACCCGCTGAATGCCCAGGCGCGCTTTAGTCAGAACCTGCTGGACCAGGGCAGCCACCCCACCAGCGAAAAACTGCTGGCGGTGCTGCGCCCGGCCTCCAGCCACATTGCCGACGCGCTCAGCATTAACGAGGGCGATAACGTGATTCACCTGCGCACCCTGCGCCGGGTTAACGGGATCGCGCTGTGCCAGATCGACCACTATTTTTCCGACCTCACGCTGTGGCCGCTGCTGCAGGGCTTTAACAGCGGTTCGCTGCACGACTACCTGCGCGAACAGTCCGGCCTGACGCTGCTGCGTACGCAAACGCGCATCAGCGCCCGCCGCGCGCAGGCCAAAGAGAGCAAGGTGCTGGAAATCCCCAATATGGCGCCGCTGCTGTGCGTGCGCACCCTGAACCACCGTGAAGGCGAAGAACACGCGGCGGAATACTCCGTCAGCCTGACCCGCGCCGACATGATCGAATTCACTATGGAGCACTGAATGCATTTCGATACCGCCACCCGCCAGCGCTGGATGCGCGCGCTGGCTTACAGCAATGCCGATGCCCTGAACGCCCGCATCAACGCGCTCAAACTGACGCCGGACTATGAACTTATTCGCGCACCGGAAAGCGGACTGATGCAGATCCAGGCCCGTATGGGGGGTACCGGCAACCGCTTCTTTGCCGGTGACACCACGCTTACCCGCGCAGTTGTCCGCCTGAAAAGCGGCACGCTGGGTTACAGCTACCTGCTGGGGCGCAACAAACAACATGCCGAGCAGTGCGCGGTGATTGACGCGCTGCTGCAGGAACAAACGCATTTCCAGAACTTAATGGAAACCTTAATTGCCCCGCTGGAAGCGGAACGCGATGCGCTGATTCGCGCACGCCGTGCCGAAGTCAACGCCAGTCGGGTCGACTTCTTCACGCTGGTACGCGGAGATAACGCATGACCTTACAAACCGCTTTTAATTTACCCGTTCAGGATGCTCAGCAGAGCTTTCGTCGCCTGCTGAAGGCCATGAGCGAACCGGGCGTAATCGTCGCCCTGCATCAACTGAAACACGGCTGGCAGCCGCTGGGCCTGGCAACCACCAGCGTGCTGCTGGCCCTGGTCGACGGCGACACGCCGGTCTGGCTGGCGCCGTCGATGGATAACGATATCGCCCGGCAGAACCTACGTTTTCATACCAACGCGCCGCTGGTGGATCAGCCGCAGCTGGCGGCCTTTGCCGTCGCCGATGAACACATCAGCAGTGAACAGCTTAACGTCCTCTCCGCCGGTTCCGCCGTCGCGCCAGAGACCAGCGCCACGCTCATTGTGCAGGTCGCAGGCTTAAGCGGCGGACGTATGCTGCGTCTGACCGGCGCGGGCATCGCCGAAGAGCGCATGATCGCGCCACAGTTGCCGGAATGCCTGATTCACGAACTCACCGAACGCCCGCATCCGTTCCCGCTGGGGGTTGATTTGATCCTCACCTGCGGCGAACGCCTGCTGGCTATTCCGCGAACCACCCATGTGGAGGTGTGCTGATGTACGTCGCCGTCAAAGGGGGCGAAAAGGCGATAGCCAACGCCCACGCCCTGCAGGAAAACCGACGCCGGGGCGATGAGACCATTGCTGAACTGAGCGTAGCGCAAATCGAACAGCAGATGAATCTGGCCGTCGACCGGGTGATGACCGAAGGCGGCATCGCCGATCGCGAACTGGCGGCGCTGGCGCTGAAGCAGGCCAGCGGCGATAACGTCGAAGCCATCTTTTTGCTCCGCGCCTACCGCACTACGCTGGCAAAGGTGGCGGTCAGCGAGCCGCTTAACAGTGCAGAAATGCGCCTTGAGCGCCGAATCTCGGCGGTCTATAAGGATATTCCCGGCGGACAGCTGTTGGGACCGACCTATGACTACACCCATCGCCTGCTGGATTTTACTCTGCTGGCTAATGGCGAAACGCCGCCTCTGCGCAGCGCAGACGGCGCACAGGATGCCTCCCCGCACGTCTTTTCCCTGCTGGCCAACCAGGGACTGGCAAAGCGTGAAGAGGATGATGGCGCCACGCCCGACGACGTCACCCGCACACCACCAGTTTACCCCTGTTCACGTGCTTCACGCCTGCAACAGCTGATGCGCGGCGACGAAGGCTATCTTCTGGCGTTGGCCTACTCCACCCAGCGCGGCTACGGGCGCAATCACCCGTTTGCCGCCGAAATCCGTAGCGGCTATGTGGCACTGGAAACAGTCCCGGAAGAGCTGGGATTTGCGGTGAACGTCGGCGAACTGCTGATGACCGAATGTGAAATGGTCAACGGGTTTGTCGCACCAGAAAACGAATCTCCCCATTTTACCCGCGGCTACGGGCTGGTGTTCGGCATGAGCGAACGTAAAGCAATGGCGATGGCGTTGGTGGACCGCGCTCTACAGGCAGCCGAATACGATGAAACGGTCACGGGACCGGCGCAGGACGAAGAGTTCGTGCTGGCGCATGCGGATAACGTCGAGGCGGCGGGTTTTGTTTCGCACCTCAAACTTCCCCATTACGTCGATTTCCAGGCTGAGCTGGAACTGCTCAAACGCCTGCAACAGGAGGCCCCTCGTGACCACTAACCTCTCCGGCTACAACTTTGCGTATCTTGATGAGCAGACCAAGCGCATGATCCGCCGCGCCATTCTGAAAGCGGTGGCCATCCCCGGTTACCAGGTGCCGTTTGGCGGACGTGAAATGCCGATGCCTTACGGTTGGGGAACCGGCGGCATCCAGCTCACCGCCAGCGTGATTGGCGAGCCGGACGTATTGAAGGTGATTGACCAGGGCGCGGATGACACCACCAACGCCGTGTCGATTCGCAATTTCTTCAAACGCGTAACCGGGGTGAATACCACCGAGCGTACGGAAGACGCGACCTTGATCCAGACCCGCCACCGCATCCCGGAAACGCCGCTGGTGGAAGATCAAATCATTATCTTCCAGGTACCGATCCCTGAGCCGCTGCGCTTTATCGAACCGCGCGAAACGGAAACCCGCACCATGCACGCGCTGGAAGAGTACGGCATCATGCAGGTGAAACTGTATGAAGATATCGCCCGCTTCGGCCATATCGCCACCACTTACGCCTATCCGGTGAAAGTAAATGACCGCTACGTCATGGACCCGTCGCCCATCCCAAAATTCGACAATCCGAAGATGGACATGATGCCGGCCCTGCAACTGTTTGGCGCAGGCCGCGAAAAGCGCATCTATGCCGTTCCACCTTACACCCGCGTAGAAAGTCTCGATTTCGACGATCACCCGTTTACCGTGCAGAGCTGGGATGAGCCTTGCGCCATTTGTGGCTCAACCCACAGCTATCTCGATGAAGTGGTGCTCGATGACACCGGCAAACGCATGTTTGTCTGCTCCGACACCGACCACTGCCGCCAACAGAGCGAGGCCCTCAGCCAATGACGCAACCGCTGCTTTCAGTCAACAACCTGACCCATCTCTACGCGCCGGGCAAGGGCTTCAGCGATGTCTCTTTTGACCTGTGGCCTGGCGAAGTGCTGGGTATCGTCGGCGAGTCCGGTTCCGGCAAAACCACGTTGCTGAAATCAATCTCATCACGGCTGACGCCGCAGAACGGTGAGATTTTGTATCAGAACCGTTCGCTGTACGGCATGAACGAGGCCGACCGCCGCCGTCTGCTGCGCACCGAGTGGGGCGTGGTGCACCAGCATCCGCTGGATGGCCTGCGCCGTCAGGTCTCCGCAGGCGGCAATATCGGCGAACGTCTGATGGCCACCGGCGCGCGCCACTACGGCGACATCCGCGCCACCGCGCAGCGTTGGCTGGAGGAGGTAGAGATCCCTGCCTCGCGTATCGACGATCTGCCCACCACCTTTTCCGGCGGCATGCAGCAGCGCCTGCAGATCGCCCGTAACCTCGTCACCCACCCCAAACTGGTGTTTATGGACGAACCCACCGGCGGGCTGGACGTTTCCGTACAGGCCAAACTGCTGGACCTGCTGCGCGGCCTGGTGGTGGAACTGGATCTGGCGGTAGTGATTGTCACCCACGATCTGGGCGTGGCGCGCCTGCTGGCCGACCGTTTGCTGGTGATGAAGCAGGGTCAGGTGGTGGAAAGTGGGTTAACCGACCGCGTGCTCGACGACCCGCATCATCCGTATACCCAGTTGCTGGTGTCGTCGGTTTTGCAGAACTGATTTTTTGTTGTGCCCGATGGCGGCTGCGCCTTATCCGGCCTACGGAGCGGCATCGCTTGTGCCGGATGGCGGCATTGGTTGTAGGCCTGATAAGCGAAGCGCCATCAGGCAATCAAACGAAAAAACGCTTAAAGAGGCTAAAAATGAACGCGATCCGCGTTGAAAATGTCAGTAAAACCTTTGTCCTGCATCAGCAAAACGGCGTGCGTCTGCCGGTGCTGCAAAACGCCACGCTGGACGTTAAAAACGGCGAATGCGTGGTGCTGCACGGTCACTCGGGCAGCGGCAAATCCACGTTGCTGCGTTCGCTGTACGCCAACTATCTGCCTGATGAAGGCCACATCCACATCCGCCACAACGATGAATGGGTCGATCTGGTGCAGGCTCCGGCGCGTAAAGTGCTGGAAGTTCGTCGTTCAACCATCGGCTGGGTGAGCCAGTTCCTGCGCGTGATCCCGAGGATTTCCGCGCTGGATGTGGTGATGCAGCCGCTGCTGGATCTCGGCGTATCCCGTGAAGAGTGTGCAGCCAAAGCAGCTAACCTGCTTACCCGTCTGAACGTGCCGGAGCGGCTGTGGCACCTGGCGCCTTCGACCTTTTCCGGTGGTGAACAGCAGCGCGTCAACATCGCCCGCGGGTTTATCGTTGATTACCCAATTCTGCTACTCGATGAGCCTACCGCCTCGCTGGACGCCAAAAATAGCGCCGCCGTCGTCGCATTAATTGAAGAAGCGAAAGCCCGCGGCGCAGCAATTGTCGGCATTTTTCACGATCAAACCGTGCGCGACCGCGTAGCGGATCGTCTGCATCTGATGGGAACAACAGCATGATTATCAATAACGTAAAGCTGGTACTGGAAGATGAAGTGGTGCAAGGATCGCTGGAAATTGAAGGCGGAACGATCCGCGCCTTTGCCGAAAGTCAAAGCCAGCTGCCGCAGGCGCTGGACGGCGAAGGCGGCTGGCTGCTGCCAGGGCTTATCGAACTGCATACTGACAATCTCGACAAATTCTTCACCCCGCGCCCGAAGGTAGACTGGCCTGCGCATTCGGCGATGAGCAGCCACGACGCGCTAATGGTGGCCAGCGGCATTACCACTGTGCTGGACGCGGTGGCGATTGGCGATGTGCGCGACGGCGGCGACCGTCTGGAAAATCTGGAGAAGATGATTAATGCGGTGGAAGAGACGCAGAAGCGCGGGGTCAATCGCGCCGAGCACCGCCTGCATTTGCGCTGCGAACTGCCGCATCACACTACCCTGCCGCTGTTTGAAAAACTGGTCAGCCGCGAGCCGGTGACGCTGGTATCGCTGATGGATCACTCGCCAGGCCAGCGTCAGTTCGCCAATCGCGAGAAGTACCGCGAGTATTATCAGGGCAAGTATTCACTCACCGACGAGCAGATGGCCCGCTATGAAGAAGAACAATTAGCCCTGGCTGCGCGTTGGTCACAGCCCAACCGCACGGCGATTGCCCAGATGTGCCGTGAGCGCCAGATTGCGCTGGCGAGCCATGACGATGCCACCAGCGAACATGTGCTGGAATCGCACCAGCTTGGCAGCGTGATCGCCGAATTTCCCACCACTTTCGCGGCGGCTGAAGCCTCACGCCAGCATGGAATGAACGTACTGATGGGCGCACCCAACATCGTGCGCGGCGGCTCTCACTCCGGTAACGTGGCGGCCCATAAGCTGGCTGAGCTGGGTCTGCTGGATATTCTCTCCTCCGACTACTACCCCGCCAGCCTGCTCGATGCGGCATTTCGCGTGGCGGACGATAACGCCAACGGCTTTACGCTCCCGCAGGCGATTCGCCTGGTGACCCGCAATCCGGCGCGGGCATTAAATCTCGACGATCGTGGCGTTGTTGCCGAAGGCAAACGCGCGGATCTGGTGCTGGCGCACCGCAAAGGCGGCAACATCCATATCGACCACGTCTGGCGTAAGGGAAAAAGGGTATTCTGACTATGGGTAAACTGATCTGGCTGATGGGGCCCTCCGGCTCCGGTAAGGACAGTCTGCTGGCAGAACTGCGCCAGCAGGAACCGACACAACTGCTGGTGGCGCACCGTTACATCACCCGCGCTGCCAGCGCCGGGAATGAAAACCATATCGCGCTGAGTGAACATGAATTTTTTATCCGCGCCGGGCAGAATCTGCTGGCGCTGAGCTGGCACGCGAACGGCTTCTACTACGGCGTCGGCGTAGAGATAGACCTCTGGCTGCACGCCGGCTTTGATGTGGTGGTCAACGGCTCGCGCGCACATCTGCCCCAGGCGCAGGCCCGTTATGGCGCTTCTTTGCTTCCCATTTGCTTACAGGTTTCTCCGGCAATTCTCCGCCAGCGCCTGCAGGCGCGTGGGCGGGAGAGCGAAACGGAAATCGCTGCCCGCCTTGAACGTGCGGCGCGCTACGCGCCGTATGACTGCCACGTCCTGAATAACGATGGTAGTTTGCTACAGTCTGTCGATACACTGCTCGGACTGATGGGACGCAAGGAGAAGAAACATGTCTGTCTGTGAATTACGCCGCGCCACGCTCTACGATACCGATGCGGTTTACGCGCTGATCTGCGAATTGAAGCAGGGTCAATTTGACCTGCAGGCTTTTAGCGCTGGTTACGCCGCAAATCTGCAAGATCCCAATATGCACTACCAGCTGGCGTTAATCGACGGACAGGTCGTCGGCTTGATCGGTCTGCACCTACAGTTTCATCTGCACCACGCTAACTGGATTGGCGAAATCCAGGAACTGGTGGTGATGCCGCAGGCGCGAGGGTTAAGGGTCGGCAGCCAGTTACTGGCCTGGGCCGAAGCCGCCGCGCGCGAAGCGGGCGCAGAAGTCACCGAGCTTTCCACCAGCACCCAACGCCTTGACGCGCATCGTTTTTACCAGCGCGAAGGTTATACCATGAGCCATTTTCGCTTCACCAAACCGGTGTAGGGGGAGCCATGAGTCTGACCATTACGCTGACGGGAACGGGCGGCGCGCAGTTGGTGCCGACATTTGGCTGCGATTGTGCGGCCTGCCAACGAGCACGCTTACAGGTGCAATACCGTCGACGCCCTTGTAGCGGGGTGGTCAAATTCAACAATGCGGTGACATTGCTGGACGCGGGGATCCCACATCTGATGGACGACTGGCCAGCGGGCAGCTTCCAGCAGTTTCTGCTGACCCACTATCATATGGATCACGTGCAGGGGCTATTTCCGCTGCGCTGGGGCGTGGGGGCAACTATCCCGGTGTACGGACCGCCGGATGATCAGGGTTGCGACGATCTGTTTAAGCATCCCGGCATCATCGATTTTAGCCATACCGTTGCGCCATTTGTGGTGTTTGACCTGCAAGGATTGCAGGTCACGCCGCTGCCGCTCAACCATTCAAAGTTGACGTTTGGCTATCTGCTGGAGTCCGCGCACAGCCGCGTGGCGTGGCTCTCCGATACCGCCGGGCTTCCCGATAAGACGCTAAAGTTTCTCCACAATAACCAGCCTCAGGTGATTATCATCGACTGCAGCCACGCCCCGCGCGCCGAACCGCCGCGCAATCACAGCGATGTAAATACCGTTATCGCCTTAAACGAGGTTATCCGCTGCCCACGGGTGATCCTGACGCATATCAGCCATCAGTTTGATCTGTGGCTGATGGAAAATCCGCTACCAGTAGGGTTTGAAGCCGGATATGACGGAATGGAGGTTGTGCTGGAGTAAGGAAATTAGCCGGATGCGATGAAAACATCTTATCCGGCCTACAAGCTGACAGTCAGGCGACTTTTTTAGACTCGCCATTTCGCTGAGCGATAAAATCTTTAACCGAAACAATGCGGTTCAGTTCTTCTTGCGCCCGCATGTCATTTTCAACTTCCCACAGGTCAACCGCCGACTGTAAGTTACGCCAGAAATCAACGGAGGTATCGAACGCTTTGGCCAAACGAAACGCCATATCCGTTGTTAATTTGCGATTATTGTTGACCAGTGCGCTCACCGTATTGCGATGAACATGCAGTATTTCAGCCAGATCGTTAATTTTCAGCTCGAGCGGCTCCAGGTATTCATATTGCAGGATATCACCCACAGTAGTTGGTTTTCTGGTTGCCTGTTTCATATCTTTACCTTAGATTTTCTCTAGTTCTAGTAGATGTGTGGATCTAAGTACACATCTTCGGCCTTACCGTTAATCCATTTGAATATTAATCGGTACTGCTTGTTTACTCTAATTGAAGAATATTCCTGCAACTTTCCGGTTAACTCTTCATATCTGTTACCGGGTGGCGAGCGCAAATCCCGATGCGAAACAGCCGCATTAATAATATCCAGCTTTCTGGCTAATGCAGTATGAATATCCGCAGGTATTTTTCTGTGCGATGTCGCCCGCTCAAAAAAATCTTCAAGCCATGTATCCCGAAAACTTCTGATGTTTAATGATTTAGACATTCCATTGCCAGCTCCTCTTCCATAAGCATAGAGAGATTGTAACGCACACACGCACTGTGCTCAAGTGCATTTCTTGACATAAAATGGCGAAATATTTAGCTGACAGGTGAATCCCTGCCTGGGAGACAAAATACTCATATATTTAAAGCGTTATAGCTAACGATCGTAATCTTCTTCCATTCTGCGTTCTTCGTCTTCTAACTGACGCCGTTCCTGATCGAGCTGGCGCTGGCGGTCATCCAGTTGACGGCGTCGGTCTTCAAACTGGCGGCGGCGGTCATCATATTGTCTGCGACGATCGTCACTCATCTGACGCTGCCAGCTTTCATCACGAGAGTCGTCATAATCCCGCCCGTTGTCCGGTTTGTATGCGTCGTTAATCGCCTGCTGAATATTGCCGATGGCGTCATCGATAATATCCGCCTGCGCCGAAACGGTGGTCATCATCAGCAGAGTGAAAAGTAAGAATGTCGTGGAGCGTTGCATAAAACCAGCCTCATCGAGAAACTCGCTCCACGGTAATCAAAGCGTATTTTCGCGGGTAGCGGAGGAATCTCAATTACGCGAATGCCGCAGCGCCTGCGCCAGTTCTCCTCGGGTAAAAGGTTTACGCAGTAATGCCACATCCGGCAGCGCCGGGTTATGCGCCGGACGTAAATCCTGACCGCTAATCAGCAGGATGTTCAGTTGCGGATAATGTGCCAGCGCATGATTAACCACATCCACGCCGCTTAACCCCCCCGGCAACATTAAATCGCTGATAAAAATATCAATCTCGGATGAAGCCGCTAGCATATGCATCGCCTGTTCGCCGTTGGCGGCCTCTAACGTCAGATAGCCCAGCAGGTGTAACTGCTCACATAACGTCTGGCGCACATCGGCTTCATCTTCAAGTACCAGCACCAGTTTTTCATCGCTGCTCGCCGCATGTACCGCCACCGGTTCTGCCTGAGCCTGCACCGGCACAACGGCGCGAGGAAGCTGCAATCTGACCGTCGTTCCCTGTCCGGGCGCGCTTTCAATCTCCACCCGGCCACCGGACTGGCGCACAAAACCGTAGACCATCGATAGCCCCAGCCCGCTGCCGCTACCGGTCTGTTTAGTGGTGAAAAACGGTTCGAAGACCTGAGCTTTCACCTCCTGCGACATCCCGCAGCCCTGGTCGGCGACCTCCAGCATCACCATATCCTGCTTACGCCCATCGCTGCGCGTGACCCGCTGGTTCCAGGTACGGATTTTAATCGTGCCCGCCTGCCCGTCCATGGCGTCACGGGCGTTCATCACCAGATTGATAATGGCGTTTTCCAGTTGGCTGACGTCAATCCACGCGGGCCAGGCGGGAGACTGGGCTTCAATCTCCAGCGTCAACGTGGCCGGAAGAGAGTGGCGCATCAGTTCGCCCAGGTTTTCCAGCAGCGTTTTCAGCTCCACCGCATGAGGGTGCAACGACTGTTTGCGCGAAAAGGCCAGCAGCCGCTGGGTAAGCAGCGCCCCGCGCTCGGCGGCTTTAAGCGCCCGATTGACCCGCGGCGCATCGGGCGAGTCTGGGTTCACCAGATCCAGGCTGCCAATAATCACCGCCAGCAGGTTATTGAAATCATGCGCTAATCCGCCCGTCAGTTGCCCCACCGCCTTCAGCTTTTGGCTATGCAATAGCGCTTCCTCCAGCCCCTGGCGCTCGGTGCGGTCGATTTCCATCTGGCTGGTTTTTTCTTTTAGCAATCGGGTGGTGTGCTCCAGCGACGCTGTATTACGGGCAAAGACGCTAAAGGCGCGGGCCAGCTCACCCAGCTCATCGCGACGCTGCAGGGCCGGTACGCTGACGTCCGATTCACCGTGCGCCAGCCGGGTCATCGCCCGTGAAATGGCCGTCAGGTTGGAACCGAGGTTACGGTAGATATACCACCCGGCAAATCCAGTGATCACCACCGCCAGCAGCGCAAACGCCAAAATAAACAACGCGCCAGATTGCAATTCCTGATGGCTTTGCGCCACCCGCTGCTCGGAGATCAGCGCCACCTGCGAGGCATACTGGTTGATATCGCTGTTGAGGATCGCCACCAGCGCTTTGATATGAAACATATACCAGTTGATCGCCAAATCGCTTTGTTCCAGCGCGGAAGAGAGTGGCTCCAGCTTATGCAGTTCCTGGTTGAAGTCGTTGAGGATGTGGCTAATCAGCGGATTATTGGCTTGCAAAGGCAGCGCAGGCATCACGCCATTCAGTTGTTTCACCACCGAACGCGGCGTGGGTGTTTCAATGGCGGCGATAATTAATCGGTCTATTTGTCCCAGCAGCACGTCATCCTGCGCGCCGGTGAGCTTTTGCAGATGACGTAAATAACTTTGATTCTGATACAGTGAACTGAGCAACGCGTTACGTTCCAGGTGTCGTAGTTGCCCGCGCTGCAGCATACCTTCCACGCTGCTTTGTAGCTCCTGACTACGCTGGATAATACGCTCAACCAGCACCGGCTCCTGCTGAGCCAGCGGCGCATTAGCCAACTGTTCCAGCGAATCCTTCAGCGCCCGTTGCGTCTCCTGCAGCCGCTCCGCTTCACCTTTGTATTCCAGCGCGCCAACCACCTGCGACAGCCGCACCGCCGCCGTCGCCACGTTCGCCGTATCCCGCGCCAGGTTCATGCTGCTGGTCATGTCATCAACGGTTTGCTGCTGCACCTGCTCCTGGATCTGACTGGCGTGCTGAAACCCCAGCACCGCCACGCCGCTCACCATCAGCGTAACCGCGACGACCAGCAGATTGAAGAACAGCAATCGTCCGCGCGCACTGGCGAAAAAGTGACGTCCCGGTTGCGGCATATCACGCTCCGTGAAGAAAAATCGCAATATGACAAATATGAACGGCTTCTGACATTTTGCATTTACATTCCTGTGATGGACTGCTGATATCGGCCACCCCACAGGAGATCCGCCATGAGCAGGACACCGGTTCTGGAGATGCGCAACATTGCCAAAGCGTTTGGCAAATTTTACGCGCTAAAAGGGGTCGATTTAACGGTCTGGCCGGGTGAGATTCATGCCCTGATGGGTGAGAATGGCGCGGGGAAAAGCACCCTGATGAAGATCCTCGCGGGTGCCTATACTGCCACCAGTGGTGAGATCCTGATTGACGGTCAGCCGTTCCACATTCGTGGGCCAAAAGATGCGCTCAGCGCGGGCATCACGCTGATTTACCAGGAGATGCAGCTCGCGCCCAACCTGACGGTAGCGGAAAATATCTTTCTTGGCAGCGAGCTGTCGCGCGGCGGTCTGGTCCAGCGTAAAGAGATGGTGATGCAGTCGCAGAAAGTCATCGACCGACTCGGTGCCCAGTTTAAGGCCAGCGACCGTGTGATGACATTGACTATCGCCGAACAGCAACAGGTGGAAATTGCCCGCGCCCTGCACCGTAACAGCCGCATTCTGGTGATGGATGAACCCACCGCCGCCCTCTCCTCACGTGAAACCCACCGCCTCTTTGAACTGATCATGCGCCTGCGCGATGAAGGGATGGCGATTATTTACATCAGCCATCGCATGGCGGAAGTGTATGAACTCTCGGATCGCGTCAGCGTCCTGCGCGACGGGCAATATGTTGGCAGCCTGACCCGCGACAAGCTCAACGCCGCGGAGCTGGTGCGCATGATGGTGGGCCGTCCGCTAAGCGATCTGTTCAACAAAGAACGCGATATTCCCTTAGGGAAAGCGCGCCTCAACGTCCACCACCTGACCGACGGCCATAAAGTCCAGCCGTGCAGCTTGCTGGTGCGCTCCGGGGAGATCGTCGGCCTGGCCGGACTAGTCGGCGCGGGACGTTCTGAACTGGCTCAGTTGATTTTTGGCGTGCGTAAAGCCATCGGCGGCATGATTGAAGTAGACGGTGAGCCGGTGGTGATCCACTCCCCGCGTGAGGCGATTGACCACGGCATTGGCTTTCTGACGGAAAACCGCAAAGAGCAGGGACTGTTTTTAGAGCTGGCAGCGGCAGAAAACATCACCATGGCGACGCTGGAGCGTGATGCCAACTGGGGCATGCTCGATCGCAAAAAGGCGCAGGCTATTTCCGATGACGCCATCAAATTGCTCAACATCCGCGTGCCGCACGCGCAGGTACGCGCAGGCGGGCTGTCCGGCGGTAATCAGCAAAAACTGCTGATTTCGCGCTGGGTCGCGATCGGCCCACGTATTTTGATCCTCGATGAACCCACGCGCGGCGTGGATGTCGGCGCCAAAAGCGAGATCTACCGGATCATGAACGATATGGCGCGCAAAGGGGTGGCGATCCTGATGATCTCCAGCGAACTGCCGGAAGTCGTCGGCATGAGCGATCGCGTGTACGTCATGCGCGAAGGCAGCATTGCCGGCGAGCTGAACGGGCAAAGTATTACCCAGGAAAATATTATGACGCTGGCTACCGGCGTGAACGACTCCCACCATCAGGCGGTGCCCCATGAATAATCCAACCCCTCCCCAGCAGGTGGCGAAATCCGCCTCCGCGAAAAGAATGCTGATGAGCGATCTGATGCAAACGGTCGGCATCTTACCGATTCTCATCCTGATTGTGGCGGTCTTTGGCTTTATCGCGCCCAACTTTTTTACCGAAAGCAACCTGCTGAATATAACCCGTCAGGCGTCGATCAACATCGTGCTGGCGGCTGGCATGACCTTCATTATTTTGACCGGCGGGATCGACCTCTCGGTTGGCTCGATTCTCGGCACCACCGCCGTCGCAGCCATGGTCGTTTCTCTGATTCCTGAGCTTGCCATGCTGTCAATTCCGGCGGCGCTGATGCTCGGCCTGGTGCTGGGGGTGTTTAACGGCGCGCTGGTCGCTTTTGCCGGACTACCGCCGTTTATCGTCACGCTTGGAACGTATACGGCGTTACGCGGCGCGGCCTACCTGCTGGCCGATGGCACGACGGTGATTAACTCCAACATCAGCTTTGAGTGGATTGGTAACAACTATCTCGGGCCGATCCCATGGCTGGTGGTGATTGCGCTGGCGGTGGTGGTGGTGTGCTGGTTCATTCTGCGCCGTACCACGCTCGGCGTTCATATCTACGCGGTCGGCGGCAACATGCAGGCCGCACGCTTAACCGGGATCAAAGTGTGGCTGGTGCTGCTGTTCGTCTACGGCATGAGCGGTTTGCTTTCAGGTCTTGGCGGGGTGATGAGCGCCTCGCGGCTGTACAGCGCCAACGGCAACTTAGGCATGGGTTACGAACTGGACGCCATCGCGGCGGTGATCCTTGGCGGCACCAGTTTTGTTGGCGGGATCGGCACCATTACCGGCACGCTGGTGGGGGCGTTGATCATTGCCACACTCAATAACGGCATGACGCTGATGGGCGTCTCCTATTTCTGGCAACTGGTGATCAAAGGGGCGGTGATCATCATAGCGGTGCTGATCGACAAATACCGTACCCGACACCATCAAAGTGCATAGACAAACTTGCCGGATGGCGCCGCAATCGCCTTATCCGGCCTATAACAACAATACCCTACGTGAGGAAACGAGTATGCGTTTGAAGCCATTAGTGACCGCGCTCTGTGCTGGCGTACTGCTTGCTGCAGCTCCGTTTGTGCAGGCAAAAGAACTGAAATCGATCGGCGTTACGGTGGGCGATCTGGCCAACCCGTTCTTCGTGCAAATAACCAAAGGCGCGGAGCTGGAAGCACGCAAACTGGCGGGGGATAGCGTTAAAGTGACGCTGGTGTCCAGCGGCTACGATCTGGGGCAACAGGTGTCGCAAATCGACAACTTTATTGCCGCCAAAGTCGACATGATTATCCTTAACGCCGCCGACTCTAAAGGCATCGGCCCGGCGGTAAAACGCGCGAAAGACGCCGGGATTGTGGTGGTGGCCGTTGACGTGGCGGCGGAAGGCGCAGACGCGACCATCACCTCCGATAACACCCAGGCGGGTGAAATGGCCTGTAAATACATTACCGACCGCCTGAAAGGCAAAGGCAACGTCGTCATCATCAACGGGCCGCCGGTTTCCGCCGTCCAGAACCGCGTGGAAGGTTGCCAAACCGAGTTCAAACGCCACCCGGACATCAAGGTGCTGTCGCATAACCAAAACGCCAAAGGCAGTCGCGAAGGCGGGCTGGAGATCATGACCGCGTTGCTGGCGGCGAATCCGAAGATCGACGGCGTATTCGCCATTAACGATCCGACTGCGATCGGTGCCGATCTGGCGGCAAAACAGGCGCAGCGTAGCGAATTCTTTATTGTCGGCGTAGATGGATCCCCAGACGGTGAAGAAGCGCTGAAGCGCGAAAACTCACTATTTGTGGCGACTCCGGCACAAGATCCGCAGGTGATGGCTGCTAAAGCGGTCGAAATCGGCTATGACATATTGCAGGGGAAACCCGCCCCGAAAGAACCCGTGCTGATCCCGGTGACGATGATCGATAAAAACAACGTCGGCAGTTATAAGGGTTGGACAGTGAAATAAATCCTGAACCGACTAAGGCTCCTGCCACAAAAAGAGTCAAAGAAGCAAGAGCGCCCGTCAGGGCGCTTACCTCATAAAAACTGAGAGTAATAAATATCCATTTTCTCCTCTATATTATTACTCAGTATAAAAGAAAAAATCATAACCGCCGTGTAAATAACCAGAATACCAATAACCAAAGGTGTAAACGTATACCAGGGGTGACTTTGGAACAGTTCCAGTGGTACGAGACTTACAAATCCCATACACCATAAAATAATTGCGCACAATTTTATGACTCTCCAATAATCATGGAAATCCAGCTTATCAAGTGCCGGATAAGATCCTGGATATTTAGCCGCTATTATGCCGGATTGAATAGCATTTGCGGATGTACTGGCGAATAACTGATGTCCTTGCCCATATTTTGCAGCATCCGCAGCCAATGCCAATACAACCCAGCGCTGAACCTCTGTGCTTTGCCCAGTGACGGCCTCCAGTTCATATCGGCTATCGGCCAAAATGCTCGTTTTTGCGTTTTCTATCCCACTAAATAATACGAACTTTGACTGCTTATCCAGTGAGTTGAACCATAGTTTTTTAATTTTACTCACATCAACTTGCTGTGCAGAAAGATATGTACTTACTATTTCATCAAGATAGTAAGGGGTACTGTCCATCATGCGCAATAAATATAAAGGTGTGTCTTTATCTTTAAGCAGTTGTGTATTGGTAAAAATAAAAGCATTAGCACTTTCAAAAAAGTCAAAATTATTTTCATCTTGCAGTTCAACTGCAATAACCAGGTTATTTTCAGAAATATTTAAATCAACCCAGTCATTAATTAAGAAATAATCAGGGCACTCGTGAAGGATATTAATTTTTCCGACTTTATCGTTGGGGACGCTCAGGCTTGCCAGCACCGCCTTGAAACTACTGCCGATAGTGTCATCCGCTCCCTTAACGTACAGCCAGGTATTAAAAGGCCGATAATCCCTGACAAGAGAATATTTGAGGGGCTCTATCAATTGCCTTAGCACTTTATCAACTCTGGTGTCATCCATTGAGTCAACTTCAATATCAATGCGTAACGGCGTTGCAGAACCTGCTGGCGCTTCCCCCTCTAGTTTCTGAATTTTTAATGCCAGTTCAGGTACCGGCAGAATGGATGAATAGTCTAAAAGAGGCAATGCCCGTATTGCCCAGTTTTTCCACTGATTCATACCATACTGCTCAAGATAACCCGCATAGTAACATGGAAAAGATATAACACCGTAAGTGATTACCATCACACACCAGATTGCCAACACTATTAGCGATGGGATACCTATTGCATTCCATATCAGATCATCAGGAACTTTCTTGTCCTGCAACCAGTTGAATATATTGTATGTTATAAAAAACAGAAAGATAGCACAGCTAATGATCAGCATAATATTCAGCGGGAATTTTTCTGGTTCTTCATAGGGATTCTTGTTTGGTATCTTCCATTTCCTCATTTGCTTGTCCCCGCTGTTGGCAGTGTGGTTTTAATTGCACAACCACATGCGGCCCTACAACCATCCACAACGACGCCTTTGCCATCCATTGTCCAGGTTGGCTCAAAATCAAGTATTGGGAAGGTACCTTTGTGCAGAATACAAACCACAGTATCCCCCATTAAGGCGACAGCAATTCCCATAAACTTGCTACCAGAAGCTTTATTAACATATCCGCCATTTTCCAGCGGATCGTTTAGCCTGATTACACCTTTCATATTATTTCCCCGCATCCATATCGCAGTGCATCCGGGTCCAGCCCTTATAGCCCACCACTTCCGGTTCTTTGTCCGGCAGG
>NZ_JAOWDO010000070.1:48320-162641 GCF_030336535.1 Citrobacter sp. Ce006
TCAGAATTTTTCTCTTGCCCCTGAGATGGGGACATATACGTTGCGACCTGCCACGTTTGTCCATAGTCTTTAGATATTGTGTATGCCCCTGGCTCCCATCGCGGTATCAGAATATACTTATCTGACGGATGAATATATACTCCGGAAAATATCTGATACGTTGAATAAATGCCATTCACTAATTCTTTATGTATATTCCGCCTGGTATCATGATACCAAAGCGCTCCCTCACAATTATAGCCTTTTAATTCCAGATATCGGTTATCATCATAGCGATAAATAACCTGTGAGGGTGCTTTTTTTGTACAGGCAGCGATAGCACATAGCGAAATAGTTCCGATTATTATTTTTAACGCACTTCCCTTATTCATAATTTATCCTTAAACGTTAAGCGGTTTGGGCATATCCCATTGCAGATTATTTCCCCGCATCCATATCGCAGTGCATCCGGGTCCAGCCCTTATAGCCCACCACCTCCGGCTCTTTGTCCGGCAGGTTTTGATAGTTGGCCTTATAACCTTCCGTTAAATGGGCTAAAGATGCTTTCATAAACACCACCGTTCCCCACGCAGCACCTGGAAACTCAGGACTGGTATGACCGTCCACATACTCGCCACTGGATTTATGCTTGCCCGGTTTGTAGAGATAATACGTGTCATCAAAGTATTGATAATCTATACCCGGTCCACCCGGCGCCAGACGCGGGTCGTCAAAAGGGTATGAGCTCATATACAAATGTCCTTGTGCAGTGGAAATAAATGCCTGATTATTAACTACCACCACTCTTTTTATTTCTTTTCCTTCAGGTCTGTCACGCATAACACCGTCTGAGTTTCTCTCCAGCGCCGGGAAAGGAGCCATATATTTTGCGACCTGCCACGTTTGTCCGTAATCTTTAGATATTTTATATGCCCCAGGCTCCCACTCAGGCACAAGTATGTACTGTTCTGAGGGATGGATAAACTCACCCGAGAAAACCCTATAGATTGGATTGCCATAAATTGATTTGTGGACCTTTCTTTTTATGTCATGGTAAACAACATATCCTTCACAATCATAACCGATCAACTCCAGGTAGCGATTATCATCAAACCGGTAAATTACTTGTGATGGTATTTTTTCTGTACAGGCAGCGATGGCGCATAGTGAAATTGCCCCAACGATTACTCTTACCCTAATTCCTGGTTTCATAATTCATCCTTAAACGTTAAGCGGTTTGGGCATATCCCATTGCAGATTTGGAGTCTCGGCATTGTATATTTCATTGTGTCTGGCAGGTTGAACCGTTGTTGAATGACAATATTCGTTAACCACGCCAAACTCTCCTGTCGGTAAAATATCATCCGGTCTATTCATATGTTCTTTTGTATCTGCTTTATTCAATACCCCCGAGTTATAATAATTAACTGTATCCTTGAAACCATTACGCTTCATACGCCAGTCTCCGCGCAGGAGTAGCTCGGTCCAGAATTCTCCGCAGCGGTGATCAAATGCCCTGCATATTCCCACCGCCAGATCGAAAGGCATCGCTTTCGCGGGGGCATCTTTCGACATAACAATAGAGGAATGCTGGCTGTAACCAACCTTCTCTGATTGCATCCATTCTTTTTGCAGCTCATCCGGCGTTTTTTCATAAATCAACTGAACGGTCTTATTGTATCCCCCGCCCAGAACAACGCCTTTGGTATAAGGCTTGCCATATTTTTTGGAGAATATCGCAAGTTCAGTGGGCGTTAATTCCTGGCCCGGCTGTAAATAATCGAAACCTGCGCCGCTGAGATTTTTGAAATCTGTCTCAGTGCGCGCAATAACCGTGGCTTTTGCAGAAAATGAGATGTCCTGATCGGGTGAACCTGGCGCTATCGAATATTTATACTGACTTCCCGCGCCCTGTAACTGGTGTCTGAAGGTAACGGGGAGCTGTTCGCCGTTAACAACCACATCCGCAAACGTATATTGTCTGGTCGCGCCCGTATCCTGATCAAAACAATCCTTTTTTAACGCCGGCATTTCAAAAGGCACGCTCAGCGGGCTGCCGCCTATTTCCGGACCATTTTCACAGAAAACCCGCTGGCGCAGATTTTCTATGCCGCTGGCAATGTTATGGGGGACTCCCCGCCAGCCCAAACCCTGGACGTTAAGTAATGAAACCACACTGTCATTGGGGCAAAAATAGTTATATACCTTGCCAAAGTTATTACGCGTATAAAGTTTATTCTTGCGCCACTGTGAATTGGTTTTACTCAGGCACAGCGCGCCTTCTAATTCATCAATCTCGGCCTGCGTGTGATATTGCCCCTTGCCATATCTGGCGTTGGTCGCCATCAAATGACAGAAATTTTTAAACGTCTGCTGTCGGGCGCGATCCGTCTGGTGATGTCCAGGTGTGACACTTTCAGCAGCCGTTTTTTCCAGTGCGTAGGGAGAATGGTTAAGTATCACACAGTCAGCGGGTTTCTCATTAGCCTGCATAACCAGCATATTAGCCAGCATGGTAATGATCGTTCCCTGGGAGTGCGCAATGATATTAATGGGATCGAACTTTGTTGCCGGTTCTCTTCGAATCATCAGGATTAAATCAGCCAGCCGCTGCGCGGCAAAAAACTGATAAATACGGTGCGGATTGTCATAAATAGGGTGCGTAAAATCCCCGACATTCATATACAGTGATGCAAATCCTGCCGCACCGTTCGCCAGGCCGCCGGAGCCAGGGCCTAACATATCCGGAATAGTGGTTGTCGCATTGGCAAAGGTACCCCCGCCTTTGGCGTACACATCATCGAGAACATTACCGAAATTATCATTCTGATATTTCAACGTGGTTTGGGGAATATGCCCCAGTTTTTCCAGCTTTGCGTGGTCATCTTCCTGATAGGCGTTGTAAGGCAGTTTTGCGGCGTCTCCTGATTTAGCCCGTTCTTCACGATAACGCCGCTGGTCTTCTATATACGTCGCATGATCGACGGGTTTATACCCCCAATAAAATGGAATGACCGGGCTGCGTCCGGGCATTTTTATATTCTGCTGCTCGCCATCGCCCATATCCATTTTGTACTGCTGCCATTCATGCGGATACATATCCGTGCGACCCATACGTTCATTCAGGCCAGCGATAATACCCTCCTCCTGATTCTGATAGGCCTCGCCCACATCGTTGACGCCGTGCACAAGGATCACAATGCAGGGCATGGAATACTTAACGGGCACGTCGCAGACCGCCATTTTTCCGCCCGTAGATTTAGGCACGCCCTGTACACCTGTCGCCACCACCTGCGGATTAAAGGGACTGTTACTCATTTGGCAAAATCTCCATTTTCATTTCGTCCATTTCAGTCATATCCAATAACGGCGTCATTCCTTCATCGTCTGTGACGCCTTCAATGGTTTCGCCTGATGCCTTAGTCAGTCTGAATTTTGTATTTTTTAGAACATCGTCTGGGTTGCCAGAGCCATGTAATTTAATGCGGCGATGAAACTGTTCTTCCTGAAAGACAGGGGTTTTATCTTTTGCCGACTCCGGTCCGCTCCAGTCAAGAGTGGTGCCTTTCAACTGCACTTTTGCGGGAGAGAATATTTTTACTGAGCCGTCTTCATTTATTCTGATACCGCCACCACCGCACAAAAGCTGGATATTCTTCCTGGCGCTGATGGTCACGTTGCCGTTCATACTCTGAATATGAAAATGCTTATCAGAAAGCAGGCCCATTTCCCCGCGCTGCGCCTGGACGGAAATATCATCTTTTGCGGCGATGATTTTGATTCCGATAGCTCTGCTGAAAAGTGACAGGCCCTGCCCAACGGCCATTGAGAGTTTTTTAAAGACGTTAAAACTGCCGTTGCTGGCGGCGTTTAGCGACAAATCTTTGTCTGCTGATAATGCCATCGTTTGCGGTGTCAGCAGGGCCATACCGTGATCGGCATAGGCCACCAGCCCCGAGCGGGTAAGCTGTTCAAGCGCGGCGTTAAGCTGCTGCTGCGGTCCCAGTTCGACATTTAACGCCTGCGCCGTCAGCGCGCTCTGCTGAAGCGACGTTGCCAGCGTAAGCGCGGCCTGAAGCTGCTGAACCACTGCGCTCATATCGAGCTGCTTACCCTGGGCTTTTGGCTGCGCCTCAGTCGTGAGTAGTATCCCCTTTGCCGCCCTCAGGACCGCGCGGTCATCGGTGCGCAGTTCTGCGCCTTCGCCGCGAGGTTTACCGCCAGCATCTACAAGATGGCCCATGTTCAACTGCGTTTTGCCGTACTCGGTACTCAGTTTGACGTGTTCCTGCCCGCGCCGGTCCTCCATCCGCAGCTTATTAAGACCCGCAGTGCGGATGACGTTACGAGTATTGTTGCGGCTGGTAACGGGATCAGGCTTTGGAGCATGATGCAGAGCGTGCGCAATAAAAGGTCTTTCCGGATCGCCGCCTTCAAACGCAATGGCGACCTCTGTGCCCTGGATTAACGGAAAGTGATGACCATAAGTATCACCGGCATAAACCCGCGCCAGACGAACGGGCATGCTTTCATAACCTTGCCTGTGCTGGTCGAGGTCAAAATCAAACTTCACCCAATAGCGACCCTGCACATCGATATGAGCATATTGGTCATTGTCTATTGGTGATGAAACGATCGCGGGAACAGTACCTGCAATACGTGGCCGGGGTAGCGGCTGCGGTCGAAAACAAACGTTCTGGCTGTAGGGAATACCGATAAGCCGGGACTGGAGCGCTGCATCGCGCCTCCCCGTCACCTGCATTGCCGTTACCACAAATCCAGAGGCGAAGGCATGTGGAATGGCGCCGTCAATTTCCAGCACCATCCCCGGCACGATCGACGGACTGGTGGTCACACCGGTTAAAATGGATTGATTATTAAGAATAATTTCGTGATGCAGTTTGGCGTAAAACCAGCTGGACTCGCCTGGCTGCGCCTCGGCAAATTGCGATCCTGGCTGATGATGGATATCCGCATAGCGATACTCTGTGCCATATGCCGTAGCCCTTTCCGCAGACACATCGGCGTCAGCGTTTAGCATCTGCGAGTTTGCCAGCCTGTAATCAAAGTTCTTCACTTTAACGCCAGCGGAGACAACGTTGTGCTTTGATACCAGCTGATCGATCGAATACTCATTTGATGTCAGCCCGGCATGGGATGAGTGCATAATCTTTTGATCAAAGAGGTATTGGCATTGTGAATCACTGAAGATAACCACCATAATGTGCGAAACAGCATGATGATTTGCGATCCTGAACCAGATCCCAACTTCTGACAGGATGCGGCTGATAAACGCTAAATCTGACTCCTCCCACTGAACAATCATTTCCCGGTTGGGATAGATACAAACAAGATTATCAAAGTCGATTTCATAATCGGCAAAAGCATGTTCTTTGAGGATCTGCGTGACCAGTTTCGGCACATTTATGTTCAGGTAAATAGCCGAACGCTTGCATCGTGAGAGTAATGCCAGCTTATGCTCTAACCTGATTTCGTACAGTGACTCATCCGCTGATGTGCTAATAAGCGAAAATGACGTAATGACGCCTTCAATTTGCCGTTCATATAGCCACTTCTCAGAACCTTGAATATATTTATTCCAGTTATGATTAGGTGCTCTGATTTTCAGCGAGCCTTCAATGTTAAGAAGTGAGTCAGGAGGGATGTTTTTTTGTTTTGATGTGAATCTAATTTTATAACTGTATGGTTTACTTAAATTTTCATGACCTTCAATTGTTTCAACATCCAGCAACCCTAACTTACCCTCGTCCCTAACAGAGAATAAATACTTATTTATACTCTCCTCTGAAACTATACCTTCCAGATTATAGAACCCTGATCCTTTTTTCATTATCGCATCCCTTACCAAAAGAAAGTAATACATAAGAAATAAAGTCCAGTCAGCATATCAACAATAATAAAAAAAAGGTTATTTTTTTACTGGAAACAAATCTGGAAAGTGAATTAATTATTATTGGTTAAACGTGTAATATAATCCTGACATATAAATAAACGATTAACTGGCGCGAATTTAGATTCAATGACATCATTTTCTAACAAAACGGTTTATATAGCCCAGTATTCGTTTTTTCATCGTAAGGCAACAATCCAATAATCACATCCAAATGGTTCCAAAAACTGAGGCGCGACTAAAAAACCAAGTATTAAGGCAATGATTTTTAATAACATTTATAAAAACAGCCTTTTTATTTATTATTTTATTGAATAAATCACATCCTTCCATAAAAAAACACAATAAAATATAACTATTCCCTATTCTGCTGTGAGGGGAGAGGTAACTGGATTATGCCCATGTATTCACCAGGAAAGATTTTGGTTTTCTCCCTCTCCCCTTGAGAGAGGGCCGCATAAAGGTCATCTTATCAGCCACAGGAGAATCAATGAAACGCTCCGCAATAAACGAGATCCTTGGCCACACGCGCCAGTTTTTCTCTCAGCACGACGTGCATCTCCCCCCTTTTGCCAGTTTCCCGCCGACCCAATGGCACAAGCTTGATGCCTCTGCCTGGGGCGAAGTGTTCGACCTAAAGCTCGGTTGGGATGTCACCGCGTTTGGCGGCAACAATTTCGCCGCGCAAGGGTTAACGCTGTTCACTCTGCGTAACGGCTCGCCGAAAGGTATGCCTTATGAAAAATGCTACGCCGAGAAAATCATGCATGTTCGCGATGCACAGGTCACGCCGATGCATTTTCACTGGCGCAAGCGCGAAGACATTATCAATCGCGGCGGCGGCAATTTAATAGTGGAACTGTGGAATGCGGGGATCCGGGAGCAAACGGAGCAGACCGACGTAAGCGTGGTGATTGACGGCTGTCGGCAAACCCATGCGGCAGGCAGTCAGTTGCGCCTGACGCCGGGTGAAAGCATCTGCCTGCCACCGGGCCTGTATCACAGCTTCTGGGCGGAAAAAGGTTTTGGCGACGTGCTGGTCGGCGAGGTTTCGTCTGTTAATGACGACGACCACGATAACCACTTTCTGCAACCGATCGCCCGCTATAACGACATTGAAGAAGACGAACCTGCGCAGCTGGTGCTGTGTAACGAATATCGCCTGTTCCGCTAACCAAGGAGCGCATTATGCCGTTGATATCTCTCGCTGATGGCCTTGCCCATGCCCGTGAGCATCGCTATGCCTTAGGGGCGTTTAACGTTCTGGACTCCCACTTCCTGCGCGCGCTGTTTGCCGCGGCAAAGCAGGAACGTTCGCCGTTTATCATCAACATCGCCGAGGTGCACTTTAAATATATCTCGCTGGATTCACTGGTCGAAGCGGTCAAATTCGAAGCCGCGCGGCATGACATTCCGGTGGTATTGAACCTTGACCACGGCCTGCACTTTGAGTCGGTGGTTCGGGCACTACGCTTAGGGTTCAGTTCAGTGATGTTCGATGGCTCCACGCTGGAGTATGAAGAAAATGTCCGCCAGACCCGCGAAGTGGTAAAGATGTGCCATGCCGTCGGCGTGTCGGTGGAAGCCGAACTGGGCGCGGTGGGCGGTGATGAAGGCGGCGCGCTGTACGGTCATGCCGACGAGTCGTTATTTACCGACCCGATGATGGCGCGTGATTTCGTCGACAGAACCGGGATTGACGCACTGGCGGTCGCCATTGGCAATGCGCACGGAAAATATAAAGGCGAACCGGTGCTCGACTTCCCGCGTCTGGACGCTATTCGCCAGCAGGCGGCAATCCCGCTGGTACTGCACGGCGGTTCCGGCATCAGCGACGACGATTTCAAGCGCGCGATTGAACTCGGCATTCATAAAATCAACTTCTATACCGGCATGTCGCAGGCGGCGCTGTCGGCAGTAGAGACGCGGATGGCGAATCGTCAGCCGCTGTACGACGAATTCGCCGAACTGCTACTCGGTATTGAAGAAGCCATTACCGATACCGTTTCAGAACAGATGCGCATTTTTGGCAGCGCGGGACGGGTCTGATGGAACGCAAAGGCGTTATCGCTGCAGGCAACATGCTGGTCGATCATGTACATCAAATTGTGCAGTGGCCGGAACGCGGCTGGCTGGCGGAAATCACCCGTAGCGAACGCGCCACGGGCGGTGCGCCGCTCAACGTGCTGCTGACGCTGGCGAAAATGCACGCCGGACTGCCGCTACAGGCGGTGGGGTTAATCGGTCAGGACAGCGACGGCGACTACATCATGGCGATGCTGGAGCAGTATCACGTTAATCGCCAACACGTGCAGCGCACAACATTCGCCCCCACGTCGATGTCGCAGGTAATGACCGATCCCAGCGGTCAGCGCACCTTTTTCCACTCGCCTGGCGCCAACCGACTGCTGGATCTGCCCGCTTTTGAGCAACTGGATACCTCGATGAAAATCTTCCATCTGGGGTATCTGCTGCTGCTCGACAGTCTGGACATGCCGGATGAGGAGTACGGGACGCGTAGCGCCCGGCTGCTGGCACAAATGCGCGACAATGGCTTTGAAACGTCGCTGGATCTGGTCTCACGCAAGGGTGACCCGCGTTACCAGCCGCTGGTGATGCCAGCGTTACGCCATCTCGACTATCTGGTGATTAACGAACTGGAAGCCGGGGAGTTCAGCGGGCTGGAGATCCGCCAGCCCAACGGCGAACTGCATATTGCACACATCGCCACCGCTGCGCGCGAGCTGTTGAATGCAGGCGTACGCCAGCGGGTGGTTATTCACTGTCCGGAAGGTGCCTGGGGAGAAGCGCCGGACCTGCCGGGCGTCTGGATCCCGTCACACTATCTGGCGCAGGAGGAGATCGTTGGCAGCGTTGGGGCGGGAGATGCGTTTTGCGCCGGATTTTTGTATGGCTGCCATGAGCGCTGGTCGCTGACGGACAGCGTCAGACTGGCGCACGCCTGCGCGCGGGCCAGTTTGCTGTGCGCCAACGCGATAGACGGCGCGAAAACGCTGGCAGAGTTAGAAGCCGGGATGGCTGATGCCTGATGCGCTGCGCTTATCAGGCCTACGGGGTCGTTATCACTTTTGTAGGCCGGATAAGGCGTTTACGCCGCCTTATCGTGATGCTGCACGTCGGCGGCAAACACATAACCCAGCCCGCGCAGGGTTTTGATCAACATTGGCTGGTGCGGGTTGATCTCTATTTTTCGCCGCAGCCGCATGATTAACACATCAATGGTGCGGTCAAACACCTCGACGCTGTCGCTGCGCGTCAGTTCCAGCAGTTGTTCCCGACTCAGCACCCGGCGGGCGTTTTGGGCCAGCGCCAGCAGCAGGCTGTATTCCCCCTGCGTCAACTCCACCTTCAATTGCTGGGGATTATGTAGCTGGCAACCGGCAGTATCGAGATGCCAGCCGTTAAAAGAAAGCCCCGAAGTTTGCGGGCCGCCGCTCTCTGCCATTAACACGCCGACGCGTCTGAGCACCGCCTTTACCCGTGCCACCAGCACCCGCGCATTGAACGGTTTACCGATGTAGTCGTCAGCGCCCATCTCCAGCCCGACAACCACATCCGACTCGCTGCCAAGCCCCGTCAGCATCACCACCGGTAATCCGGGTCTCATCTTTTGCACCTGCTGCAGCACCATCAGACCGTTAATATCAGGCAACATCATGTCCAGCAATACCAGAGCGATTTCCGGCTGAGTCTCAATGCAGCGCAGCGCCTCCTGCCCGGTGTGACAAGCGGTCACCGCAAAGACGTGTTCGCTTAGCACATCCTGTAAAAGTGTGCAGACAGCGATGTCATCATCCACAACCAGTATGGCTGGCTTCATTGTTTTTCCCCATTTCTGGCCAACTTAAATGAGTGTGATTGATTCTGCACAGAGTGACAGCGATAAGGCACAAGGATGTGTGGGAAACATAACCTCGGTCACACTGCCGGGCCGTCACGTATTGGAGATTCGTCACGTCAAATATGACGACAGCCTGTTTTTCGTCAGGGTTTTGCGCAAAATTCGCCCGTAATATCAACTAATGCCCCTGATAAAAACATGGCATAAAAGATGCATAACTAAAGCGACAAGCGCGTATGCGCGATTTGATTAACTGGAGCGAGACCGATGAAAAAAGTCGTCACGGTTTGCCCATATTGCGCATCAGGTTGCAAAATCAACCTGGTGGTCGATAACGGCAAAATCGTCCGGGCTGAAGCGGCGCAGGGGAAAACCAACCAGGGTACCCTGTGTCTGAAGGGCTACTATGGCTGGGATTTTATCAACGATACCCAGATCCTGACCCCTCGTCTGAAAACCCCAATGATCCGTCGCCAGCGTGGCGGCAAACTGGAATCTGTTTCCTGGGATGAAGCGCTTGATTACGTCGCCACTCGTCTGAGCGCCATCAAAGCGAAGTATGGCCCGGACGCTATTCAGACGACCGGTTCATCTCGCGGTACGGGTAACGAAACCAACTATGTAATGCAAAAATTCGCGCGCGCCGTTATTGGTACCAATAACGTTGACTGCTGCGCTCGCGTCTGACACGGCCCATCGGTTGCAGGTCTGCACCAATCGGTCGGTAACGGCGCAATGAGTAATGCTATCAATGAAATTGATAACACAGATTTAGTGTTCATCTTCGGGTATAACCCGGCGGATTCCCACCCGATCGTGGCGAATCACGTGATTAATGCTAAACGTAACGGGGCGAAAATCATCGTCTGCGATCCGCGCAAAATTGAAACCGCGCGCATTGCCGACATGCACATCGCGTTGAAAAACGGCTCGAACATCGCGCTGCTTAACGCCATGGGTCATGTCATCATCGAAGAAAAACTGTACGACCAGGCGTTCGTCGCCTCCCGTACAGAAGGATTCGAAGAGTACAGCAAGATTGTCGAAGGCTACACGCCGGAGTCCGTCGAAGATATTACTGGCGTTAGCGCGCAGGATATTCGTCAGGCTGCACGTATGTATGCCACGGCAAAAAGCGCGGCCATCCTGTGGGGCATGGGTGTTACCCAGTTCTATCAGGGCGTGGAAACCGTGCGTTCACTGACCAGCCTCGCAATGCTGACCGGTAACCTCGGTAAGCCAAGCGTGGGCGTTAACCCGGTTCGTGGCCAGAACAACGTTCAGGGCGCATGCGACATGGGCGCGCTGCCGGATACCTATCCGGGCTATCAGTACGTTAAGTTCCCGGAAAACCGCGAGAAATTCGCTAAAGCCTGGGGCGTGGAAAGTCTGCCTGCGCATACCGGTTATCGCATCAGCGAACTGCCGCACCGTGCGGCGCATGGCGAAGTACGCGCGGCGTACATTATGGGTGAAGATCCATTACAGACCGATGCTGAACTCTCCGCAGTGCGCAAAGGCTTTGAGGATCTGGAACTGGTCATCGTGCAGGATATCTTCATGACCAAAACTGCCGCTGCCGCAGACGTTATTTTACCGTCTACGTCATGGGGCGAGCATGAAGGTGTCTTCTCTGCGGCTGACCGTGGCTTCCAGCGCTTCTTTAAAGCCGTTGAGCCGAAGTGGGATCTGAAAACGGACTGGCAGATTATCAGTGAAATCGCCACCCGTATGGGCTACCCGATGCACTACAACAACACCCAGGAAATCTGGGATGAGTTGCGTCATCTGTGCCCTGATTTCTACGGTGCAACTTACGAGAAAATGGGCGAACTGGGTTATATCCAGTGGCCTTGTCGCGATACCTCAGAAGCCGATCAGGGTACGTCTTATCTTTTCAAAGAGAAGTTCGACACCCCGAACGGACTGGCGCAGTTCTTCACCTGCGACTGGGTAGCGCCAATCGACAAACTCACTGAGGAGTACCCGATGGTGCTGTCTACAGTGCGTGAAGTCGGCCACTACTCTTGCCGTTCGATGACCGGTAACTGTGCGGCGCTGGCCGCGCTGGCGGATGAACCGGGCTATGCCCAGATCAACACCGCCGACGCAGAACGCCTGGGCATCCAGGATGAAGAACTGGTATGGGTTAATTCGCGTAAAGGCCGGGTCATTACCCGTGCGGCAGTCAGCGATCGTCCAAACAAAGGCGCGATTTACATGACCTACCAGTGGTGGATTGGCGCATGTAATGAGCTGGTAACCGAGAACTTAAGCCCGATTACCAAAACGCCGGAGTATAAGTACTGTGCCGTTAACGTTGAACGCATTGCCGATCAGCGCGCTGCCGAGCAGTATGTCATTGATGAGTACACTAAGCTGAAAGCCAGCCTGCGCGAAAGCGCGATGGGTTAGTCCGTTTACGTACCTGTTCTGCAACAGCCTCCGCCCGGAGGCTGTTTTTTTATCCATACGATCTCTTTATACTGTTCATTCCGTACCCTAAATAAAACTCAAAATGAAACAACTCATTGCATTGATGTTCTTTATGACATTCTTTGCCCATGCCAGTGATACTGAGCCAGGAAGCCAGTACTTACAGGCCGCTGAGGCAGGGGACCGTCGCGCACAGTACTTTCTTGCCGATAGCTGGTTCAGTTCAGGCGATTTGAGCAAAGCCGAGTATTGGGCGCAAAAAGCCGCCGACAACGGCGATGCCGACGCCTGCGCGCTACTGGCGCAAATCAAAATTACGAATCCGGTCAGTCTGGATTACCCCCAGGCCAAAACGCTGGCGGAAAAGGCAGCCAAAGCGGGCAGTAAAGCGGGAGAACTGACCCTGGCGCGGATTCTGGTCAACACCCAGGCAGGACACACAGATTATCCTAAAGCTATTACCTTGCTGCAAAACGCCTCCGAAGACCTGGAAAATGATTCCGCCGTCGACGCGCAAATGCTGCTCGGACTGATTTACGCCAACGGCGTGGGTATTCCCGCAGATGATGAGAAAGCGACGTGGTATTTCAAGCGTAGCTCTGCCATTTCCCGCACCGGTTATTCCGAGTACTGGGCCGGAATGATGTTCTTAAACGGTGAACAGGGTTTTATTGTGAAGAATAAACAGAAGGCGTTGCACTGGCTGAATCTGAGCTGTATAGAAGGGTTCGATACCGGCTGCGAAGAGTTTGATAAGTTAACAAACGGGTAATGGTTTGCATTGCCGGATGAACGTAGTCGCTGTAGGCCTGATAAGCGTAGCGCCATCAGGCAACCCGGAGCAGGTTGCCGGATGGCGGCGTTGCCTTATCCGGCCTACAAGGCAGTCTTATCAAATTTACCCAGCATCTCGCGCTCGTAGGCCAGCGCTTTTTTGCGGTCAAATTTGTGTTCCCACTTGGCGATAACCAGCACCGCCAGCGCGTTACCCACTACGTTCAGCGCGGTACGCGCCATATCGAGGATACGGTCAACACCAGCGATAAACGCCAGTCCTTCCAGCGGGATCCCCACGCTGCCAAGCGTAGCCAGCAGCACCACGAATGATACGCCCGGCACGCCCGCAATCCCTTTTGAGGTCACCATCAGCGTCAGCACCAGCACGATTTCCTGCCACAGCGACAGGTCGATACCGTACAACTGCGCGATAAAGATAGCAGCGATGCTCTGGTACAACGTTGAACCATCAAGGTTGAATGAGTAGCCGGTCGGCACCACAAAGCTGGTGATTGAAGCTGGCGCGCCATAGGCTTCCATCTTCTCGATAATACGCGGCAGTACGCTCTCGGAGCTGGCGGTAGAGTAAGCCAGAATCAGCTCATCTTTCAGAATGCGGATCAGGATCCAGATGCTCAAACCGCAGATACGCGCGACAATCCCCAGCACCACCAGCGCGAAGAACAGGATGGCGAAATGCACCAACAGCACCAGCTTCGCCAGCGGCCACAGGGAGGCAAAACCGAAGTTCGCGACGGTAACGGCAATCAGCGCAAAAACGCCGACTGGCGCGTAGCGCATCACCATGTGAGTCACTTTAAACATGGTTTCGGAAATAGAGCGGAACACGGTAACCAGCGGCTCGCGGTGAGTTGCCGGCAGGGACGACAGACCTAAACCGAACAGCACTGAGAAGAAGATAATCGGCAGCATATCGCCTTTTGCCATCGATGCGACGATATTGGTCGGCACCAGTGACAAAATTGTCCCCATCAGACCATGCGCGTGGCTCTGTACTTCTGCGGTCGTGCTTTGATATTTCGAAATATCCACGGTCGCCAGTTGCGACATATCAATCCCGGAACCCGGCTGGAACACATTGGCCAGCGTGATCCCAAGGATAATCGCCACGGTGGTGATCACTTCGAAATAGAGAATTGTTTTGGCGCCAATGCGGCCCAGCTGTTTGGCATCACCGACCCCGGCAATACCGACAATCAGCGTAGAGATGACAATGGGCACAACGATCATTTTGATCAGATGGATAAAGATATCGCCCGCCGGTGACAGCAGGTTTACAACCAGCCATTCACGGCTGTCGCTATGGTAATGCAGGTAACTCCCTAGCAGAATGCCCAGCACCATGGCGATTAGAATCTGCCATGCCAGGCTGACTTTCAAATTTTTCATAACAACGGACTTCCTCGATGGAGCGCTATTCCACATGCGGTGTGTGGGAATAGTACATACTGAAAGGGTATGAATTGTGTTGCGTTCGTTTATGGAGTTTTTTAACGCTTATTATCATTATCATCTGCATGGCATTCCGCGCAACCCTCTAAGAACAGGGCCTTTGGCTGAATTTATGCATAAAAATGCGATTTTATCGCGGTAACAATGAATAACTTTTTGTTATAAAAGAATTTTAATATGTTCAAAAATGAAGAAGTCATGGCATGATTTTTTTTTGCTCAATTGTTCGTTTGCCTATTTTTTAAACAGACAAAATGATACAAATCACAAAAAAAACAAATTTATTTTTGCCGATTCTGCAACAACTTCGCCATATTAATAGAGTCAATGAGCTGCGCCCGGTTCACCCTCGGCGAGTTTAAATCCATAACTTTTTGCCACACTGATATAGCCTGGGCGTATTCTGCCTGCATAAACGCATCTGAAGCTAACAGCATCAAGGCGGTGACCTCTGCCGGGTCCAACGCCAGGGCCTTATCAATCATCTCGCGAGTGGGCGGCGTCATATGTTGTCCGGCCTGGTAGTACAATACCGTTGCCATCGCTGAATAGATCTCAGCATTTTCACCACCTACACGCAGCGCCTGCTCATAGGCCAGCAGTGCATTATGGTACGCGTTTTGCCAAAGATAGTACTCCCCAAGTTGCGCCCATTTCACACCGTCCTGTGGATTGGTGCGAATTTGCGATTGCAGCAAAAGCAGCTGTTTTTCCTGAAGGTTCTCATCGGAGAACGCATGTAAAGGGTCCGCCAGCCGCGCCTGCTCCTGACGAACCGCCTGCCATTTTGGCGTCGACAGGTAACCTCCTATGCAGACCGCAACCATCAGCACCGCTACAGCAGTCAGCCGCTTCACAGGCATTGGGCGTAACGGCGCAGTGGAGTGTTCGCTCTGGTTCATTGCTCACCCTCCTCTACGCGCTGACGACTTCTCACCCGCCAGACCACCACGCCCACCAGTAATAACAGCAGGCACGGCAGCGCCCACAGCAGCAGCGTTTGCTCATTCAACGGCGGGTTGTAGCGCACGAAATCACCGTAACGGTCGGTCATCCACGTCGTTATCTCGGCTTCACTTTTCCCTTCCGCCACCATGCTATAAACCTGATGGCGCATACTGACCGCTACCGGCGCATTGGATTCCAGCAAGTTTTGGTTTTGACACTGTGGACAGCGCAGTTGGCTGGCAATAGACAGCGCTTTTTCCTGCTGTTGCGGGTTGGCAAACGTCCATGTGTCCACAACCTGGGCATGGGTGGCAAAAGGCAGAAAAATCAGTAAAGCCATAAGTAACATCGTTTTGCCGGATGGCGGCGTGAACGCCTTATCCGGCCTACCCTGCTTTTCACTCGTAGGCCTGATAAGCGCAGCGCCATCAGGCAATAACTCAGGATGCTTCCTCCCTCGCCATGCGCTCAGCAACGCGCCAAACACCATCAACAATCCCCCTCCCCAGATCCAGCGCACGCCGGTCTGCACGTACAAGCGCATGGCATAACGGTCCGCTCCGGTTTTTTCGCCTATTACCGCGTACCAGTCATGCATCAGGTTCCAGTTGATCCCCGGCTCCATCATCTGTTGACGGCGCGCGGCATAGAAGCGTCTTTCTGGCTGCAGGGTGCCAATGCGTTTCTCATCCTGCCACAGCGTGATCTGCGCTTTTTCACTGGTGTAGTTACCTTTTGCTTCCAGGTCGAGACGCTCAAAACGAAAAGTGTATCCCGCCAGTTCCACCTGCTGCCCCGGGCTCAGATTCAGGCTTATCTCCTGACGACTGCCGCTGGAGAAAACGATCCCCGCAGCAAACACCAGCACCCCGGCATGCGCCAGCAGCGCCGGAAGTTGACAACGCACAGACACTTTGCGGCTTCTGATCGTTGCCAGCACGATAACCAGCAGCATCAGCAGGCCAAAAGGCAGCGTGGCGCGGTTAAAGTACGGCGCGCCCACGGAGAGCCGCCCCCAGCCAAACAACCCGTAAATCATCGGATAGAGGGTACCAATCAGCACAATCAGCAGCACCGCGCAAAAAAGTAATAACGCGACCAGAATCAGCATCTCGCGCGACCAGCCGCCAAAACGCCCACTCTGGCGGACTTGCTGGCCTCGCCAGGCGTACAGCCCAAGCGACGCCAGGCTCAATACGGTAAACAGCGCAAACAGCGGCGCGGCGCGAACGTTATCCAGCGCGAAAGCATGCACCGAAACGAGAATGCCGGAGCGCACAATCAGCGTCCCGAGCAGCGATAAAATCAGCGTGACGATCGCCAGCAACAGCGACCAATGGCGGAAGATCCCCCGCTGGCGCGTGATGTAAAGGCTATGCAGCAGCGCGCTGGCGGAAAGCCAGGGTAATAAGGAGGCATTTTCTACCGGGTCCCAGAACCACCAGCCGCCCCAGCCCAGCTCGCAGTAGGCCCACCAGGAGCCGAGGATAATCCCCAGCGTTAGCGCGCACCAGCCGGGCAGCGCCCAGCGCCAGCACACCCAGGCGCTCTGCGCATTAAAGTCACCACGTAGCAGCGAGGCTAGCGCCACGCCTGCCGCCACCATTAAACCACCGTAACCCAGGTACAGCAGCGGCGGATGGAGGATTAACCCGAGATGTTGCAGCATCGGATTAAGGTCGCGCCCTTCAATGGCCGGCGGGAAGATGCGCACAAACGGATCGGACCATACCACCACAAACAGCAGCAGCAAGGCCGTAATCATTGAGAGGACGCTGAGCGTCAGCGGAAACAGCGCGTCGGAATCACGCCGATAGCGAAAAGCAAACAGCGCGCTCCAGCCGGAAAGAAACAGCACCCACAGCAGCAACGATCCTTCATGACCGCCCCACACCGCCGCCAGTTTTAATCCCCACGGCAGCAGGCTGTAGCTGTGCTGAGCAACGTAGACCACCGAAAAGTCGCTGGTCAAAAAGCAGAATACCAGAATGGCAAAAGCCAGCAGCAGCAGCGCAAATTGCGCCCATACTCCCACGCTTGCCAGACGCATCACCCCTTGCCAGCGCTGGCGGACACCCACCAACACGGCAAGCGGGGTCAACACATTGACCCCGAGGCTTAATAACAACGCCAGAAAACCGGCTTCAGGAAGGAGAACGTCCAGATATCACCTTACGCAACGGTTAGCTGACCCGCATAGAGTATAAAAAAGCGCAGCAGCAGTACGCCGGTCAGGCTGGCACCGCACACTGCCAGCACGCCATGAAACGTCGAACTGCGGTTGGCCCAGGGTTTTAGCAGCATCGGCAGTATCAGCCCAAGCCCAGCTACGCCAAGCCAGAACCACCAGGTCCAGAATCCGCCGCCCAATGCCGCCGCCAGCGCGCGCATTTTACCGTCATCGCCCAGCGCCAGACCAACAAAGAACGCCGCCAGCAGGAAGATCTCCAGCCATACCACCGGGACCTCCATGCGATGCACAAAGTGCGCTTCAGTGCTGTGGGGATTGCTACGATGTCGTAACGCCATGGCGATCAGCGCCACCGCCGCGCCGGAGGAGATCCCGGAGAACAGGAACAGCACCGGCAGGATCGGGTTATTCAGGAACGGGTAGGATTTCAGTGCCGACAGCAGGAACCCGGTATACGCCCCGAGCAGGACCGCCAGCACCAGCATTAACGTCTCCAGCGCGCGATGAAATGGCGTTATCAACGTCAACACTTTCTGCACGACTCCTAACCGCGGCAGCCAGCGCTGTTGCAGGGCAATCACCTCTTTTTCAAAGATTTTTGCCAACCACAATACTAATACCACCATGTACAACTGGAACAGCATAACCCCCATCGACATCACCGAGGTGAAGCTGTAATGGAACATCAGTTTCCAGAAGGTCCATGGACGCGTCAGGTGGAACACCAGAATTAACAGACCGAAGATTATCGCCCCCGGCCCTAACACCAGCGTAGTGCGCAGCAGCGTGCTGTCCGAACCGCCCGCCTCCGGATGGAAACGACGTAGCAGAATCGCCAGCGTGACCAGTCCGGCAGAGATGCCAATCAGGAACAGATAGATGGCAATGGGCCAGTCCCACACCAGTGATTCAAAATGAAATGCAGAAGCGGATGTCATTGGCTCACCTCCCCAAATTTAAAGGGAACGCGGTAGACCTTCGGTTTTGTACCCAACGCCAGCTTGTAACGGTAGGTGGTTTTCTGCTGCAACAAACGGGAGATATCGCTGTTGGGATCGTCCAGATTACCAAACGTCAGCGCCTTCGTCGGACATGACTCAACGCAGGCGGGCTGTTTGCCCGCTTTCAGGTTGGTTTTCCGGCAGAAATCGCATTTATCCGCCGTTTTGCTCACCGGATGGATAAAGCGCACGCGATAAGGACACGCGGCGATGCAGTACTGACAGCCAACACAAAGGTCCGGGTTCACATCCACAATACCGTTGGCTGCATCGCGATACGATGCCCCCGTCGGGCAGACGTCAACGCAGGGAGCGTGGTCGCAATGCTGGCATGAGTGGCGAAAGAAGCGATACTTCACATCAGGAAACGTTCCCTGCGGCTCGCTGCGAATAATCGTCAGACGCGATACGCCTTCGGGCACGTTGTTGACTTCCCGACAGGCATCCATGCAGGCCGTACAACCGATGCATAATGACTCATCATGTACCATACCGTAACGCACGCCGTTGATGTTCAGCGTCTGCGCCACAACGCGTCCCGCCGTCCCGCTCACTGCCACCAGCGCGCCGACGCCGGTGATAAACTGGCGACGAGAGCAACTCATGGATGCTCCTTAAGCAACGGAACCGACGCCGGGTTAAAGTTCGGATTGTTACGCTGATCGCTGTGGCAATCGACGCAAATTTTGATCCGTCCTTTATCACTTAGCGTCTGCATCGTGTCTTGCTTCGGATGCAGTGAGTGACAGCTGGCGCACGCCACTTTGGTTACGTGGACATCGTGCGGCCAGAACGCTTTTTGCAACTGCTCAGGCAGGTGACAAGACATACAGACGCTGTTCTGCTGTTCCACGTTGTACATCGGCTCATTAAAGCGCATCACATCCTTCACCCCCTCACGGTGGTTCGGTGACGGCTGGCCGTGGCAGTTGGTGCAGGTGACCGGCAGTTTGTTATTCGGGTTGATGACTTCCGCATGCTTACCATGCATGCCCTCGGTATCCGGCTTGTGACAGTCCAGACAAGCGGCATCCGGATTACGCTGTTGGGTAACCGTCCAGCGTTGATCCGACTCCTGCGGCGTTGGCGTGGCAGTGATTCCACTCAGGCTCCATAACAAGCCTGACGCCAGCACCCCAGCAGTTAATAACGAACGTAATACGCTCATATTCACTCCGTTGAGTTATCCGCCCCTTGCGGGGCGAAATGGGGTTATTGGCTTAACAGACCGTTTTTACGCGCCTGATCTTCCCACTGCGGAATCACCGTCTTGATGAACTCCTGCTTCTCAGCATTGATTTGCTGCATGTTCAGACCAATCGCTGCCTGAGCTTTCTCTTTAGTAGAGATATCCGGTAACGGGATTTCATGCGTGATGCCTTTGGTCGCCAGCAGACGGACCAGTTTGGTACGCGCATCGGCGGCTTTATCCATTGCGCTACCCAGCATCCGCAGACCTTCTTCCGGGGCGTGCATGTGAATACCATGTGAGGCGATAGACAGGTCCCAGCGCCATTGCGCGTGGCGGATATCTTCCAGAATCGGTTTCATTTCCGCTTCGGTTGCGCCCGCATCCCATGCGGCTTTCGCTTCGAAGTGCGCATGTACCAGTTGATCTTCAACCTTGATTTTCAGGTCATGAATGGCCTGTTTACGCTCGGCGACCACTTTTTGCAGGGACGCTTTGTCCTGGGTATGGCAGTTCGCGCAGGTCTGAGGGAAGTTATCGAACGGGTTACCAATCTTATGGTCGGTGTAGATCTTGCCTTCCGCGTTTTGCACTTTTGGCATGTGGCAGTCGATACAGGTCACGTTGTTCTTGCCATGAATACCTGCGCTCCAGGTTTCATACTCCGGGTGCTGCGCTTTCAGCATGGGTGTTTTAGACAGGGAGTTGGTCCAGTCAGAGAAAGCAATGTTGTCGTAGTATTTCTCCATGTTCTCGACTTTCATGCCGTCGTCCCACGGAAACTTAACGGCTTTGTTTTTACCGTCGAAGTAGTATTCCACGTGACACTGGCCGCAGACCATGGATTGCTGGTCAAAGCGACCGGCTTTCTCGAACGGTTTGCCGATCGCTTCCATCGCGCGTTCTGCATAAGGACGCGACAGGGTCAGCTCTGGCTTGCCTTTGGCGAAGTCGGGTGACGCGGTGTTATGGCAATCTGCACAACCGAGGTTGTTAACAATTTCCGGACCGCCGCGCGCCCATTTACCGTGGAAGTAGCCATCTTCACCGTCTTTCTGGATAAGACGCGCTACGTCCGGGCTTTTACAGCTCCAGCAAGCCATCGGCAGCGGGCCGTCTTCTGCCGTTTTTGGTGCGCCGGTACGTAAGGTTTCACGGACATCGGTCACGGCATACGCATGTCCACGCGGTTTGTTGTAATCGCGCGAGAATGGATATCCCGCCCACAGGATCACCAGACGCGGATCTTCTGCCAGCGCATCTTCACGGGCTGATTGCTCAGACGTGGCTTTCCAGGAGAGATATTGATCGGGATGCTGAGGAGCGAAGGTTTCATTTTTCGCTTCAACGGTGACGGTTTTTGCGGGTACAGAAGTTTGTTCAGCGTGAACAGCAGAAATAAATAATAAAGGTAATAACAGGCTGAAGAAACGGCGTACGCGTGATTTTATCCTTGCCATAGGGGTCTCATCCAGATGACGCCATTATCTGCAATGGCGGTTCTTTTATTGTTTTCCACAACAGCAACCACACGATACTGTCATGACATTGCTCCACCCTATTTGTAACAAGAAACCACACTGAAAATGTTGTCTTTAATCAATTGTAAGTGTATGTAAAATACCACTTTAGAGTTATAACACCCCTCAAACCTCTCACTCTTTGGTCTAATTCAGAGACAGATCACCTTTTCAATAATCCTTTAGATAACTACATGTTATCGCGAGATTTAATCAATTTTTGCTAGTTCCCTTCAAAATTCAGTTTGTCGCTAATTTGCACAATTCGTTTATTGCGTGATCTGCCGCGCAAATACTAAACAAAACTCTCAATGCCCCTACATTTAACGTTTATGAGACATATTATTAACATCCTACAAGGAGAACAAAAGCCATGAGCCAAATACATAAACACGCTATTCCCGCAAACATTGCGGATCGTTGCCTGATAAATCCGGAGCAGTACGAAGCGAAGTACCAGCAATCTGTTAACGAACCCGACACATTTTGGGGCGAACAGGGAAAGATTCTTGATTGGATCAAACCGTACAGCCAGGTGAAGAACACCTCGTTTGCGCCAGGCAACGTGTCTATTAAATGGTACGAAGACGGCACGCTAAACCTGGCAGCGAACTGCCTCGACCGTCATCTGCAGGCAAATGGCGATCGTACCGCCATCATCTGGGAAGGCGACGACGCCACCCAAAGCAAACATATTACCTACCGCGAGCTGCATCGCGATGTCTGTCGTTTTGCCAATACATTACTGGATTTAGGCATTAAAAAAGGTGATGTGGTGGCAATTTATATGCCGATGGTGCCGGAAGCTGCGGTCGCCATGCTGGCCTGCGCCCGCATTGGCGCGGTGCATTCGGTCATCTTCGGTGGTTTCTCACCGGAGGCCGTCGCCGGACGTATTATCGACTCTAATTCACGCCTGGTTATCACAGCCGACGAAGGCGTGCGCGCCGGACGCGCTATCCCGTTGAAAAAGAACGTCGATGATGCGCTGAAAAACCCGAACGTGAAAACCGTTGAACATGTAGTCGTCCTCAAACGTACTGGCGGTAAAACGGAATGGCAAGAAGGCCGTGACCTGTGGTGGTCCGATCTTATCGAGAAAGCCAGCCCGGAACATCAGCCAGAAGAAATGAACGCGGAAGATCCGCTGTTTATCCTGTATACCTCCGGTTCAACTGGCAAACCGAAAGGCGTGCTGCACACCACCGGCGGGTATCTGGTCTACGCCGCAACCACCTTTAAGTACGTGTTTGACTACCATCAGGGCGATATTTATTGGTGTACCGCTGACGTAGGTTGGGTAACCGGACACAGCTACCTGCTGTACGGTCCGCTGGCCTGCGGCGCAACCACGCTGATGTTCGAAGGCGTGCCAAACTGGCCTACTCCGGCACGAATGTCGCAGGTTGTGGACAAGCACCAGGTCAATATTCTGTATACCGCACCGACCGCCATCCGCGCCCTGATGGCAGAAGGCGATAAAGCGATTGAAGGTACTGACCGTTCGTCGCTGCGTATCCTGGGTTCCGTTGGCGAGCCGATCAACCCGGAAGCATGGGAGTGGTACTGGAAGAAGATCGGCAACGAAAAATGTCCGGTCGTCGATACCTGGTGGCAGACTGAAACCGGGGGATTCATGATCACCCCGCTGCCGGGCGCCACCGAGCTGAAAGCCGGTTCCGCAACCCGTCCGTTCTTTGGCGTACAGCCTGCGATTGTCGATAACGAAGGTAATCCACTGGAAGGCGCGACCGAAGGCAACCTGGTAATTACCGACTCGTGGCCGGGCCAGGCGAGAACGCTGTTTGGCGATCACGAACGCTTTGAGCAAACCTATTTCTCCACCTTCAAGAATATGTACTTCAGCGGCGACGGCGCACGCCGTGATGAAGATGGTTATTACTGGATCACCGGCCGTGTGGACGATGTGCTGAACGTCTCTGGTCACCGTCTGGGAACGGCAGAAATCGAATCGGCGTTGGTGTCGCATCCGAAGATTGCCGAAGCCGCGGTAGTCGGTATTCCGCATAATATTAAAGGCCAGGCGATCTACGCCTACGTCACGCTGAATCACGGCGAAGAGCCGTCACCTGAGTTGTACGCCGAGGTTCGCAACTGGGTGCGTAAAGAAATTGGTCCGTTGGCAACGCCAGACGTGCTGCACTGGACCGACTCACTGCCGAAAACCCGCTCCGGCAAAATCATGCGCCGTATCCTGCGTAAAATCGCGGCGGGCGATACCAGCAATCTGGGCGATACCTCGACCCTCGCCGATCCGGGCGTGGTAGAGAAACTGCTCGAAGAGAAGCAGGCCATCGCGATGCCATCATAACAAAGTCCTGAAAATGCCGGATGGTGACGCGAAAGCGTCTTATCCGGCCTACAAATCTGACCCTACCCTCTCTTCATCCGGGAGGGAAATATAAAAAACCTCCCCCAAAGGATTTCGTGTTACAGGAAGGCGGCAAGCGAGCACATCCCCAGGAGCATAGTTCACTATGTGACTGGGGTGGGCGAGTGCGGCCAACGAACCTGTAGCACGAAAGACGCAGGGGGACCTCTGGAGAGCTCTGTGATGAATGACAATATTTATCAGCGGATAGAAGACAGTGCGCGTTTCAGGGAGTTAGTTGAAAAACGGCAACGGTTTGCCACCATTCTGTCCATCATCATGCTGGCAGTTTATATCAGCTTTATATTATTGATTGCCTTTGCGCCGGGCTGGCTGGGTACTCCGCTACACGCGGGAACCAGCGTCACCCGCGGTATTCCGATTGGGGTCGGTGTGATCCTCATCTCTTTCATCCTGACCGGGATCTACATCTGGCGGGCAAATGGTGAATTCGATCGCCTGAACAATGCGGTTCTGCACGAGGTTAAAGCATCATGAAGAGAGTCCTGACGGCGCTTGCCGCCACGCTGCCCTTCGCCGCAAACGCGGCGGATGCTATTAGTGGTGCAGTCCAACGCCAGCCAACCAACTGGCAGGCGATTGTTATGTTCCTGATTTTCGTCATCTTTACGCTCGGCATTACCTACTGGGCGTCTAAGCGCGTACGTTCGCGGAATGACTACTACACCGCTGGCGGTAACATCACTGGTTTCCAGAACGGGCTGGCGATTGCGGGCGACTATATGTCGGCGGCATCGTTCCTCGGGATTTCCGCGCTGGTGTTTACCTCGGGTTATGACGGGCTGATCTATTCCCTCGGCTTCCTGGTTGGCTGGCCAATTATCCTGTTCCTGATTGCTGAGCGTTTGCGTAACCTGGGTCGTTACACCTTTGCAGACGTTGCTTCCTACCGTCTGAAACAAGGCCCAATCCGTATTCTGTCGGCCTGTGGTTCCCTTGTGGTGGTCGCGCTGTACCTGATCGCCCAGATGGTCGGCGCAGGTAAGCTGATTGAGCTGCTATTTGGTCTGAACTATCACATCGCCGTCGTGCTGGTTGGCGTATTGATGATGATGTACGTTCTGTTTGGCGGCATGCTGGCGACCACCTGGGTACAGATCATCAAAGCCGTTCTGTTGCTGTTCGGCGCCAGCTTTATGGCCTTTATGGTGATGAAGCACGTCGGCTTTAGCTTCAACAACCTGTTCACCGAAGCGATGGCGGTACACCCGAAAGGTTCAGCCATTATGAGCCCGGGAGGACTGGTTAAAGATCCGATCTCCGCGCTGTCGTTAGGTCTCGGCCTGATGTTTGGTACGGCAGGCTTGCCGCACATCCTGATGCGTTTCTTCACGGTAAGCGATGCCCGCGAAGCGCGTAAGAGCGTGTTCTACGCCACCGGTTTTATGGGTTATTTCTACATCCTGACCTTTATCATCGGCTTTGGCGCAATCATGCTGGTAGGGGCTAATCCGGCGTACAAAGACGCTGCAGGTGCGTTGATTGGCGGTAACAACATGGCAGCGGTTCACCTGGCGAACGCGGTGGGCGGTAACCTGTTCCTCGGTTTCATCTCAGCCGTGGCATTTGCCACCATCCTGGCGGTGGTTGCCGGCCTGACGCTGGCGGGTGCATCGGCAGTCTCTCATGACCTGTACGCCAACGTGTTCCGCAAAGGCGCAACCGAACGTGAAGAGCTGAGAGTCTCGAAAATCACCGTACTGGTGTTGGGCGTGATTGCTATTCTGCTCGGCGTGCTGTTTGAGAACCAGAACATCGCCTTCATGGTAGGCCTGGCGTTTGCTATCGCGGCCAGCTGCAACTTCCCCATCATTCTGCTCTCCATGTACTGGTCAAGACTGACCACGCGTGGCGCGATGCTGGGCGGCTGGTTAGGTCTGCTGACGGCGGTGGTGCTGATGATTCTTGGCCCGACGATTTGGGTCCAGATCCTCGGTCACGAAAAAGCTATTTTCCCGTATGAGTATCCGGCGCTGTTCTCCATTAGCGTAGCATTCCTCGGGATTTGGTTCTTCTCTGCTACCGACAACTCAGAAGAAGGCAATCGCGAACGCGAGCAGTTCCGTGCTCAGTTCATCCGTTCCCAGACCGGGTACGGCGTAGAACAAGGTCGCGCACACTAACTCCTTCTCTTCCCCGGTCATTTTGGCCGGGGAAGACATTCAGCAAATCATCCAGGATTCTCATCCGTTATAAAGCGACGAGCAGGTACAGCGATAAGCAACAGGAAAACAATCGCACACACAAGATTTAGCCACTGCCAGCCCATAAATAAATCATTAAGCATTTTTAACATCCTTTTCTATTTTTATTCCATTCCATCTGTAATACGTCATTAGTCTGCAGTAAAACTCCCCGTCAGTCGCAGTTTGCCATCAACCAGCTTGAACATATATGACGTCGCGCCGTCACAATTTTCTGAAAGACCGGGGAGTTGCTCATTTGCACTTGTCCCCTGCGAAGTAAAAAGAATACCGTCTGTAAGTTCCCCTTGAGCGATGGTATCGCATGTTCCTGTAACGGTATGACGTTTACCGTTTTCTTCATAATAAAACATGCCATCTTCATCAGCTGGAAAATAGCGACGTTGCTGCTCACGTTCCGAAAGTGTGTTAATTCTGTACTCGTTTATCATCAGTGATTCAGCATCAACGCCGATATTGGTCAGCATCTGCAGATGCGCCATAATCTGCTGCGAATTTTGGTCAAATACAGCCTCGGTAAGTACTTCTTCCTGACGATTTTCGTCATAAGCAATAAAGTCAAATAGCGTCCCCTGCAAAGGAAAGACAAAATATGTTTTCAACGCGACAACATTTTTCTCTCGCAACGCCTGTTGGAACTGTTGAAACTGAATTAGCGCGCTTTTCTTTTGTTCTGGCGTGGTGATGGGAGTAACGTTTTTGGCGCTATCAAGAATAAGCAGCACAGAAGTAAAGTGACGACCTGTCTGGGCATACATCGTTTTCCCGGTCAGGATGACATCTTTTCCCAGAGAAGGAGCAAGATCGGCGTAACCAGGCTTATTTTTGCCCATCAAAATAAGCTGTACTAGCGGCACACTTTCACGCTCACCAGTAACATCGCACTCAAACGGTTGATCCAATTTAAGATAATCATAAGTTACCGCCTCATCGCCATCTTTAATGCTTTCGTAATTTGGCGGACCGGGTAACGTCTGTTGTATTAATGTTCCCTGCAATGTCACCCGTTGGTCTTCATCAGGACACCAGGCCAAAACGGCATGACTGAACAAGAGAGCAGATAACCACAAATATTTCACGCTGCGCGTCCTTACAATGGCGAGTAACATTTATCACTATTCTAAGGCGTGAATATAAATTTAAACATAGCCTCTAAGAAAATAAGAATGTCGCCCCCTCCGCCGATCATTTTGGTCGGGATCACATTTTTCCCTCTACGTTGTATCCATCTTCCGCATTAGCGCTATTGTACAAAAATCAAATTGAAACATTGTTTTTATTACATCGATACTGCAATTCATTTTTGAAGGATGAGGATGTTATGAAGAAATATGCCCTGGTAGGAACCGGCGGGCGCGCGGGACTTTACATCAGCGCGATTGGCGGGCAATGGAAGGAAAATGCTCGTTTGGTTGCCTTTTGCGACACCAATCAAACGCGTATGAATTACGCTAACCAGCTTCTGAAGAACGAAGGCGCAGCCCCTGTCTCCACATGGAAAGCGCAGCAGTTTGAAGAGATGATCCGAGAAACTCGCCCGGATATCATCATTGTAACCACCATGGACCGGACTCACGACGACTACATCGTGCGTGCGCTACGCGCGGGCTGCGATGTAATCACCGAAAAACCGATGACCATCGATGAGCAACGCGCCCTGCGGATTCTGGACGCCATTGAAGAGACCGGACGTCAGGTACGCGTCGCCTTTAACTATCGCTATGCGCCGCACCACAGCAAAGTTCGCGAACTGCTGATGAACGGTACGATTGGCGAAGTTTATTCGGTTCACTTTGAATGGTTGCTCAATACCGAGCACGGTGCCGATTATTTCCGCCGCTGGCATCGCGAAAAACGGAATAGCGGCGGCTTATTAGTACATAAATCCACTCACCATTTTGATCTGATGAACTTCTGGCTGGGCAGTTATCCGGAGCGGGTGTATGCCGAAGGTAGCCTGCGTTTCTACGGAAAAGAGAACGCCGAACGCCGGGGCGTGACGCAATTTTACCCGCGCACTCACGGCTATGCGCAGGCCAAAGACGATCCGTTTGCGCTGCATATGGCCGAGAATCCTCAGCTTAAAGCGCTCTATCTGGATGCCGAACACGAAGATAACTATTTTCGCGACCAGAGCGTGTTCAGCGACGGTATCACCATTGAAGACACCATGTCGGTGCTGGTGAAATATCAGAATCAGGTGCAGCTTACCTATTCACTGAACACCTGGCTGCCATGGGAAGGCTTGAACGTGGTGTTTAACGGTAGCGAAGGCCGCCTGGAGATGAAAATCGTTGAGAAATCCTACGTCAACGCCGGAGGGGAGCGGGACAACGAAGGCAGCCTTGAAGCCTGTGACATCACTGTTTTCCCGATGTTTGCCGCGCCGTGGCAGGCTGATTTTACCCTCGGCGAAGGCGGTCACGGTGGCGGTGATAACGCCATGCTGGCGGATCTGTTTGGCGAGCCGCGGCACGATCCGTTGCAGCGTGCCGCCGACCATCGCGCCGGCGCCATGTCGATTTTGACCGGTATCGCCGGGAATATTTCCATGCAGCAACAGCGGCCGGTGAATTTTAAAGAATTCTCGCTGATTTCACGCTTGAAATAGCACACCGCCGCTGGTCAGAACATCAGCCTTGCGACCAGCGGCGCTACCAGCACCATCACCACGCCAGAAAGCATCATCACCAGGCTGGCAACCACGCCCTCCTGCTGGCCGAGCTCATATGAGCGTGCCGTGCCTGCGCCATGCGATGCGGCGCCAAATCCTGCGCCTTTCGCCATCCCTTCACGAATGGAAAGTCGTAAAAACAGCACATCGCCGACCGCCATACCGAATACACCGGTCACCACCACGAACAATGCCACCAGGTCCGGCTGCCCGCCCAACGGCTCTGCCGCCGCCAGCGCAAACGGCGTAGTGACGGAGCGCACCGCCAGACTGCGCTGGATTTCATCAGGCAGCATAAACAGACGCGCCAACCAAACGGAACTGGTGACAGCCACCAGCGTAGCCGTCACTACGCCCGCCGTCAGCGACATCCAATGGCGCTTAATCACCGCAAGGTTGTCATAAACCGGCACGGCAAAGGCGATGGTTGCAGGTCCCAGCAGCCACAGCAGCCAGTGCGATTCACCAATATAGTTTTGCCAGGAGATGTGCCCAAAGACCAGCATCAGCACCAGCAGCGCCGGAGTGAGCACCAATGGCATCAGCGGTAATTTACGAAATCGGCGATACAGGCGCTTGTTGGCAAAATAGATGCCCAGCGTAATCACCAGACACAGCACGCTTAGCTGGAAATTACTCACGGTTTAGCCTGCTCATTTCATAGCGATACACTTTATCCACCACCCACGCCGTTGCGCCAAGCACCATCACCGTACTTAGCGCAATGACGGAAAATATGCGCCAGCCATCGACCAACAACAGCTGCGTGTAGTTGACGACGGCCACCACCGCCGGGACAAAAAATAGCAGCATTTCAGCCAGTAACCAGCGAGCCCCAGCGCGGATCCAGTTCAGCGGGATAACCCGACAGACAATCAACGCCAACATCAGCACCATCCCCACCAGGTTGGCAGGAAGCGGCAAATGCAGCCAGGAGACAAGATATTGAGCAAATACAAATAGACCTGCGTACAACAGAACCTGAACGGGTATCTGAAGTCGATGAATAACGGCAGGCGTCACGCGGCTTATCGCCACAGCCATGAGGGTATGTCCTTAAAAAATAGAGAGCGCCAGTATAGAGAGCCCCCATCCAGGACTGAAATGAATTAAACTCATTGCAGGCATAGTCTTAAGGAATAATCATGGATATCAGAACGCTGCGCTATTTTGTTGAGGTGGTTCGTCAGCAGAGCTTTACCCGCGCAGCGGAGAAGCTTTTTGTCACCCAACCCACCATCAGCAAGATGTTGAAGAACCTTGAAGACGAGCTTAACTGCACGCTGTTAATCCGCGACGGTCGGCGGCTGCTGTTAACCGACACCGGGCAGGTCGTTTTCGAACGTGGCCTGGCGATCCTTGCCGAGTTTCGCCAGCTCGAAGCCGAACTTAGCGACATTAATCATCTCAACAAGGGCGTGCTGCGCCTCGGTATCCCGCCCATGGTGGGTATGTTGATGGCCGGGCCGATCGGCCTGTTTCGCCAGCGCTATCCCGGCGTTGAGCTGAAGATATCTGAATTTGGCGGCTTAACCGTTCAGCAGGCGGTGATAAACGGCGATCTGGATGTCGCGATGACTGCGTTGCCAGTTGAGGAAGAGAGCGGTCTGGCGACCTTACCGCTTTTTAGTCATCCGCTCTGCGTGCTGGTCCCCCGCTCCGGTCAGTGGACAACGTGCGAATCTATTTCCCCCGAGGCATTAGCGGAGCATCCGCTGCTTATCTATAACGAAGATTTCGCATTGAGCCGCCAATTGCTTAAGCTGTTTAGCCAACACAACGTCAAGCCCCGCATCGCGGTTCGCAGCGGGCAGTGGGATTTTCTGGCGGCGATGGTGCAAGCCGGTGTCGGGATTGCTATTTTACCGGAGCCGATTTGCCAGCGCCTGGATAAGCAGACGCTGCGCTGGATCCCCCTGGAGAGCGATTTACGCTGGCAGTTGGGTATGATTTGGCGCGACGGTGTATATCTGTCGCACAGCGCCAAGGCGTGGCTCAAATGCTGTGAAGGGTTTTGGCTAACCCAAGAGGTGTAAAATGCCGGATGCGGCTTAACGCCTTATCCGGCCTACATCGGTATGCCAGTGTTGTAGGCCTGATAAGCGTAGCGCATCAGGCACGTTCACCCGCATTAAAATCCATGATTTCACCTGCCCAATCTTGCGGGTACAAACCATGCATCACATCACGATGAAATGTTGAAAAAGGCCAGTCCTGTACCTGTTTTACCCAGCCGTGCTTCACCGGGTTAATGTAAATATAATCAACATGCTGGCGATAATCATGTTCATCACGGATGGTGTGCTCCCAAAAGCGAGATTGCCAGATATGTCGGGAAGACAATGAGTGGGTGAAATGCTTCTTAATTTCCCGCCAGCGAGAGGAATAATCCGCATCATTGTCAGGTAACGTCCATATGCAATGCATATGCTCGGGTAAAACGACCCACGCATTAATGCGAAAAGGCCTAACCTTTTTGACCGCAGCGATTGCACACCGAAGCGCGTGAATGTTGGCAGTCAGAAGATGGCTTCGACGGTCCTGCAGATTTACCGTAAAAAACCAGGTTCCCCCATTAATGTAATTTCGTCGATAGTTGGACATGTTTCCCCCTTTCCTCAACCGTATGGAGAAAAGAGGGAATCGACAAGAGGGATGGATTCGTTCAGGAAAGCCGCTCGCAAATTACACGATGAATAATTTCTTGCAGCCAGTTGCGCGCCATTTGGCACACCCTTCGCCGGATGCGGCTAGCGCCTTATCCGGCCTACATCGCTGTTGCCGGTTTTGTAGGCCTGATAAGCGTAGCGCATCAGGCACGCTCGTTTACTGGTTCTCGATCAACAGCGCTTCCAGCAAATCCAGATCGTGCAGCAGTTTTTGCAGCGTTTCATTGCTGATTTCCCGCGTGGCGCGCAGATGATAAAGTTCCGCGCGCTCTGAGCGCAGCGCTGCCAGGCGGAAACGCCGTTCGAGATTTTCTTCCTGCATCGAGCTTTCCACGTCATTGCGTCCGTCGGCACGTCGACGCAGGTTACCGATGACGCGTGAACTCACCTCGGTGAGCAACTGGTTGTCGATGTTCTCTTCGCTGTCCGCAGCCAGACGTTCCTCCATTTTCTGGATGGCGACAATCGCCACTTCCGCCGTAGCTGCGCGGGCAATACGTTCCTCTTTCTGCTGCTGCGAGTGGTCTGCCACTTCCAGATGCTGTAGCAGAATCGGCAGCATCACCACGCCAACAAACAGCGAGAACAGAATCACGCCCGCAGCCAGGAAGATCAGCTCATAGCGCGCCGGGAAGCCGCTACCATCCGGTAGCAGCAGCGGAATGGAGAGCACACCGGCAAGGGTAATAGCCCCACGCACCCCCGCAAAGGAGGCAATCAGGATTTCACGCGTCGTCCAGGATCCAAACTCCATCGGTTTTTTCTTCAGGAAGCGCAGGCTGAACTTCTTCATGGTCCACAGCCAGCCAAAACGTACCAGCATCAGCGCCACGTAAATCAGCACGATATCGGTAAACAGCATCCAGATTTCAACGTTCGGGTCGACTTCTGCCGCCGCCAAAGATGACTCCAGAATGCCCGGCAACTGCAGCCCTAAAAGCAAGAACACCATGCCGTTAAACACAAATTCCAGCATCGCCCAGGTGCTGTTAGCGCGCAAACGCATCGCCAGCGGCGCACGGCGCATTACTCCAGAACGGGTAATCGTCATCCCGGCAGCGACCGCCGCGAGGATGCCTGAAACACCAATGTGTTCCGCAATCAGATAAGACGCAAACGGCAGCAGAAACAGCAGAACGATTTGCGTTGCGGGCTCATCACCGCCCCAGCGGCTAAGAAAACGCAGGGAGCGCCCGTACAGCCAACTGACGACAAAACCGGCCAGGATGCCGCCAATCGCCACTTTGAAGAACTCAACCGTCGCGCCGCCGACGGTAAATACCATCGTGCCCATCGCCACGGCTACGGCAAATTTCAGCGAGACCAGGCCGGACGCATCGTTCATCAACGCTTCGCCCTGCAGGATGCCCATGATTTTCTTCGGTATGCGTCCCTCCCCCACAATGCCGGATAACGCCACGGCATCGGTTGGCGACAGAACGGCGGCCAGCGCAAAGGCCGGGATGAGAGGGATCCCCGGCACCAGCCAGTAAATCATAAAGCCAATCCCGACCACCGTAACCAGAACCAGCGCCAGCGCAAGGCCGAAGATCTCTCGCCCGTGCTCGAGAAACTCACGCGTTGGCGTCTTCCAGCCATCAGCAAAGAGCAACGGCGGGATGAACAGAACCAAAAACAGCTCAGGATCGAATTCCACATGCAAACCAAACGTCGGCCACGCCAGCAAGGCGCCGATGGCGATCTGCATAAGGGGTAAAGGGAGTTGGAAGGGCAATACGCGAGTAAATACCCCCGACAGCGAGACCACAAGGGTCATGATGAGTATGGTGAAAAAGATTTCCATGCGTTCCCTGTTTGCGATGTTTCTTATGATTGGTGATAAAGGCGTCGTGCCTTAATTCTATCTACTTGAGAGTAACGCAAAAGACAACGAGTGTGTTCTGAAAATAAAAACGGGCGGCCAAAGCCACCCGTTTTAAGGATCTTCAGCGGATGAGGATCAGATAGCCCAACCACCTGCGTAGAAGGCCACCAGCGCGATGGCGATGACCACAGTGCCGATGTTCAGTTTGCGCCATTCGCCAGAGACGATACGGCCAATCACCAGGGTAGCAAAGCCAATCATAATGCCGGTAACGATGTTACAGGTCAGCACGATAAATACGGCTGTTACCAGTCCAGCCATAGCGTCAACAAAGTCAGCAAAGTCGATTTTCGCGACGTTGCTCAGCATCAACAGACCCACATACATCAGCGCAGGCGCCGTTGCGTACACAGGTACAAGATAAGAGAGCGGAGAAAGGAACAGGATCAGCAGGAACAGTACGCCAACGGTGATCGCCGTCAGGCCGGTTTTACCGCCTGCCGCCGTACCCGCTGCGGATTCAATATAAACCGCAGCCGGTGCAGCGCCCACCAGACCAGAGAACACGCTGCTCAGTGAGTCGGTGGTCAGCGCTTTGCCGCCATCAATAATCTGTCCGTCTTTATCCAGCAGGTTCGCCTGTCCAGCCACCGCGCGGATGGTTCCGGTCGCATCGAAGACAGCGGTCATGACCAGCGCCAGCACGCTCGGCAGTACGATCGGGTTCAGTGCGCCCATAATATCCAGGCTGCCAATCAGCGAGTTGCCGTTCTCGTCGCTCAGCGACGGCATGGCAAAAATACCGGAGAAATGCACGGCTGGGTCAAAAATCAGGCCGACGATGGAAATACCGATAATGGTCAGCAGAATGCCGCCCGGCACTTTCAATTTTTCGAGACCAATAATCACCGCCAGACCAATCAGCGACATAATCACCGGGAAGGTATCGAAGTCGCCCAGCGCAACCGGCAGGCCGTCCAGCGGGTTCTTAATCACCAGACCAACACCGTTTGCCGCAATCAGCAGCAGGAACAGGCCGATACCAATCCCCGTACCGTGCGCAACACCTTGCGGCAGATTGCGCAGGATCCAGCTACGAATACCGGTCGCGGAAATAATGGTAAACAGGACACCCATCAGGAACACTGCGCCCAGCGCAACGGGCACGCTGATATGCTGCCCCAGCACCAGGCTGAATGCGGTAAACGCCGTCAGAGAAATGGCGCAGCCAATTGCCAGCGGCAGGTTTGCCCACAGGCCCATCACAATAGAACCGACGCCCGCGACCAGACAGGTCGCCACAAATACGGCGGCAGGCGGGAATCCGGCTTTACCCAGCATCCCCGGAACCACGATAACGGAGTAAACCATGGCCAGGAACGTCGTTAATCCGGCAACGACTTCCTGACGAACGGTACTGCCGCGAAGCGAAATTTTAAACCAGGCGTCGAGTGAACCGCCGGTACGCGCTGAAGGCGTAGACATAGAAAACATCCCCTGAGAGTTTATTTTTTCGTCATTATGCGTGCTGGACAATCCACTGCCTGCTAAACGTTTTCTCCATGTGCCAGGTTTGCGTCAATAGGGGTGTCGCAAAAAAGCAAACGTTTAGCTCCGCGCATAAAAAACGGGTGGTAAAAAAAAGCAAACGATTATCCAGCGATCATACGCTGGTTTTCAACTGAACTTTGCCGCTTTTTACTCATTTCTTCTTATAACGCGCAATAAATAATCAGTCGATGCGCAAACGTTATCGTCAATGCGCAATCTGGCAACAAATTTCGCGGAGTTATTACAACATCAGAGTTCCTTTGTCGCGCAAACTTGCGCAAGAAAATCGGTGAAGATGCGGGAAATTTTTTGGCTAAAAAAACAGCATTTCACTGGCAAATGGAGAGAGGTGGCTTACACTTACATTATCAACACAGGCCGGAACCTCCCCTAATGTGCTCGACTGAGGGGTGTTGATGTCGGGGGAAACCCTCCCGTGAACCAGCGGGATAGAGTGAAAGACAAAGACCGGAACCAAACTAAAGCGCCCTCTGTGGCGCTTTAGTTTTATACCCGTCACATTTTTGAACCAATCAATCATCTTCCAGCAGGCGCGCCCCGGTCCCCTGCTCGCCAAGCTGATCGCCAGGGTTACGCAACGGGCAATCACTGCGTGACAAACAACCGCAACCAATACACCCATCCAGCTCATCGCGTAGCGCCACCAAAGTATGAATGCGTCGGTCCAACTCTTCACGCCATTGCGAAGAGAGTTGCTTCCACTCTTTAGCACTGAGTGAATGTCCTTCAGGTAATACGCCGAGCGCGTCACCGATCGTGGCCAGAGGGATCCCGATGCGTTGAGCAATCTTGATAATCGCCACATAACGCAACACATCACGTTTATATCGGCGCTGATTGCCGCTGTTGCGCATACTGCTGATTAACCCTTTGCTTTCATAGAAATGCAGGGTTGATACCGCCACGCCGCTACGCCTGGCGACTTCACCTGGCGTGAGGAGCGCTTTTATCCGGGGTAATTTCTTTTCCATAAATCGCTTTACCTCAAGTTAACTTGAGGAATTATACTCGCCCGCAGACAAAACGACGAATCGAATACTGAGAAAGAGGCAGCCCTATGTCCCATCAGCAGATTATTCAGACCCTTATTGAATGGATTGACGACCATATCGATCAGCCGCTGAACATTGAGGCGGTGGCGAAAAAATCAGGTTACTCGAAGTGGTATTTACAGAGAATGTTCCGCACGGTGATGCGCCAGACGTTGGGTGACTACATCCGTCAGCGTCGACTTTTACTGGCCGCTGTTGAACTGCGAACGACTGAGCGACCTATTTTCGATATCGCGATGGATCTTGGTTATGTATCGCAACAAACCTTCTCGCGCGTGTTTCGCCGCGAGTTTGATCGTACCCCCAGCGATTACCGCCATCGCCTGTAAGATTATTGCCCGCTCTGCGTCAGTATAGCGGGCGACCGTTGTATCCACTGCATGAACGCCTGCGACGGCAGTGCTTTCGCGAAATACCAGCCCTGACAATACTGTACGCCGTGTTCGCGCAGCCACTCGATTTGCTCACTCGTCTCTACCCCTTCCGCAATCATCTTCAGATGTAAGCTTTGCGCCATTTCGATGATATGTTCGGCAATCAGGTGACTGGTGCTGTTAGTGGACAGTGTGCTAATAAACGATTTGTCGATCTTCAGGATATCGATATTCAACGCGGATAAATTATGTAGATTGGAATATCCCGTGCCAAAATCATCAAACGCCACTTCATAACCGGCCTGGCGAAACGCCTGGATTACCGGGGTCATTTTATCTATATCAATAAACCCGCGCTCCGTTACCTCGACTTTAATTTGCCGGGGCGCCACAGAGTACTCACGGTTTTTGTCGGTAATCAGGGCAATGAGTCGGGATGAATGAAAGTCAGAAGCCGAGAGATTTATCGAGATATAAAGTTGAGGATGCGCGGCAAGAAAGTATCCTAAATCGTTGAACACCTCTTCAACTACATAATCCGTGATCCGCTCAATCATTCCCTCTTGTTCAGCCAGCGGAATAAACTCGGTCGGGCTCATCACTTCACCATTACCGCCAGGCCAGCGCAGCAGAGCCTCAGCCCCAACGCACTGACCGTTTTTGATATCAATGATCGGCTGGTAGTGCAGACGCAGTTGACGTTTTTTGATTGCGCGTTTTAACAAGCGGCGAGGAGATAAGTATTCCTGGCGCGTGCGCCACCATATTAACAGCATCAGGATGCTGCAGATGACCCCGAAAGGAATCGTTACTGCAGCCTCGTGATAGAAAATCGAATTTATGCGTTTATCTGAGGTCGAGGCAATAATCGCAATCGGACGTTTTTCTGAATGCACGATGGTATAGAAGCGATCGTCCAGTTGGAAGGTAGAGGCTTCACCGCGCACCAACGGCAGTAATTGCGCAATATGCGCCCCTTCACTGGTAGAGAAAAAGGTATCCGTTACCGTGTCGTACACGCCCCAGGACAGATCCGGATCCTCTGACATGACTTCGCTGTATGATAATGGGTTGATGACGACAACGTAGTTTCCACGTTGCATATACGTCATTCGGTAGCCAGCGAAAAAGGGGGTATCGCGATAGTAATAGATGGAGACATCCGGCGTACGTTTATAGTCGGCGGTCGGCATAATATAGGTGACAGGCGGCACCATCGACGTAGAGCACAAAAAATGATCGCCCTGCGCATAAATTAGCTCGCTGATATATAAACGGCCACGAATAATATTTAGCATATTTTTCTGATGTGCCGGGGTACACATCTTACCCTGATACAACTGGGCCATATCACGCGCTAAATCGGCTTGTTGGATCACCAGTTCAGTTTTATTTAACACCAGTTGAGCAAAAGAACGAAGTTGATTACGGGTTTCGGACATTGCCCTGATTTGAGCAAACCATAACGCCAGTACCACGGGGAGCAATACCACCATGAATGTTCCCAGGAACTTCAGCATCTTGCGACGCGCACTGTGATTCATGTCAGCCCAATTTCCCTGTTTCGTATATGCCAGAACCCATTAAGGCAAGATGCAATAAACACCGACTGATTAAGTTGCATGAATCTATCAGTATTAGCAACAGACTTCTCTATGTAAAAGTCTGATAATAGTTGATGATGATATTATTTTTCCGTAAGGCAAACTTAAAGTTATGCTTATTTCATAACGTTATTATCCCCAAGGAGTAATTTTTTATGAGCATTATCCTGGTAAGATTTAAGAAATTCATTAAATTTTTTTAACGATTAATTTAGGATAAATTAAACAGGTAATGTAAATGCAACTTTAAGATTAGTTATTTAGTATCATTACCTGGTTGAATATAACCACACAGTAAGAATGGTTTTCATCTTGCAAAAATCACGTCCAGTACTGGTGAACAAACGAGCATATGTGATATAGTTCACAAAAATTATGTAACAGAAACAATGTTTCATTCATGTTATTGCCCGTCGATAGCCAGAGTACTACACCCTCGGTGAACACCCCCGCGCTGTCCTGGGCATCCAGACTTTCTGAGGACGTTTTTCATGGCAACGATAACAACTGGTGTGGTTCTACTGCGGTGGCAATTACTCAGCGCGGTGCTGATGTTTTTAGCCAGTACGCTCAATATCCGTTTTCGTAAATCAGATTATATTGGCCTGGCCGTCATTAGCAGCGGTTTAGGGCTGGTTTTTGCCTGCTGGTTTGCAACCGGATTACTCGGCATAACCCTGGTGGATATGTCCGCAATCTGGAAGAACATTGAAACCGTGATGGTTGAAGTGATGAGCCATACACCGCCAGACTGGCCGATGGTGTTGAACTAATAACGGAATTGCATATGGCTACCCCAATCCTGAGGTAGCCATAATTGTCAGCGAAATGCAGAGGGATTAGAACGGAATATCGTCGTCGAAATCCATCGGTGGCTCGTTAGAAGGCGCCGCCGGAGCTGACTGCTGCGGACGAGACTGCGCGCCGCCGCTGAACTGATTGCCGCCCTGAGGCTGCTGAGGCTGACCCCAACCACCCTGCTGCTGGCCGCCACCTGCCGGAGCACCACCACCCTGACGACCGCCCAGCATTTGCATGGTGCCGCCAACGTTCACCACAACTTCAGTGGTGTACTTTTCTACGCCGGATTGGTCGGTCCATTTGCGGGTACGCAGCTGACCTTCGATATAGACCTGGGAACCTTTACGCAGATATTCGCTGGCCACTTCAGCCAGTTTGCCAAACAGCACAACACGGTGCCATTCAGTCTGCTCTTTCATTTCGCCGGTCGCTTTATCACGCCAGGATTCGGAAGTAGCCAGCGTAATGTTGGCGACTGCGCCACCATTCGGCATATAGCGTACTTCCGGGTCCTGGCCCAGATTACCGACGAGAATCACCTTGTTTACGCCTCTGCTGGCCATGATCGTGTCTCCTGAAAAACGTTACTGAATAAGTGTAAGCGCGGGATTGTAGCATTTCCAATAGCGCTTTTACTACGTTGCGAGATCGATTCCAGTAAACAACCCCGGACGGACATTGTTGCACAGGCATCTGCATTTTGCATTCCAATACTGTATATCCATTCAGGTCAGGTTGTGTCATAATTAACCGTTTGTGATCGCCGGTAGCACCATGCAGCCAGGCAAAAAAGCGTTTAATCCGGGAAAGATGAATGGATAAGATCGAAGTTCGGGGCGCCCGCACCCATAATCTCAAAAACATCAACCTCGTCATCCCGCGCGACAAGCTGATTGTCGTCACCGGGCTTTCGGGCTCAGGCAAATCTTCGCTCGCTTTCGACACCTTGTATGCCGAAGGGCAGCGTCGTTACGTTGAATCCCTTTCCGCGTACGCGCGTCAGTTTCTGTCGCTGATGGAAAAGCCGGATGTCGACCACATTGAGGGGCTGTCTCCCGCCATCTCAATTGAACAAAAATCGACGTCCCACAACCCGCGATCCACGGTAGGTACCATTACCGAAATTCACGACTATCTGCGCCTGCTGTTTGCCCGCGTTGGCGAGCCGCGCTGCCCGGATCACGACGTCCCCCTGGCGGCGCAAACCGTTAGCCAGATGGTGGACAACGTCCTGTCGCAGCCGGAAGGCAAGCGTCTGATGCTACTGGCGCCGGTAATTAAAGAGCGTAAAGGGGAGCACACCAAAACGCTGGAAAACCTGGCAGGCCAGGGCTATATCCGCGCCCGTATCGATGGTGAAGTGTGCGACCTTTCCGATCCGCCCAAGCTTGAGTTGCAAAAGAAACACACGATTGAAGTGGTGATTGACCGCTTTAAAGTACGCGACGATCTCACCCAGCGCCTGGCGGAATCCTTTGAAACCGCGCTGGAACTGTCCGGAGGTACGGCGGTGGTCGCCGATATGGACGATCCAAAAGCGGAAGAACTGCTGTTCTCCGCCAACTTCGCCTGCCCGATCTGCGGCTACAGCATGCGCGAACTGGAACCTCGTCTGTTCTCGTTTAATAACCCGGCTGGCGCATGCCCGACCTGTGACGGTCTCGGCGTGCAGCAGTATTTCGATCCTGACCGGGTGATCCAAAATCCGGAACTGTCGCTGGCCGGCGGTGCTATCCGCGGCTGGGATCGTCGTAACTTCTATTACTTCCAGATGCTTAAGTCACTGGCGGAACACTATAAGTTCGACGTCGAAGCCCCATGGGCCAGCCTCAACCCTGCCGTGCATAAAGTGGTGCTGTACGGTTCCGGTAAAGAAAATATCGAATTTAAATATATGAACGATCGCGGCGATACATCCGTACGTCGCCATCCGTTTGAAGGCGTATTGCACAACATGGAGCGTCGTTATAAAGAGACGGAGTCCAGCGCGGTACGTGAAGAACTCGCCAAATTCATCAGCAACCGACCATGCGCCAGCTGTGAAGGGACGCGTTTACGCCGGGAAGCCCGCCACGTATTTGTTGAAAATACGCCGCTGCCCGCGATTTCCGACATGAGCATCGGTCATGCGATGGATTTCTTCAACAATCTGAAGCTTGCGGGTCAGCGGGCGAAAATTGCAGAAAAAATTCTTAAAGAGATTGGCGATCGTCTGAAATTCCTGGTCAACGTCGGCCTCAACTACCTGACGCTGTCGCGTTCAGCGGAAACGCTCTCCGGCGGCGAAGCCCAGCGAATTCGTCTGGCAAGCCAGATCGGCGCAGGTCTGGTCGGCGTAATGTACGTACTGGATGAGCCGTCTATTGGTCTGCATCAGCGCGATAACGAACGTCTGCTGGGTACGCTTATCCATCTGCGTAATCTGGGTAATACCGTTATTGTGGTCGAGCACGATGAAGACGCGATTCGCGCCGCTGACCACGTTATCGATATCGGCCCCGGTGCTGGCGTTCACGGCGGCCAGGTGGTTGCCGAAGGTACGCTGAAAGATATCATGGCGGTGCCTGAGTCGCTGACCGGCCAGTACATGAGCGGTAAGCGCAAAATTGAAGTGCCGAAACAGCGCGTGGCAGCCGATCCGGAAAAAGTGCTGAAGCTCACCGGCGCGCGCGGCAACAACCTGAAAGATGTCACCCTGACGCTGCCGGTTGGTTTATTTACCTGCATTACCGGGGTTTCCGGTTCGGGTAAATCGACGCTGATTAACGACACACTGTTCCCGATTGCGCAGACAGCGCTGAACGGCGCTACGCTGGCTGAACCTGCGCCATATCGCGACGTTCAGGGTCTGGAACATTTCGACAAAGTGATCGACATTGACCAAAGCCCGATTGGCCGTACGCCGCGCTCTAACCCGGCGACCTACACCGGTGTGTTTACGCCAGTGCGCGAACTGTTTGCCGGTGTCCCGGAGTCGCGTGCGCGCGGTTATACGCCGGGTCGTTTCAGCTTTAACGTTCGCGGCGGACGCTGTGAAGCCTGTCAGGGCGACGGGGTGATCAAAGTCGAAATGCACTTTCTGCCGGATATCTATGTGCCGTGCGATCAGTGCAAAGGCAAGCGCTATAACCGCGAAACGCTGGAGATTAAGTACAAGGGCAAGACCATCCACGAAGTGCTGGATATGACGATTGAAGAAGCGCGTGAGTTCTTCGATGCCGTTCCGGCGCTGGCGCGTAAGCTGCAAACGCTGATGGACGTTGGCCTGACGTACATTCGACTGGGTCAGTCCGCTACCACGCTCTCAGGCGGTGAGGCGCAGCGCGTGAAGCTGGCGCGCGAGCTCTCCAAACGCGGTACCGGGCAAACGCTGTATATTCTCGACGAACCGACCACCGGTCTGCATTTTGCGGATATTCAGCAACTGCTGGACGTGCTGCACCAGCTCCGGGATCAGGGCAACACCATCGTGGTGATTGAGCACAATCTGGACGTGATTAAGACCGCAGACTGGATTGTCGATCTTGGTCCGGAAGGCGGAAGCGGCGGTGGAGAAATTCTCGTCTCCGGTACGCCAGAAACGGTCGCTGAGTGTGAAGCCTCACACACGGCACGCTTCCTCAAACCGTTGTTGTAATTGCGCAACACTTGTCTGGCCTACAGAATATGCATAATTGCTTGTAGGCCGGATAAGGCGCTTGCGCCGCATCCGGCGAAACGGATCAGGGCTGCGCCAGTATCCGGCGTTTATCTTCCGGCAGCGTGTTGACGGCCTGCTGATAGGAGGCGTCTACCAGATAGTAGATTTGCGAATCCGGCAGCGAGCCATCCAGATACACCGTACTCCAGTGCGCTTTATTGAGATGTCGGCTTGGTCGTACATCGCTATGCTGCTGACGTAACAACTCTGCCAGCTCAGGGCTGGTTTTCAGAGACACCGCAGGGCGTTCTTCCACCTCTTTTACCATGGCAAAGAGCACATCTTCGACTTTGATCTGGGTGGCCTTCCAGTCACTGTGAACGCTCTGCTCCGCGCCCGTTTTTGCCATGCAGTATTGCAGCAACTCCGAATTCGTCATCTTTATTCCCCTTACCAGCATATTGCCTAATGAGAACATCTTTTATTCAGTGTGCAGCAAGTCCGCAAAAGGTAAAAGCCGTGAACGTAAATTTGTTTAAAAAACCAGCAATCGATGGTCTCAGTACTCCGAGTTGACGATCACCTCTTCACCAAACGCACCGGCCTGCGGCAGCGGTTTATACGTGGAATTAGAGGCGCGCAAAATACGAATACCGCGAATACCTACGTCGCGAGCGGCGGTGATGTCATTATCAGAGTCACCGTAGAACATGCGGACATTTTTATCCTGTAGCCACTGCGTTTTGGTGTTCTGACCCGGCTTATCACCGGCGAAAATGACTGGATTCATATTACCAGCCGGGATGTGAAAGTTATCGGACAGCGTTTTCGACACGGTTTCCGTTTTCGTCTGGCTACGCCCGGTTACGAAAAAAATGCTGTCGCCGCGACGCACGTGCATATCAATCAGCTGACGAGCGACCTCTTTTGGAATGCTGAATTCGTCCCAGCCATTGTTCATTTTTTCCCAGAAAGCCGGATTCTTCAGGTAATCCTCACTATCCGGTGAATACGTTTTTTTACCGCGCCAGAAGCCAGGGCTGGAAAAGAGGACGGTGTCATCAATATCAAACCCGACGGCCATCGGCGGGCGTCCGGTCAGACTGTTTTCAATTTGTGCCACGGAGACCCAGTGAATGGGTGCCTGCTCAGCGAGTTTTGCAACGTTGGTGCCTGGATTAAGCTGAGAGGGAGAGGAAACTAACGCCTGGGCTGGCTGATTTAGCGTGAACAATAAACAAACGGCACTCAGTGCCAACGTAAACTTGCGCATATTTTTCCCTAAGTAGTCAGTTAGTTATCATTTTTTTATTAACAACTGGTCAAAAAACTATCTGACCTTACCCCTTAGGGGAAGGGAAAGGAAGGATTTTCTCTGGTTTTGTCCTGGAAAAGGAGCACGATCACACAGGAAAGTGCGCCTGATGGCACTACACTTATCGGCCTACAAACGAAAATCCATATCCATTTGTAGGCCGGATAAGGCGTTCACGCCGCCATCCGGCAACACACAAAGCCAATTACATGACGGCGGCAAATGCCTTCGCCACGCGCTGCACGTTACCGTGATTCAGCCCGGCCACGCACATACGACCGCTGGCTATCAGGTACACACCGAACTCATCGCGCAGGCGATCGACCTGAGCGGCGCTAAGCCCGGTATAGCTGAACATTCCGCGTTGTTGCAGCAGGTAATCAAAGTTGCGACCAGGGATCTCCGCATTTAATACCTTAACCAGCTCCTGGCGCATCGCCAGAATGCGGGTACGCATCTCTTCGACTTCCGCCAGCCAGTTAGCTTTCAGCGCGTCATCCCCCAACACCGCGGCAACCACCTGCGCACCAAAGTTTGGCGGGCTGGAGTAGTTACGGCGCACCGTCGCTTTTAGCTGCCCTAAAACGCGGCTGGCGGCATCAGCGTCTTCACATACTACTGACAGTCCGCCGACACGCTCGCCGTACAAAGAGAAAATCTTCGAGAATGAGTTGCTGACCAGAGCAGGCAATCCGGCACTGGCAATGGCGCGGATCGCATAGGCATCGTCTTCCATTCCACCGCCGAAACCCTGGTAAGCAATATCCAGGAATGGGATCAGATCGCGTGCTTTCAGGATCTCTATGACGCCATCCCACTGCGCGGGAGTTAAATCCGCCCCCGTCGGGTTATGGCAGCACGGATGCAGCAGTACGATGCTGCGCGCCGGTAAGGTATTCAGCGTGGTCAGCAGGTCGTTGAAACGCACACCGTTGGTCGTGTCGTCATACCAGGGGTAAGTACCTACTTCGAACCCTGCGCCTTCAAAAATCGCGATGTGGTTTTCCCAGGTCGGGTCGCTGACCCACACGCCAGAATCAGGGAAATAGCGTTTCAGGAAGTCTGCGCCAACTTTTAGCGCGCCGGAGCCGCCCAGCGTCTGAATCGTTGCGACGCGCTGCTGCTGGAGAACCGGATGATCTGCGCCAAACAGCAGCGGCGCAATAGTATGGCGATACGTGTTCAGACCTTCCATCGGCAGATACAGCGAAGCGCCATGCGGTTTGGCATTAAGTCGGACTTCGGCTTCCGCCACCGCTTTAAGCTGAGGAATAATGCCGTCTTCGTTGTAATACAGGCCGATACTGAGGTTCACTTTGTCGCTACGTGAATCTTCTTTGAAACGCTCCATGAGCGATAAAATCGGGTCGCCGGCGTAGGCGTCAACTTTTTGAAACACGTGTGGTTCTCCAGGTTTACAGGCAGAGGTTAAGAACACAATAAACCGGAAGCGGGAGAAGATCGAGAGGATGTTGAGAGGAATATTGCCGGAAGGCGGCGTAACCGCCTGTCCGGCACTTCATGCTGTTAATCGATATACTTCATCGCCACCCTTGAGGTCAGGCGCGTAATAAGTTCGTAAGCACTTACTTTCGTCATTTCAGCAATGCGTTCAACGGGCAGGCCCTCGCCCCACAGAATCACCGAATCACCCGCTTTGTCCTGCGCGTCGGGGCCTAAATCGACGCAGATCATATCCATCGCGACGCGACCGACGATCGGTACTTCACGGCCATTAACCAGGACTGGCGTCCCGGACGGCGCTGCGCGCGGATAACCATCGCCATAGCCCATCGCCACCACGCCCAGACGCGTGTCGCGCTCGCTCAGCCAGGTTCCACCGTATCCAACCGGTTCGCCCGCTTTGTGCTCACGCACCGCAATCAGGCTGGAGGTCAGCGACATCACCGGCTGGCAGCCAAAATCGGCGCCGATAGAGTGGTTTTCCAACGGCGATACGCCATACAAAATCAGCCCCGGACGCGCCCAGTCGAAGTGAGACTGCGGCCACAGCAAAATCCCCCCCGACGCGGCAATCGAACGCTGCCCCGGTTTGCCTGCGCAAAAACTATTGAAGATATCGAGCTGTTTTTCGGTCGCGCCACATTCAGGCTCGTCCGCACGTGCAAAGTGGCTGACGATATTGACCGGCTGGCGCACGTTTTCACATTGCGTTAAGCGCTGATAAAACGCCTCGGCCTGCTCAGGACGCACGCCCAGGCGGTGCATTCCCGTGTCGAGCTTCATCCAGACAGTGACAGGTTCAGCCAGTTCAGCGGCTTCCAGAGCGTCAAGTTGCTCCTGGTTATGGACAGCAGTATGCAGACGCTGCGCAGAAATAGTCGGCAGATCGGAGGCATCAAAAAATCCCTCCAGCAGCAGGATGGGCTGCGTGATCCCTCCCGCTCGCAAGCGCAGGGCTTCTTCAAGACGAGCGACACCAAAAGCGTCCGCATCGGGGAGCGTTCGCGCGGTCTCTAACAGACCATGGCCGTAGGCGTTCGCTTTCACGACCGCAACCAGTTTGCTGGCGGGAGCCAGTTCACGCAGACGTTGCAGGTTGTGTCGCAGAGCGCGGCGGTTAATGACTACAGTTGCCGCTTGCATTTGTATTCCTTTATAAAAGAATCTTCTAAATCATTCGTGTTGCTGGAGGGCGACAAGCCTGAGAATCCCCGGAAGCTCAGTAAACTAAGTGACCGGGATGAACGGGCGTAGTCAACGCATCTGCAGCATGAAGGATGACGGAGATTTATTCGTCGTCGTATTGTGGGCCCGCATAGTTATCGAAGCGCGACCACTGACCGTTAAACGTCAGGCGCACCGTACCGATCGGGCCGTTACGTTGCTTACCAATAATGATTTCCGCGATCCCTTTCAGGTCGCTGTTTTCGTGATAAACCTCATCACGATAAATAAACATGATTAAGTCGGCATCCTGCTCGATGGAGCCGGACTCACGCAGATCCGAGTTAACCGGGCGCTTGTCGGCGCGCTGTTCCAGAGAGCGGTTAAGCTGCGACAGCGCCACCACCGGCACATGCAGTTCTTTCGCTAACGCTTTCAGCGAGCGGGAGATTTCTGCAATTTCCAGCGTACGGTTGTCGGAGAGCGACGGCACACGCATCAGCTGCAGGTAGTCGATCATGATAAGTCCGATGCCGCCGTGTTCACGGGCGATACGACGAGCACGCGAGCGCACTTCCGTTGGCGTCAGGCCGGAGGAGTCATCAATATAGATGTTTCGTTTCTCCAGCAAAATACCCATTGTTCCGGAAATTCGCGCCCAGTCCTCATCATCCAGTTGACCAGTACGAATTTTGGTTTGGTCTACGCGTGAGAGCGAGGCCAGGGAACGCATCATGATCTGTTCTGAGGGCATTTCAAGACTGAAGATAAGAACCGGCTTATCCTGCAACATCGCCGCATTTTCGACGAGGTTCATTGCAAATGTCGTTTTACCCATCGACGGACGCGCGGCGACAATAATTAAGTCTGACGGCTGCAAACCAGCCGTCTTTTTATTAAGGTCGTCATAACCGGTGTTTACCCCGGTGACGCCGTCGTGCGGCTGCTGGAATAACTGCTCGATACGCGCGACGGTTGCGTCGAGCACATCGGTGATATTTTTCGGCCCTTCGTCTTTGTTGGCGCGGCTTTCTGCAATTTTAAAGACGCGGGATTCCGCAAGGTCCAGCAGATCTTCACTGGAACGGCCTTGTGGATCAAACCCAGCTTCCGCGATTTCATTCGCGACCGAAATCATGTCACGAACCACGGCACGTTCGCGGACGATATCAGCATAAGCGCTAATATTCGCCGCACTTGGCGTATTTTTAGATAACTCAGCCAGATAAGCAAAACCGCCGACGCTGTCCAGTTGCCCCTGAACCTCCAGCGATTCAGCGAGCGTGATCAGATCGATGGGTTTTCCCATCTCCTGCAGGCGATGCATTTCCGTGAAGATATGCCGGTGCGGTCGGGTATAAAAATCCTCCGCCACCACACGCTCGGCGACATCGTCCCAGCGTTCGTTATCCAGCATTAAACCGCCCAACACCGACTGTTCCGCTTCAATCGAGTGCGGCGGTACTTTCAGCCCGGCGACCTGGGGATCGCGCTCACGAGCATCAGTCTGTTGTTTGTTGAAGGGTTTATTTCCTGCCATAGTGAATGGAGTTACCGAGATAATGATTGGGTCGAAAGATTACCACATTTCTTTTGGAGGAAGCATGGCAACACGTATTGAATTTCACAAGCATGGTGGCCCTGATGTACTCAAGGCTGTGGAGTTTACGCCCGTAGACCCGGCGGAAAACGAAATCCAGGTCGAGAACAAAGCGATTGGGATCAACTATATCGACACCTACATCCGCAGTGGTCTTTATCCACCGCCTTCTCTGCCCAGCGGTCTGGGAACCGAAGCCGCAGGCGTGGTCAGCAAAGTCGGTAGCAACGTGACGCACATTAAAGCCGGCGATCGCGTGGTTTACGCTCAGTCCCCCCTGGGCGCCTACAGCTCAGTGCATAACGTTCCGGCTGATAAAGCCGCCATCCTGCCTAACGCTATCTCGTTTGAACAAGCCGCCGCCTCATTTCTTAAAGGGCTTACCGTATTTTATCTGTTACGTAAAACCTATGAAATTCAGCCTGATGAACCGTTTTTGTTCCATGCTGCTGCGGGCGGCGTCGGTATGATTGCCTGCCAGTGGGCAAAAGCATTAGGTGCGAAGCTGATTGGAACCGTCGGCAGTGCGCAAAAAGCGCAAATTGCGCTGCAGGCCGGCGCATGGCAGGTCATTAACTATCGTGAAGAGAGCATTGCTGAGCGAGTAAAAGAGATAACTGGCGGAAAAAAAGTGCGGGTGGTGTATGACTCGGTGGGGAAAGATACCTGGGAAGCCTCGTTGGATTGTCTGCAGCGCCGCGGACTGATGGTCAGTTTTGGCAACGCGTCCGGACCAGTGACCGGTGTAAATTTAGGGATTCTGAATCAGAAAGGTTCGCTGTACGTGACCCGTCCCTCTCTGCAGGGTTACATCACCAACCACAACGAATTAACCGAAGCCAGTAATGAGCTTTTCTCATTGATTGCCAGTGGGGTAATAAAAGTGGATGTCGCACCTGGTCAGACATTTGCGCTGCACGACGCAAAGCGTGCCCATGAAGTGCTGGAAAGTCGCGCCACGCAGGGATCGAGTTTACTCATTCCGTAACGCCATCACTTTCCCCTAAATAATTTAAGCTCCAGGACGGCGGCAATTGAGTGAATCCCCAGGAGCTTACTGGAGTAAGTGACTGGGGTGAATGAAAGCAGCCAACACACCTGGAGTTTGAATTATGACGAGGAAAGAAAGAATTAGGGCTTCCCGCAGGAAGCCCTTTCTTTTTTTAGTTCGGCTGTATGTAGGGTACAGCTCGATGAATTCGTTAACCTGGCAATAGTGACAGATTTGATAATCAATTCCTATTTGGTTCTAAAGGCAATGTTGCAGGTTGTGACGCACCGCTCAATACCTTAGTAAAATCGGCGGTTATTGCGCTGATACTGTGGGACTTTTGGCGCTTTTATCGCCTTAATAACCCACACCACGGCAACGGCCAGCAGCAGCCAGGGAAGCAGTTTAATCATCAAGGCAAATAGTCCGCCTAAAAACATCACTGCCGTAGCTACCACCAATGCGGCCAACACCCCCAGCAAAGATACGCCGGTGACCATCAGCATGATAAAAAATCCAATCACAAAAAGTAGTTCCAGCATGGCTCTCTCCCGAAATGAAGTACTCTCCATAGCTTTACAAGAAACATGCCAAAATTAATATGTTGATTTATAAAGAAAACGCCCCGCGACAAAGTGCAGGGCGTGGTGAAATTAACTAACTTTTGGCGAAAACTTAACGCTTGTCAGCGACCAGCTTCAGCGCATGTTCCAGAACGTTAATATCTGCCCCAGCTTTATGCGCATTTTCGCTCAGATAGCGACGCCACTGACGGGCCCCTGGAATCCCCTGAAACAGCCCCAGCATATGGCGCGTCACATGCCCCAGATAGGTTCCCTTACTCAGTTCACGCTCAATGTACGGGTACATGGCGCGCACCACGGCAACCGGATCGGCATCTTCGGTGGTGGCAGCAAAAATCTCACGGTCAACGGACGCCAGAATACCTGGGTTTTGGTAAGCCTCACGCCCCACCATCACGCCATCCATATGTTGCAGATGAATTTTTGCTTCTTCCAGCGATTTAATGCCGCCGTTGATCGACATCGTCAGATGCGGGAAATCACGCTTTAGCTGATAAACGCGGTCGTAATCCAGCGGTGGGATCTCGCGGTTTTCTTTCGGGCTTAACCCGGATAGCCAGGCCTTGCGGGCGTGAATAATAAACATCTCACATTCGCCGTTGCCAGATACCGTGTTGATGAAATTGCACAGGAATTCGTAGCTGTCCTGATCATCAATACCAATACGCGTTTTCACCGTAACCGGAATCGACACCACGTCGCGCATTGCTTTGACGCAATCGGCGACCAGTTGTGCATTCCCCATCAGACAGGCGCCAAACATGCCATTCTGTACGCGGTCGGAAGGACAACCCACGTTGAGGTTAATTTCGTCATAGCCCCGCTGTTCAGCGAGCTTCGCACACTGCGCCAGCGCTGCCGGATCGCTCCCACCCAATTGTAATGCTACTGGGTGCTCTTCTTCGCTATACGCCAGATAATCGCCTTTACCATGAATGATCGCGCCGGTGGTTACCATCTCCGTATAGAGCAGCGTCTGGCTGGACAGTAAACGCAAAAAGTAGCGACAGTGTCTGTCCGTCCAGTCGAGCATCGGCGCGATAGAAAAACGATGAGCGGGAAAAGCGGTAGACTGAGATTCAGGCAGCATGGCGAATATTCAAGCATCCGGTTAAAAAAGGGGCGCTACTATAGCATAGACCGTTACGATAGTGAGCCACATCCTCGCGGTTATCCCTCCGTAGCCCCCACGCGCGCTATTTACGCCCGGGTTTTCCGTCATGAGAGCCAAAAAACTGCGGCGGATGGTCGACCCAGCGATCCTCGCGCGTAGCCGCATAGACAGGGTTAAGCGGGTAATATATGCGGTTATGTTTTTTATTCGCTTCACCTACGACCAGCAGACGCACCTCTTCACTGGTGTTATTGATAAAGGTGTGACACACGCCGGTGCCCGCCGGGAAACCAACGCTGTCGCCCGGTTCCAGCTTCCATAAATAACCGTTAATCCAGGCCTCAGGATATCCTTCCAGCACATAGATAAACTCTTCCTCATCGCTTTCAGCGTGCGGGTACGACGTGCGCCGCCCCGGCGGCAGGCGTTCATGATGAATACCGAGCCGCCCTAACCCGAGCTTGCGGGCAAGCGGCGCGCCAATCGAAAACAACTCATTGCTGTCGGGATAAGTGGCGTCATCAGCCCCCTCAACTTCTCGCCAGTGGCGAATACAATCGGGTCTTTTCATGTTTATTTTCCAGTATTGCGATGCGTCAGGTATAGCACACCACGGTGGATCTCGGCGTTTTAAGCAGAACATGTTAAAGTAAGGGATTAACCTTCCACGCAAATCGAGGCGCCAAATGGACAAAACCACTACGCAGGAGTTATTGGCTCAAGCTGAAAAACTCTGTGCGCAACGCAACGTGCGACTTACGCCACAACGCCTCGAAGTGCTGCGCCTGATGAGCCTGCAGGAAGGCGCAATTAGCGCCTATGACCTGCTTGACCTGCTGCGGGAAACCGAGCCACAGGCGAAACCGCCGACCGTGTATCGTGCGCTCGACTTTCTGCTGGAACAAGGGTTTGTGCATAAGGTGGAATCCACCAACAGCTATGTGCTTTGCCACCTGTTCGATCAGCCAACCCACAGTTCCGCAATGTTCATTTGCGATCGCTGTGGCGTGGTAAAAGAAGAGTGTGCGGAAGGCGTGGAAGACATCATGCATACGCTGGCGGCAAAAATGGGCTTTGCCCTGCGGCATAACGTTATTGAAGCCCACGGGCTGTGCCCGGCCTGTGTGGAGGTTGAGTCATGCCGTCATCCTGGCGAATGCCAGCATGACCATACGATTCAGGTGAAGAAGAAAGTTGGGCGCTAGATAAGGGGGAGAGCGTACATCCTTGTACTCTCAGGAGGGAGGGGTTAATTACCAGCGGTAATCATTACGTTTTTCCCAATCATTAACTTCTTTTTCCGCCTGATCTTTCGCGTAACCGTAACGCTCCTGGACTTTACCGACCAGTTGGTCACGTTTACCTTCAATGACCGTCATATCATCATCGGTCAGTTTGCCCCATTGCTCTTTCACTTTACCTTTAAACTGCTTCCAGTTGCCGCCGACTTCGTCTTTATTCATCATCAAGTCCTCATCGTTAGGTTGTGAATAGCGAGAGTGCCATGTCCAGACACATGCTGTTTTTGCTGGACGTGAGAATAAGTGTAGTCAGGGATTCTGGGTTTTATTTACTATTCGGAATTTTTAACCATCCTGCTCAGGCGAACCAGGTTCCATTACGCCAGTGGCGTCGCCAGATAATGGCCAGTGAAAGCCCACGCAACGTGAGGAAAACGCTTAATGCCAGCCACAAACCATGATTTCCAAGCCACGGTAAAGCGAGCAGCGTTAATGCGAATCCCACTGCGGCAACGGCCATACTGTTACGCATTTCTGCAGCCCGCGTCGCGCCAATAAACATCCCGTCGAGCAGATAACACCACACCCCCACCAGCGGCAAAACCACCTGCCAGAAGAGATAGCGATCGGCCAGCAGTTGGATCTGCGGCAGCGAGGTCAGCAGCGCCACAATCTGCTCGCCAAACAGGGCATAAACCAGCGAAAACAAAATAGCCACAATACCGGACTGTCGACAGGCCGCCCGCCAGACGTCCAGCAACTGGCTACCATCTCGCGCCCCATAGGCCTGACCCGAATGCGCTTCCACGGCATAGGCAAATCCGTCCAGCGCGTAGGCGGTAAAAGTCAGCAAGGTCATCAGAACGGCATTAACCGCAATGATATCGCCTCCCAGACGCGCACCCAGCACCGTGATAGCGCCAAAACAGAGTTGTAGCAGCAGCGAGCGCAGCATGATGTCGCGGTTGAGCGCCAACAAACGACGGAAGTTGCCACGCCACGCCTGCTTCAGCATTGCCAGTGAAATGCCACGCATATGCAGGACTTTACGTACCATCATCAGGCCAATCAGCAGGGTGGCATATTCGGCAATCACCGTCGCCAGCGCCGCTCCCTGCACGTTCATATGCAGGCCCATCACCAGCCATAAATCGAGTACGATGTTGAGAATATTACCGACGATCAACAGGATAACCGGCGCACGCGCATACTGAACGCCAAGCAGCCAGCCGAGCAGCACCAGATTCGCCAGAGACGCGGGTGCGCTTAACCAGCGAATTTCCAGGAAACGTCGGGCCTGCTCCAGTACCGCTTCACTTCCCCCGACAATATGCAGAGCCAGATCGATAATCGGTGTACGAAACAGTGCGATAAGCAGCCCCGCTCCCAGCGCCAGCATTAGCGGCTGCACCAGCGCGCGCGCCAGCGCCTGCGGATTTTTCGCGCCAAATGCCTGCGCGGTAAGACCTGTGGTACTCATGCGCAGGAAAAGCAGCAACATAAAGAGAAAACTGGTCGCCGTGGCGCCAACCGCAACGCCGCCAAGATAGACTGGGCTATCCAGATGACCAATCACAGCGGTATCCACCAGTCCCAGCAGGGGAACGGTGATATTGGAAAAGATCATCGGTAAGGCAAGGTGCCAGAGTGCTTTATCAGAAGAGGTAAAGAAAGGCATACAGGAGAGCCTGGAAGAAGTTAGAGGTACTGAAAAAAATGTTGTCCATGCCCAACAAGCGCAGCGCCATCGGGCACGTTGCCGGATGGCGACATAAACGTCTTATCCGGCCTACAGGGCATTAACAGAAAATTACAGCCATTCACCGTTACGAATAACGCCTACCGCCAGTCCTTCGATAGTGAAGTTTTGCTCACGCAGGTCGACAACGATGGGTTTAAATTCGCTGTTTTCTGGCAAGAGTTCAACCTTGTTGCCCTGTTTTTTCAGGCGCTTAACGGTGACTTCGTCATCGATACGGGCAACAACGACCTGACCGTTACGCACGTCCTGTGTTTTATGCACAGCGAGTAAATCACCGTCCATAATACCGATATCTTTCATCGACATACCACTAACGCGCAGCAGAAAATCGGCGTTCGGTTTGAACAGTGAAGGATCGACCTGGTAGTGGCCTTCGATGTGCTGCTGCGCCAGCAGTGGCTCACCTGCAGCCACACGCCCAACAAGCGGTAACCCTTCTTCTTCTTCCTGCAGCAGTCGAATACCGCGCGATGCACCGGATACAATTTCCAGCACCCCTTTACGCGCCAGCGCTTTCAGATGTTCTTCAGCAGCGTTTGGGGAACGGAACCCCAAACGCTGCGCGATCTCCGCACGCGTCGGTGGCATACCTGTCTGGCTGATGTGATCCCTAATGAGATCAAACACCTCTTGCTGCCTGGCCGTTAACGCTTTCATTCCGCCCCCTGGGTGTATATACAGTTATGCTGTGAGTATATACAGCTAAAGGTGATTTTGGAACCGCAAACTGCACAAAAAACAGGAGATTTATGCAGTTGTGGAATCTTTATCGCAAATGCGACCACAACAGGATGCCCCAGGTGATCAGAGCGACAAAAATAGACAGCAATACCGCCGCCGACCCCATATCTTTTGCCCGACCGGAAAGTTCGTGATACTCAGAGCCAATACGGTCAACCACCGCCTCAATCGCACTGTTGAGGATTTCAACGATCATCACCAGCATCACGGACCCAATCAACAGCACGCGGGTAATCGCATCGACGTCCAGCCAGCAGGCGATGGCTACGCCCAACAGGACGGCAACGCTTTCCTGACGGAATGCCGCCTCATTGATCCATGCGGCGCGAAAACCTTTCCAGGAATAGCCTGCAGCTTTGATAATTCGGGTGAATCCAGTGGTATTATTGGCCATCAAAAAGAACCTTTTTACATTATTAGCGTCAATGTCATTGTAACGTTACCCCGTTTGTTTCAGGGTGTGGCAAAGCAGCGCGAAGTATGACGGGATACCACAGAAATTAACTAAACTTTCTGATATCCTTGCAGCGCATTTGCATTATTAACCAGAGGCTTTACATCGTTTATGTCCGGCTGGCCACGAATTTACTACAAATTACTGAATTTACCATTAAGCGTCCTGGTAAAAAGCAAGTCTATTCCGGCAGAACCTGCCCCGGAATTGGGACTCGATACTTCTCGTCCCATTATGTACGTCTTACCGTACAATTCAAAAGCAGACTTGCTGACGCTGCGTGCCCAATGTCTGGTGCACGATCTCCCCGATCCCCTGGAACCGCTGGAGATAGACGGAACTCTGCTGCCGCGCTACGTGTTTATTCACGGCGGCCCGCGTGTGTTCACCTATTACACGCCGAAAGAAGAGTCCATCAAGCTGTTCCATAACTATCTCGATCTGCATCGCAGCAATCCAGACCTGGATGTGCAGATGGTGCCGGTTTCGGTGATGTTTGGCCGTGCGCCAGGGCGTGAAAAAGGCGAAGTCAATCCGCCGCTGCGCATGCTGAACGGTGTACAGAAATTCTTTGCTGTGTCCTGGCTGGGACGCGACAGTTTTGTTCGCTTCTCCCCGTCAGTCTCCCTGCGTCGCATGGCGGATGAACACGGTACGGATAAGATCATTGCTCAGAAGCTGGCTCGCGTGGCGCGCATGCACTTTGCTCGTCAGCGTCTGGCCGCAGTTGGCCCGCGCCTCCCTGCCCGCCAGGACCTGTTTAATAAGCTGCTGGCCTCAAAAGCTATCGCTCGCGCGGTAGAAGACGAAGCGCGCAGTAAAAAAATCTCCCACGAAAAAGCGCAGCAAAACGCCATTGCGCTGATGGAAGAGATTGCCGCCAACTTCTCCTACGAGATGATCCGTCTGACCGACCGTATTCTGGGCTTTACCTGGAACCGGCTGTATCAGGGGATTAACGTTCACAATGCGGAGCGTGTCCGTCAACTGGCGCACGATGGGCACGAAATCGTGTATGTCCCGTGCCACCGCAGCCATATGGACTATATGCTGCTGTCGTACGTTCTGTACCACCAGGGTCTGGTTCCGCCGCACATCGCTGCCGGTATCAACCTGAACTTCTGGCCAGCGGGTCCGATTTTCCGCCGTCTGGGCGCATTCTTTATTCGTCGCACCTTCAAGGGTAACAAGCTCTATTCCACCGTTTTCCGCGAATACCTGGGCGAACTGTTCAGCCGCGGCTACTCGGTTGAGTATTTTGTCGAAGGTGGCCGTTCACGTACCGGTCGTTTGCTCGACCCGAAAACCGGCACGCTGTCGATGACTATTCAGGCGATGCTGCGTGGCGGAACGCGTCCGATTACCCTCGTACCGATCTACATCGGCTATGAGCACGTAATGGAAGTAGGCACCTACGCCAAAGAGCTGCGTGGCGCGACGAAAGAAAAAGAGAGTCTGCCGCAAATGCTGCGTGGCTTAAGCAAGCTGCGTAATCTGGGTCAGGGCTATGTCAACTTTGGTGAACCAATGCCGTTGATGACTTACCTTAACCAGCACGTGCCGGAGTGGCGTGAATCGATTGATCCTATCGAGTCTATCCGCCCGGCCTGGCTGACGCCGACGGTGAATAACATTGCCGCCGATCTAATGGTGCGCATTAACAACGCAGGCGCGGCCAACGCCATGAACCTGTGCTGTACTGCGTTACTGGCTTCCCGCCAGCGCTCTCTGACCCGTGAACAGCTGACCGAGCAGCTTGACTGCTATCTCAGCCTGCTACGCAATGTGCCGTACGCGGCAGATGCTACAGTTCCTGCGCAGAGCGCCAGTGAATTGATCGATCACGCCTTACAGATGAACAAGTTTGAGGTCGAGAAAGACACCATCGGCGACATCATCATTTTGCCGCGCGAGCAGGCGGTATTGATGACCTACTACCGCAACAACATTGCGCATATGCTGGTTCTGCCTTCGTTGATGGCAGCCATCGTGACTCAGCATCGTCGTATTTCACGCGCCGCGCTACAGCAGCATATTGATGCGCTGTATCCGATGCTGAAAGCGGAGCTGTTCTTACGCTGGGAGCGTGATGAACTTGCCGGAGTGATTGACGAACTGGCCAGCGAAATGCAGCGCCAGGGACTTATCACCCTGACCGATGACGAACTGCATATCAATCCGGCCCGCTCCCGTACGCTACAGCTGCTGGCGGCAGGCGCTCGCGAGACGTTGCAACGCTACGCCATTACCTTCTGGTTGCTGAGCGCCAATCCGTCGATCAACCGTGGTACGCTGGAGAAAGAGAGCCGCACCGTGGCGCAACGCCTCTCCGTGCTGCACGGCATTAACGCGCCGGAATTCTTCGATAAAGCCGTGTTCAGCTCCCTGGTGCTGACGCTGCGTGACGAGGGATTCATCAGCGACACCGGAGATGCCGAACCGGAAGAGACGATGAAGATCTATCAGATGCTGGCCGAACTGGTCACGTCAGATGTGCGTCTGACCATCGAGAGCGCTACACAAGGCGAGTAAGCATAAAAAAACCGGTCGGAATGAACTGACCGGTTTTTTATTTTGCAGACTAGACCAAACTCAAAAATGCCAGTAGCTCATCGCCAGTCCTAAGAACAACACCAGACCGACGTAATTATTATTCATAAACGCTTTAAAACAGGCATCACGTTCGCGATTGACGATCAGTTTCTGCTGATAGACAAACAGCGCGCCCGCCACCAGCAGAGACCAGTAATAACCCAGCCCTAACCCGTTTAGCCACCCCACCAGCGCCATCAACACCAGCACGCCAACCTGCAAAACACCAATAATCAGCTTGTCGTTCTTACCAAACAGAATCGCGGTCGATTTAATGCCTATCTTCAGGTCATCATCCCGGTCAACCATGGCATATTGCGTATCATAGGCCACTGCCCAGAGGATATTGGCGAGGAACATCAGCCAGCAGCTCAGCGGTACGGATTCGCTCACGGCGGCAAACGCCATCGGGATCGACCAGCCAAACGCCGCCCCCAGCACCACCTGCGGCAGATGCGTATAGCGCTTCATAAAGGGGTAAACCCACGCCAATGCTAACGCCGCAACGGATAACAATATGGTCATCGTGTTGAGTGTTAAAACCAACAGGAAGGCCAGCAGCACCAATACGACGAACAACGTTCGGGCTTCTTTCTCGGTTACGGCCCCGCTCGGCAGCGGTCGATTCGCGGTGCGTTTAACGTGTCCGTCAAATTTCCTGTCGGCATAATCATTCACCACGCATCCGGCGGCGCGCATTAACCATACTCCGGCAACAAAAACTGCCAGGATCCACAGTTGCGGCATGCCCGGGGTCGCCACCCACAATGCCCACAGCGTAGGCCAGAGCAGTAGTAAGGCGCCGATTGGCTTATCCGTACGCATCAAGCGGTGAAACGCCAACAGCTTATTCTGCGTCAGACTCCACTCCATCTTTATCTTCCTCTCAGTACAACGGCGATGCAGGCAGAAAAAGCTCGGTAAGCATCAGCGGCTTACCGCTCAGCCGCAGGCGGGAACGACGCCCCCACAGCGCTGCATCGCGGCCAATCTCAATAAAATCTCGGGTCAATGTTGATGACGTAAACAGGTAGCGTCCGAGCGGGGTTTTCCCCAGGTTTTGTAAGGCCAGTTCAGGACCGCACAAGGTTGATTCAGGCACTACGGTCCGTCCGGCAAGCCAGGGTTCACCATCCGCGCATAACAGGATTTCACGTAACCAATAGCGGGGCTCTTCAGGCAGCAGCAGCAGCTCTTCAGACACCTCATTTTGCCCAACGAATTCTTCGCGAATCAACGTGACGGTGACCTGTTTTCCCTGCTGCTCAAAACGTTTAGTCATGGAATCTTCCAGTAACAACCAGTCGAGCAGTTGGGCGTCCAGCGCCGGGATCGCATCAAAATAACGCAGCGCACGCAGTTGCGTTAACGCAGGGTGTGGCATGCCTTACTCTCCGATTTATAACCTGAAGGCATTGTATCGCAGAAAAGGCATTACGGGGTGAGCAAACACAATTAAGTGATCGGTAGGGCAACATAAGTGTAACAATTAGCACCGAAGGATAAAAAAAGGTGCGCCAGGAGACGCACCAGTTGTTGCAAAATCAACAATGTGGGGAGATGTTTACCCCTTGCCTTTTACACTGCTGATAAAGGTGGATCGGGCAGATTTGGATCCCAGACGTTCAGCTTCATCAAGCAGCTTCAGCGCTTTATCGACATCGCCTTTCGCAACTGCATCCTTAATGCCCTGATTAAAATAGCTTTCCGTGTCGTTCAGCATCGGCTCACTTTTCTTCACCGGCTGCGGCGCAGGTGCGGCAACTGCTGCTGCCGGAGCTGCATAAGCCACCGCTGGTGCGGCGGTATTACCAACCGTAACCGGACCTGGGCCGGACGAGCCAAACAGCGGCCCGACCAGAACGCTGGAGGAGGAGCTGGTTTTGACTTTCAGTTTCAGCAGGCCGTCGGTGGTATGACGAGCGATCGGGTCAGGGATATCCGGAATCGCGTTACCTACCCCCTTGGCATAGGCTTTTGCCGGGTCAAGCAGAGTCGTGGTCTGCTGGAGATCTTTATCAGTAGTAAAGACCAGAACATAAAGTTTTTGCTGGCCCAGCGCAGGCGTCAGACGCATGACCCCTTCCAGGCGATCGGCACTCATCACGCCGGGCTCCTGGTAGGTGAAATAGCTGCTGGGGAAGAACGCAGATGGCGTCATGTTTTGGTCAAGAATTAAGACGTTTGGCGCAAATACGCTGGTTTGTTTGTTGACCTCACTGGACAGCGTCAGGGTCAGTTCGCCAATGTTCGCCGGCACGCTATAGGCCGCGACCGGGCCGGTAATACCCGCGATATCAAGACGCTGGCCCGCTGTCGCAAGCTGTGTCGATTGGGTTTTGGATTGATCAACCGGCGTCCAGGTCAACTGTTGCAGCGCGGCAGTGGGGATTGTTGGGGCCGCGGTGGTGTTCTGCGGAACAATATTAACATCGGCCAGGCTGATGCCAGGCGCGCTGGCAAATAACCCTGCAGATAAACAAAGGGCAACGAGACTTTTCTTCATTTTCATTGTTATCACCTCAGATAGCATGGGTTCAGCGGTGGCCAGGCAATAGCGCGCTAAACCGTAATCAAGAGGGGCTTGCGCCCCTCTTTCGGTCTTTACGTCAGGTTAGTGCTGGATTACCACCAGATTTCCATCTGGGCACCGAAGGACCACTCATCGCTGTCGCCACGGCTGGTGGTGCTGATACCAGAGTTAGTTGCGGCGGCATATTTAGAAACTTTGTCGCCATTTTTCACGTAACCCCACTCTTCATCCCATTTGGCATAGGTTGCGAAGACGCGGATTGCCGGGCGAGACCAGATGCTGTCGCCAGCCTGCCACTGTTGTGCCAGGGTGATTTTGTACTGGCTGTTGCGATCGCTGGTCTGCTGTGATTTAACGTTGTCGTAACCGACTTCCAGCAAGGTGCTCATGATCGGCGTCCATTTGTACATCGGACGGATACCCACGGTGTACCACTCGGTACCCAGGTCGTTATCCAGGTCGAGGTTCTGGTACATACCGACGTACATCAGGTCCCATTTGTCGCCCAGGGAGATGGCACCGTGGTCGAGCACACGGAACAGGTTACCGTTGTTATTCACAACGTTGTTGGCGAAATTCGTCTTAGTGCCGTCTGGATTGGTAATGGTTGTCGTTGAAGAACCATAAGAACCCTGGTTCAGGCCTTTGCCCTGGGTGGTCATGGAATCTGTAGCGTACTGAACGACAAACTTGTTGTAGCCCTTCAGCATGCTTTGGGTATGTTCAGCGGTGAACATCCAACCATCTTTTGATGCACCGTCTGCCAGGCTGTAGTCGTCGGTGGTGTTAGCACGACCATAGTCCACACCCAGTTCCAGCATACCGTCCGGGTTAGTTGCCATTTGCGCTAAACGTACGTCAAATACATCGTTCGCAGTGTCTTTAGTACGGTCATAGATATTCTGGCTGCTAAACGCGTATGAACCACCCGCTTCCTGAGAGCGAGTCGCTGCCAGAGACAGTTTACCGAAGCCCAGATCGATGTTTTCAATACCAGCACCAGGACCTGAAATATCCCAGTAGTAGAAGTCGATCATGTGGACGTCATGACGTTGATAGAAGCGCTTACCGGCCCAGATAGTGGAGCCTGGCAGCCATTCAATCAGGTTTTTACCCTGCACGTTGGCTTCACGGAAGGCTGGGTCAGTCCCTTCCCAGTCGTTCTGCTGTGCGACGGAATAGGCAACGTTAGTGTCGAAGTAGAAGCTCTTATCGCCCTCTTTCCACACTTCCTGGCCTAATTTGATTTCCGCATAAGTTTCACATTCGTTACCAAGACGGTATTTACTTTGTGCACCTGTTGCCTGGAAACATTGTTGTTCACCGCCACTACCCGTCCAGCCAATACCGGAACGAGCATAACCATGGAAGTCCACGGCCATTGCCTGAACAGACATAATGCCTGCTGCCACAGCAACCGCCAGAGGGAGTTTGCGCAGAGTAATCATCGTTCTATCTCCTGAGATCATTGCTTTTCTTTAAACGCTGCCACCTTCTGCAACTGCGAATGGTTTTGCGTTTCGTTTTTTTTATGGGGACCTTAAACGCCCGGCTCCTGGTGCAACCGACGACATGCAGTGCCATCCTCACGGAACAGATGGCAACGCTCTGGCGGCAGGCCGATAGCGAATGTGGCACCCTCTTCTACCAACACCACGTCGTTCTGGCGGTAAACCAGGTTTTGACGGATGGCGGGGATCTGGATATGAATTTGTGTTTCGTGACCCAACTGCTCGACCACCTGCACTTCACCTTCGAGGGTGACATCGGCGATATCGCTGGGCAGCAGATGTTCCGGGCGGATACCTAAAGACATGTTGGCGCCAACCTGCACCGCATGGCTGTCTACCGGTAGCCAGATTTGCTGGCGGTTGGGCAGCTCAACCTGCACTTGATCGATGGCCGTTGCCGTGACTTTCACCGGCAGGAAGTTCATCTTCGGCGAACCAATGAAGCCCGCTACAAAGCGGTCCGCCGGGTAGTGATACAGCTCCAGGGGCTTACCGACCTGCGCTACGCGACCGGCATCCAGCACCACAATTTTGTCGGCCAGCGTCATCGCTTCGACCTGATCGTGGGTGACGTAAATCATCGTGCGGCCCAGACGTTTATGCAGGCGGGAAATTTCAATACGCATCTGCACGCGCAGTGCGGCGTCCAGGTTCGACAGGGGTTCATCCAGCAGGAATACGCGCGGTTCGGCGACCAGCGTACGGCCAATCGCCACACGCTGACGTTGTCCGCCGGAAAGTGCTTTCGGTTTACGTTCCAGCAGGTGCGCCAGTTGCAGAACTTCCGCGACCTGGTTCACGCGCTGATTCATCACCTCTTTTTTCGCTCCGGCCAGTTTGAGGCCGAACGACATGTTTTCCGCGACAGATAAATGGGGATACAACGCATAGGACTGAAAGACCATGCCCACACCGCGTTCGGCGGGTGGAATGTCGTTCATCCGGGTCTCCCCGATAAACAGATCGCCACTGGTGATGGTTTCAAGTCCGGCAATCATACGCAGCAAGGTCGACTTACCGCAGCCTGAAGGTCCGACAAACACCACGAATTCCCCTTCGTGAATGTCGAGATTGATATCTTTCGATACCACCACGTCACCCCAGGCTTTCGTTACATTTCGCAGCTGTACGCTCGCCATGCCCTTCTCCCTTCGTTACAACCTGTCATCGACAGCAACATTCATGATGGGCTGACTATGCGTGATCCCTTGACTGCGTGAATCCTCCACCCCCCGGCTTTTTTATGGGGGAGGAGGCGGGAGGATGAGAGAGCAGCGTCTGAGACCCGGGCCGTACGCAGCGGAGGAATTTCGTGATGCAGCCTGCAAAAATCGGTGGGTTTTTATGTGCGCCAGTACGCAATACTCACATTTATGTAACACAGATCACATAAAGAGCGGGTGGGGCGTAGGGGTAAGGAGGATGGAAAGAGGTTGTCGTATAAAGAAACTAGTAACCGTTAAGCCACCTCTGCAAAATCACCAAACAGGATGGGAACTATGAAAATCAAAACTGGCGCACGCATCCTCGCATTGTCTGCATTAACGACGATGATGTTTTCCGCCTCGGCTCTCGCCAAGATTGAAGAAGGTAAGCTGGTTATCTGGATTAACGGCGACAAAGGCTATAACGGCCTCGCTGAAGTGGGCAAAAAATTCGAGAAAGACACCGGGATCAAAGTCACCATTGAGCACCCGGACAAACTGGAAGAGAAATTCCCGCAGGTTGCCGCGACCGGCGACGGCCCGGACATCATCTTCTGGGCGCATGACCGTTTTGGCGGCTACGCTCAGTCTGGCCTGCTGGCTGAAATAACGCCTGACAAAGCGTTCCAGGACAAGCTCTATCCGTTCACCTGGGATGCCGTACGCTATAACGGCAAACTGATTGCCTACCCGATCGCGGTTGAAGCGCTGTCGCTGATTTACAACAAAGACCTCGTGCCAAATCCACCGAAAACCTGGGAAGAAATTCCTGCACTGGATAAAGAACTGAAGGCGAAAGGTAAATCCGCGCTGATGTTCAACCTGCAAGAACCGTACTTCACCTGGCCGCTGATTGCCGCCGACGGCGGTTACGCGTTCAAGTTTGAAAACGGCAAGTACGACGTGAAAGACGTGGGCGTGGATAACGCTGGCGCGAAAGCGGGCCTGACCTTCCTGGTTGACCTGATCAAGAACAAACACATGAACGCGGATACCGATTACTCCATCGCCGAAGCGGCCTTTAACAAAGGCGATACCGCGATGACCATCAACGGCCCGTGGGCGTGGTCTAACATCGACAAGAGCAAAATCAACTACGGTGTCGCGCTGTTGCCAACCTTCAAAGGCAAGCCGTCTAAACCGTTTGTTGGCGTGCTGAGCGCGGGTATCAACGCCGCCAGCCCGAACAAAGAACTGGCGAAAGAGTTCCTCGAAAACTACCTGCTGACCGATCAGGGTCTGGAGGAAGTGAACAAGGACAAACCACTGGGCGCCGTTGCGCTGAAATCCTTCCAGGATCAGTTAGCAAAAGACCCACGCATCGCCGCCACCATGGATAACGCCCAGAAAGGCGAAATCATGCCGAACATCCCACAGATGTCCGCATTCTGGTATGCCGTACGTACCGCAGTGATTAACGCAGCCAGCGGTCGTCAGACCGTCGATGCCGCACTGAAAGATGCACAAGGTCGTATCACCAAGTAGTGCTGTAGCACACGTGCCGGATGGCGGCATAAATGCCTTATCCGGCCTACAACTCACCGTAGGCCTGATAAGCGCAGCGCCATCAGGCACTTTTGCCGACAGATGTTCAATGTTGTAGAGGAAGATCCCCATGGATGTCATTAAAAAGAAACACTGGTGGCAAAGCGACACGCTGAAATGGTCAGTGATGGGTCTGCTTGGGCTGCTGGTCGGTTACCTTGTTGTTTTGATGTACGCTCAGGGGGAGTACCTGTTTGCCATCATGACGCTGATTTTAAGCTCTGCTGGCCTGTATATTTTTGCTAACCGTAAAGCCTATGCCTGGCGCTATGTTTATCCAGGCGTTGCCGGTATGGGGCTGTTTGTCCTGTTTCCGCTGATTTGTACGATCGCCATTGCCTTTACCAACTACAGCAGCACCAACCAACTGACCTTTGAACGCGCTCAGGAAGTTCTGATGGATCGTTCTTATCAGGCGGGTAAAACCTACAATTTTGGCCTGTATCCGGCGGGTGATGAGTGGCAACTGGCCCTCACCGACGGTGAAACCGGCAAGAATTATCTCTCCGACGCCTTTAAATTTGGCGGCGAACAGAAACTGCAGTTGAAAGAAGCCGAAGCGCTGCCAGCGGGCGAGCGTGCAACGCTGCGTATCATTACGCAAAATCGCCAGGCATTAACCCAATTGACCGCCATCCTGCCGGATGAAAGCAAAGTGATTATGAGTTCACTGCGCCAGTTCTCCGGCACGCAGCCACTCTATGCGCTCGCTGATGACGGTACGCTCACCAACAGCCAGAGCGGTGTAAAATATCGTCCGAACAACGACATTGGTTTCTATCAGTCGGTGAATGCAGACGGTAACTGGGGCGATGACAAGCTTAGCCCGGGCTACACCGTTACTATTGGCTGGGATAATTTTACCCGCGTCTTTACCGACGAGGGCATCCAGAAACCGTTCTTCGCTATCTTCGTCTGGACGGTGGTCTTCTCGGTACTGACCGTTATTTTGACCGTGGCCGTCGGCATGGTGCTCGCCTGTCTGGTGCAGTGGGAATCCCTGAAGGGCAAAGCGATTTACCGCGTCCTGCTGATTCTGCCGTATGCCGTGCCATCGTTTATCTCGATTCTGATTTTCAAAGGGCTGTTCAACCAGAGCTTTGGTGAAATTAACATGATGCTGAGCGCGCTGTTTGGCATCAAGCCGGCCTGGTTCAGCGACCCAACCACCGCGCGTTCGATGATTATTATCGTCAACACCTGGCTGGGCTATCCATACATGATGATCCTGTGCATGGGCCTGCTGAAAGCAATTCCTGACGATCTGTACGAAGCCTCGGCGATGGATGGCGCAGGTCCGTTCCAGAACTTCTTTAAGATTACGTTGCCGCTGCTGATCAAGCCGCTGACGCCGCTGATGATCGCCAGCTTCGCCTTTAACTTTAACAACTTCGTGCTGATTCAACTGTTGACCAACGGTGGTCCTGACAGGCTCGGTACCACCACGCCAGCCGGTTATACCGATCTGCTCGTGAGCTACACCTATCGTATTGCCTTTGAAGGCGGCGGTGGTCAGGACTTCGGTCTGGCGGCGGCGATTGCCACACTGATCTTCCTGCTGGTTGGCGCGCTGGCGATTGTGAACCTGAAAGCCACACGTATGAAGTTTGATTAAGGGAGATAACGACAATGGCTATGGTCCAACCGAAATCACAAAAGTTACGTTTATTCGCAACGCACTTAGGGCTGCTGATTTTTATCGCGGCGATCATGTTCCCGCTGCTGATGGTTATCGCTATCTCGCTGCGCGAAGGTAACTTTGCTACCGGCAGCCTGATCCCGGAAAACATCTCCTGGGAGCACTGGAAACTGGCGCTGGGCTTTAGCGTTGAGCACGCGGATGGCCGCGTGACCCCGCCGCCGTTCCCGGTGCTGTTATGGCTGTGGAACTCGGTGAAAGTGGCCACCATTACTGCGATCGGTATCGTGACGCTTTCCACCACCTGTGCTTACGCCTTTGCCCGTATGCGATTCCCGGGCAAAGCAACCCTGCTGAAAGGGATGCTGATTTTCCAGATGTTCCCGGCGGTACTGTCTCTGGTCGCGTTGTATGCTTTGTTTGATCGCCTGGGCCAGTACATTCCGTTTATCGGCCTGAACACTCACGGCGGCGTGATCTTTGCTTATCTCGGCGGTATTGCGCTGCATGTGTGGACGATTAAGGGCTATTTCGAAACCATCGACGGTTCGCTGGAAGAAGCGGCCGCGCTGGATGGCGCTACGCCGTGGCAGGCTTTCCGCCTGGTGCTGTTACCGCTTTCCGTTCCGATTCTGGCGGTCGTGTTTATTCTGTCGTTCATTGCCGCCATTACCGAAGTACCGGTCGCGTCACTGCTGCTGCGTGATGTGAACAGCTACACCCTCGCGGTAGGTATGCAGCAGTACCTCAATCCACAGAACTACTTGTGGGGCGACTTTGCCGCCGCAGCTGTACTTTCAGCCATTCCGATCACTCTGGTATTCCTGCTGGCGCAGCGCTGGCTGGTCAACGGCCTGACGGCGGGTGGTGTGAAAGGTTAAGTTTTACCGAAGTAACCGCCCGGCAACGGGCAATGCCACTGCAACCCTCAATTTATGTTATCCCAACCTGTGACTGTTATTCGGCGCTCTACGGAGCGCCCTTTTTTTATGTAAATTCCATACGCTTAAGCGATGTAAAACGTTTACACTCACTGGATTATTTTTATTGACAGACAGTTAACATCTTTGTGATAAGCATCACATATGCAAATTTTCATAATGACGAAAACAAAATACAGAATAACACTTCCACTCTCGAAATATTACATTACCCTAACGATAAAATCGGGCGAGTAACAAATATGAAAGTTTATAATTTTGATAAAGTTATTTCACGCGACGGAACCTATAGCGCTAAATATAATAACAAGGGGCGTGACATCATCCCTCTGTCTGTAGCTGATATGGATATCCCCGTAGCTGATTTTATAGTTTCTGAATTGTCAGTCGCAAATCAGAAAGGTATCTACGGTTATACATTATTAAGTGATGACTGGCAGCAAGTAACAGCACAGTGGTACCAACGCCATTACTCGTGGAAGGTCAACCCTGAACACATTGTTTTTTGCCCACGAGTGGTACAAGCCGTCTCATTATTTATCCAGAACTTTACCCAGCCGGGAGATGCTATTGTCAGCCTGGCCCCAGCCTATCATCCTATTAGCCATGCAGTTGAAGTCAACCATAGAGTATTGCTGGAAAGTGCGTTACTTTATCGTGACCACCGCTATGAAATAGACTTTGCGGATCTCGAAGATAAGTTTAAAACGGCTTGTTGTTTTATTCTAATATCGCCGCATAATCCAACAGGAACAATCTGGTCAGAAGACAATCTGAGAAAAATAGCTTCATTAGCAGAGAAATATAATGTTTTTATTATTTCCGATGATGTTCATGCAGACTTCAATTTCACCAAAAAACAACATCAAACAATCTCTTCGATAAGTTCATACGTTGCACAAAACTCGTTTATTTGTACATCTCCAGCAAAAACATTCAATATGGCCGGACTTGAAATCGCCAATATTGTTATTGCTAATGATAAGTATCGTGAAAAGTTTAAATCAGCTCTTATTGCAGCAGGTATCCATAATCCTGGTTATTTCTCTGTTCCTGCATTTCTCTGTGCTTACCGCCATGGCGATTCTTGGTTAGCAGCATTAAAAAATTATTTGGCCGAAAACAGGCGCTGGGTTCAATCATTCTGCCAGGCTCATTTTCCAGACTGGGTTGTCGCCTCTGGTGGTGGAACTTACATGTTGTGGATCGACTACCGAGCGATGAACATCAGCGAAGAGCAACTACGCCATTGGTTTGTCTCCCTCGCTGGTGTTGAGATGAGTTGGGGATCAGATTTTGGCGATGAAGGACTTGGTTTTTTCCGCGTGAACATCGCCACGCCAAGAACCACTCTTACACAAGCATTTGAACGGATTTATCAGAGCATACCCTTCACTACAGGAGTTTCCCTCCATGAATAATAACAATACTCCAAGAACACCAACTCTGGTGGAATCATTGTTACCAATACTAGCGATGGTTCTATTGCTGGGAGTTGGCTATGCAGCTTTCGATCTGCCACCTGAGCCATTAATGGTTCTTTCAACCGTCATTGCTGCGCTGTTAGTTAAGCGGTTGGGGTACGGCTACAATGCAATCCTTGAATCAATATCGCAGAAAATCGCCAAAACAATGCCTGCTCTGCTAATTTTGATCAGCGTGGGCCTCCTGATTGGGACATGGATGATAGGCGGTACTATTCCGCTGATGATTTATTACGGCCTTAATCTGATAAATCCTTCAATGATCTATGTGACCGCCCTGCTCGTTACTGCCGTCGTCTCTGTATGCACAGGGACATCCTGGGGATCGGCAGGCACTGTCGGTGTAGCATTTATGGGTGTGGCCATCGGAATGGAGGCTAATCTGGCAGCAACTGCTGGCGCTATTGTGGCGGGGGCTTATTTCGGGGACAAACTGTCACCTCTTTCTGGCGACACTAACCTGGCCGCGATGGCGGCCCAGATAGATCTCTATGAACACATCGCTCATTTACTTTACACAACCCTTCCCTCATTGATTCTGTCAGCCGTTGTTATGACCCTCTATGGAATGAATGGCGATCTCGGCGGCTCAACCGTGCCCGACAAAGTTCAGCTAATTACAGAGGGATTAAAGGGGATTTATCATTTTAATTTGTTGTTATTGCTCCCCATTGCCATTGTCCTGTACGGTTCGATTACCAAGAAACCAACTATTCCAATTATGCTTGTTTCGGCACTGGTAGCCATGATCAACGCCAGCGTCATTCAGGGTTTCGCACTACACGACATTGTAAAAAGTGCAGTAGACGGATTTAACGTTTCAATGCTTACCGATAAAGATGTTAATCCGCTATTAGGTAATTTGCTCAACCGCGGTGGCATGAACTCGATGATGAGTACGTTGCTTATTTGTTTCTGCGCCCTTTCATTCGCGGGAACATTGGCCTTGAGCGGCGCTTTAGAAGTCATCGTCCATAATCTGCTCAAATTAGTTCATTCCACAGGAACCATGATTCTTGCGACTATTGCCTGTGGCTTAACAATGATTAGCGTGACCTGTAATGGTCAGATCTCAATCCTGATCCCGATTGAAATGTTACGAAGTGCTTATATTGAGCGCGGGCTACATCCAAAAAATCTGGCGAGGACTGTAGAAGACTCTGCCACCATATTTGAACCGATTCTGCCCTGGACTGCCGCGGGTGCCTACATGGCAGGTACGCTTGGTGTTGCTACATTAAGCTATCTTCCGTGGGCTATTCTCTGCTGGAGTGGCATTTTCTTTGCGACGCTATGGGGTTTCACTGGCTTTGGCATCGCTCGCTTGTCCAAAGAAAAGCAGCAACAGCTCATGATGGAAACCGTAAATGAAAGCAAATAGAATCGGCCTGATTAAGATATTCGCCAGTCATTAACCACGTCTACACGCCGCAGCCCGAGTGCGGCGTGTTGTCTGTTACTCTCGCTTCAGCCGTTTGGAATTGCACAACCACAGGGTGATCACCAGCAGCAGGATCGCCGCAGAATAGATCAGCACATCCATCGGCGCTTTATGATCGACAATGATCAACCGCACAATCGCGGTGATCCCGATATAGACAAAATAGCGCAGCGGAAAGTGAAACCCTGACTGAAAGTATTTCACAATCAAGGCGATAAATTCAAAGTAGAGGAAGTAAACCACCAGCCCTTCCACCAGCTCATACTTGCTGGTTTGTTCCGGCGCGAACAGCACATCTGCCAGATGCAGCGTTTCTTTCCCGAGGAATACAACCAGGATCAGGCCCAGACTCAGCAGCCCCAGATTCAACACAGTCTGTAAGATGGTGGAGATAAACTCCACGCGCGGACGAGATAGCGACGTCATAACGACCCCTCCTGTTCAGTGACGAGGTTTCTGTATAACGCAAAAATGTGACAGAGATCTACATTTTTTGTTTATGTTTTGTGCAAGAAAGGTCAACGGGGAATGATGAATGTCACGACACATTTCACAGGATGAAGTATGCAGATAAGACAATCCGCTGTCCGCAACGTTACCTGCGGTGAGAACGTGGTGATTTATGAGCCCGCCAATCTCTACGACTGCACATTGGGTGACAACGTCTTTGTCGGACCATTTGTAGAAATCCAGGGCAATACGCAGATTGGCGCAGACAGCAAAATTCAGTCGCACACCTTCATCTGCGAATATGTCACCCTGGGCGCCCGCTGTTTTATCGGGCATGGCGTGATGTTCGCCAACGATATGTTTCGCGAAGGAAAACCCAACGCTGACCGCAACAGTTGGGGGAGAATTATCATTGGCGACGATGTTTCGATCGGCAGTGGAGCGACCATTCTGGCGGTCACTATCTGCGATGGCGCAGTCATCGGCGCGGGAAGCGTAGTGACCAAATCGATTACCGAGAAAGGTGTGTACGCGGGCAACCCGGCAAAATTATTGCGTCGTTTATAAATTGCCGGAGGGCGGCATAAATGCCTTATCCGGCCTACTGCCGTACTGTAGGCCCGGTAAGCTCTGCGCACCGGGCGATCAAGCGTTAACGGAAGTTCTCACTTCTGTCGCTGGTCATATCATACAGACCAAACTTACGTCCAAGCTGCTGGCCGCCATCACGCGTTAACGGCGTCCAGCCAATCGCCGCACGGCTGCGGGTCGGGCCAGACGAGAACAGATCCAGCGGTACGGAAACGTACACCCCTTTGGTAAAATCACCCTCTCCGTACTCATCCGGCGAGGCATCGGTGATGGTTGCATAGCCACCTACCACAACACCGCTATCAAAGCGTTTCGCCACTTCCAGCGTTCCGCCCTTATCCCCCGCCAGATACTGACCCACGCTGGCTTTCACCAGTACATCCTGAGCGAATGACGGATTCCAGTAAGCCGTCAAATGCCCGGTCTTCACGCTGTAGTCGGTGAATTTCATCATGTCCTGCGCGCTACGCCAGTCACGCTGTTTCACGTAGTTGGCATCAACACCAAACGCCCAACTGCTGTCCAGCGGGCGATACAGCACTTCCGCCCCCGCTCCGCCATACATGGTTTCCAGATAGCCACCGTAAACCTGTCCGTAGAACCCGTTTCCGAGTGACTGGAAGTAGTTGGCCTGCAAGTTATTCACGTAGACATCGTTTTGCACATACTCGCGCACATGGGTACGCACTCGTGGTAAATGCGAATCCTGCGGCGGGTTGGTGTAGTTAAATTTGTCATAGTTATTGGCGAGGTTGGCGAACAAACTCCCGGTGGTCAGCAGATGATCGGTCACCCACCAATCCGCTGTTCCCATCACGCCCAACTGATACATATAGAAGTTTTCCGGGCCGCCCACCGACTGGTTAAGCACCGGATCGATGTGGAGATTAAAGCGTGACTTATCGATATACCAACCCTGCTCGGTCGTTTTCGGCACCACGGGCTCAACGCGTTTTTGCGCCAGTGGGGTTTCATGACCCAACGGCTCGCCTTCCAGATGGCGCTTGAGGCTGGAAACCTCCGTTTCAGTCGTCACCTGCGGCAAGTTAAGGCGATTTTCCGTAATACGGATCGCGCGGATCCCGTCGGGAAGGGAGTTCATCACGATCCGGTTGGCACGTTCGATCCCTTCACGCGAATCACGGTATTTCACCTGTTCACCGGTCACATACAGCGTATCGCCCTGCACCTGAATTTTAGGATCGGCCAGCCCGGCGTTATATTTCAGCAACGTTAGCTGATTCGCCACCACCGAATGTTGCAGGATGGCATCCTGCGGCTGCGGCTGATATTTCGGCCGGGCGTTGTCGTTATAGTTTGGCCGCAGATCGTTAAAGTTAGTCCGCAGCGTGACCCCAAACATAAAGGTGTTCCCGCGCTCATAGCTCAGGTTAACGTCGGCCCAATCGGTGACGCGATAAATAGCGCCGACGTTAAACTTGCTCTTCTGATCCAGCTTGCCCGCAAAATCCTGTTGGTAATTATTCCCCTCATACTCCAGCTTCAGGCGCAGTGGTTGCCAGGGAGTCTGATATTCCACACCGCCAAATAATGATGCCGGACCATGGAACATCTGGCTGCCGTCAATAGAGCCGGCCTGCTTGTAGCTGTTATCGCGATAGCAGAATTTATCGCTGTATGAGCAAAACGGATTGCTGACGTTGCCGCTGGTCCCGAGATATCCCCAGCCCAGGCCAAGCGAGAAATCAAACGGCCCCCAGGCTTTATTCGCCACTATATACTCCGCATCGAACAGGCCCGTCCCGCCAATATCGCGCGCGCCAGCCGCTACCTGCGGCATCCAGTAGCTCTCTTCCCACAGCCGTAATTTGAGATCAAAAGCCTTATCTTTGTATGTCTGATCGCCTGAAAACGACTCGACGCTGCTGTATTTTTTAGTACGCACATCGGTGTAGCGCAGCGTGGTTTCCAGCCACGGGAACAGTTGTACCGACGCAGAGTAGTAGCGGTACTGATCGTTGTCGCGGTAGTTGAGGCTCATTTCGCCCTCGCGCGCCATGCGTGCGGTTGGGGTTTGCAGCAGTCCCACGCCGCCAAAATCGGACTGCGAAGGTCCAATGGGCGCGGGCCAGGTTTCACCGTGGCAAGCAACGCTTACGCCCAGCGCCAGTAAGCTGAGCAGGTAAGTTTTTCTCATTATTCGGGTATCCGCTGGGTCAGGGTGCGAAGAATATCGGCATTGATTTCATCCGGGGTGCTGCTCCAGACAGCATCAGAGAGTCCGACAAAAATGATGCTGCCGGGCATCGGCTCAACGTGACGTTTGTTCCAGTAAGCGACCGGTACTTTCTGCGTGCGTCCATTGGGATAGATGACCCACGCGTAGCTACGATCCGCGCCGCTGAGCCGACTTTGCCCATCGAGGTAGCTGGCGACATCACGCCCGGGCATAAACGGTTGTTTACCTGGGTGGCTTAGCAGGCCAAACAGCGTGATATCGGTTGGCTGCGCTCCGGCCCACAGCGTGTAATTGCCCTGCAGCGGCGGGTTACCTTGCTCGCTGACGCGCACAACATCCGGATCGAGATTAATCTTCTGTCTGCCGGTCACCTTCAGCGCCTGAATTTGCTGGCGTAATGCCTTGATAGATTCGGCATCGTCACCGCTTTCTTCAGCGCTCAGCGTCGCCAGGCGAGCCAGTAATGCCTGCTGCTGACGTTCCGCCTCAGTCGTTGCCCGCTCTTCACTGATAACTGCGCCTGGCCACCAGCTATTGCTCAACTGCGGCTGTCCAACCAGGTCGAGCAGATGTTCAGCCCCGGTCAGCGTTTTTGGCTCTGCGCTGGCGGAGGTAAAGACCTTAACGCTGCCCGCAGCAAAAACGGACGCTGTGCTCAGACTTAACAGCAGCGCCAGTACGGCTCGTTTGATCATGATTTTGCCGCCTTAATCAGCGTGGTTTTCACCGGGAAGTAACGTGCGCCAAGATACTGTTCCGACTGGCGAATCTGCCCTTCGCTGTCGATCCAGTAGCGGTTATGCCAGCGTGTTTGTTCGGTAGTTATCTCTTCATCGAGGAGCCGTACCGGCGTGTTATCGCTGCCGACTTTGATGGTGTCTGCGCCATCCCATTTGAAAACTGAGCGTGCGGTGGCATAGCGTACCTGCTGATGTTCAGTCCAGCCCATCGTACGGGTCCACGTTGCGCCATCGATTATTTGATTTGGTTTGATGAGCGGGTCTGCCGCCAGATTATTCATCTCGATCAGGTTGTCACCACCGAGCTGCGTTTTCACAATGCGCCCATGCTGCGTGACGAGAATGGCCCGATCCTGAGTCACCCATTTTTGCTGTCCGTTTTCTGCGAACGCGAGTACCACAAACAACTGGGGACCGCCGTTGAGTTGCATGTACTGGCTGGCGTAGGGCATGTTTTGGATTTCATCGTCCGTCATCTGTACGCCGGGAGTACCAAACACGCTCTCCCATAGCGAATGACCCAACCCTTCGGTGGTGGCTGAGCACGCCTGCAGTAACAGGCAAACCATTATGATCGCTGGTCGCTTCACGACGTTTCTCCGCAGCGGCAAAATAACCACACCGAAGTGTGGTTAGAATTAATCCCCGTCATACTTCACGTTGCAGATGCGTTAGCTACGTTCACTCACCCCGGTCACATAGCTATCTATGTTCCCGGGGACTCACTCACTTGCCGCCTTCCTGCAACGCGAATTATTTAGGGGCTACGTACCGGTATTACTGGGTACTGGTGGTTGTTGTGGTGGTGGTTCCGGTATTAGAACCATCGCCGCCACCGGTCGCAGCCAGGGCAACCCCCACCGCAGAACTTACGGTGCTCACGCTGGTTGCGGAGGAACTTCCTGCCGAAACCGACGCGGCAGCCGACCCTGCAGCCTCACCCACCTCAACGGGGGCGGCATAGACAGAAGTCGCCGCAAGCGCAGATATAGCCCAAAGGCCATACAGAACTTTTTTCATCACAAATTCCCTTCATTGTATGAATGGAGATTTACCCAAAAGAATTTCGGGCGAGATCGAGTATACACAAGCCAAAGTGTGCAAATTACGCCATACGGGAATTTAGGATAATTAGTCAACAAGCGAGATAACGATTAATAAAATAAAATAACATCCATTTAATCAATCAGTTAAAATATAAATATAGAAAACGCAATATCCGGTAAATCCGAAAACACCAGATATTGAACAACATTTAGGAAATTATTTTAGGATTAAGCTCAATTAAGTAATGAAGATAAAACGTAGATATCCTGGAGCAATCTTATAAAAAAAGCCGATATTAATATCGGCTTTTTTATAAGCAATCTGCAAATTCATTCGAATTGCAGCAAGGCGGCAAGATCGTTAATCCCCGGGAGCATAGATAGCTATGTGACCGGGGTTAACGAACGCAGCCAACACCGCTGCGGTTCGAAGGAAGAAGCAGATTAACGCCAGGACTTATAACGGTTAATCAAACCGTTGGTAGAACTGTCGTGGCTGCTCACTTCGGAACCATCTTTCAGCTCTGGCAGAATGCGGTTTGCCAGCTGTTTGCCCAGCTCAACGCCCCACTGGTCAAAGGTGAAGATGTTCAGGATGGCGCCCTGAGTGAAGATTTTGTGCTCATACAGTGCAATCAGCGCCCCCAGGCTGAACGGCGTGATTTCACGCAGCAGAATGGAGTTAGTTGGACGATTGCCTTCGAACACTTTGAACAGCACAACGTGGTCCAGCGTTGCCGGATCTTTACCCTGGTCGCGATATTCCTGCTCAACGACTTCACGAGATTTACCAAAGGCCAGCGCTTCGGTTTGCGCGAAGAAGTTAGACAGCAGTTTCGGATGGTGATCTGACAGCGGGTTATGGGTGATTGCCGGCGCGATGAAATCGCACGGAACCATTTTGGTGCCCTGGTGGATCAACTGGTAGAACGCATGCTGGCCGTTAGTACCCGGCTCACCCCAGATGATTGGGCCAGTCTGGTAGTCTACAGCATTGCCGTTACGGTCAACATATTTACCGTTGGATTCCATATTGCCCTGCTGGAAGTAGGCCGCGAAACGGTGCATATACTGGTCGTACGGCAGAATCGCTTCGGTTTCGGCACCGAAGAAGTTGTTGTACCAGATACCGATCAGCGCCAGCAGCACTGGCAGGTTTTTCTCAGCCGGCGTGGTGGAGAAGTGTTTGTCCATTGCGTGGGCGCCGGAGAGCAGCTCAACAAAGTTGTCGAAGCCTACGGACAAGATGATAGACAGACCGATAGCAGACCACAGGGAGTAACGACCGCCAACCCAGTCCCAGAACTCGAACATATTCGCGGTATCAATACCGAACTCGCCAACCGCTTTACCGTTAGTGGAGAGCGCAGCGAAGTGTTTGGCAACGTGCTTGTTGTCGCCTGCGGTAGCCAGGAACCAGTCGCGTGCGCTGTGGGCGTTGGTCATGGTTTCCTGGGTGGTGAAGGTTTTGGAAGCGACCAGGAACAGCGTGGTTTCCGGGTTCACTTTCTTCAGCACTTCAGCAATGTGCGTCCCATCGACGTTAGACACAAAGTGCATGTTCAGATGGTTTTTATACGGACGCAGCGCTTCGGTCACCATGAACGGACCGAGGTCAGAACCGCCGATACCGATGTTTACTACATCAGTGATGGCTTTACCGGTATAGCCTTTCCAGCTTCCGGAGATGATCGCTTCAGAGAAGGATTTCATCTTCTCCAGCACCGCGTTCACTTCCGGCATGACATCTTTGCCGTCAACGATGATTGGCGTATTGCTACGGTTGCGCAGCGCCACGTGCAGCACGGCACGATCTTCGGTGCGGTTGATTTTCTCACCGGAGAACATGGACTTGATGGCGCCTGCCAAATCGGTCTCTTTCGCCAGATCCTGCAGTTTAGCCAGCGTCTCTTCAGTGATGCGGTTTTTGGAGAAATCCACCAGCATCAGATCGTCAAACGTCGCGGAAAACTTAGTGAAGCGATCGCTATCTTTCGCGAACAGATCCGCGATAGTAACGTCTTTCATTTCTTCAAAGTGTTTTTGTAGTGCCTGCCAGGCTGAGGTCTGCGTTGGATTGATGTTTTTCATTAGCAATACTCTTCTGATTTTGAGAATTGTGACTGAGATCGATTGTAACGCCAGTCACAGAAAAGTGTGATTGTTTTAATGCCATTGCCAGGGCATCCGCCAAACGTGGCTAAAAAGTATAGCGGTTATCAGCGTTGTTATTAGTACCGTTACTCAACGCAGTTGCAGCATGAAAAATCCGCATAATCCCAGCGTTGACAGTACAAGCCATGCCTTTTATTTATATACATAAAGTCATTCGATATGCGTCAAGGCGGCAAACCTGAGAATCCACAGGAGCTTACTGAAGTAAGTGACTGTGGTGAGCAGGTGCAGCCAACGAAGAGGCAGATTGAAGGACGAAATGTAATACGGTATTTGCATTTGCGCCTGCACCGGTTTCTGTTCTGCCTTATGTGCCATGGTCGCTCTATTCATTCCCTGACACGAGGTAGTTATGACTGATGTAGTTGTCTCCAAGTTTGGCGGTACCAGCGTGGCGGATTTTGATGCCATGAATCGTAGCGCTGATGTAGTGCTTTCTGATGCTAATGTCCGTGTAGTGGTACTTTCCGCTTCCGCGGGAATCACCAACCTGCTGGTCGCACTGGCTGAAGGGCTGGAGCCAACCGAGCGCTTCGAAAAACTCGATGCCATTCGTCAAATTCAGTTCAATATTCTGGAACGCCTGCGTTATCCAAACGTGATCCGGGAAGAGATCGAACGTCTGCTGGAAAACATCACCACACTGGCAGAAGCGGCGTCACTGGCGACCTCAACCGCACTGACCGACGAACTGGTCAGCCACGGTGAACTGATGTCTACCCTGCTGTTCGTCGAGATCCTGCGTGAACGCAACGTGCAGGCGCAGTGGTTTGACGTACGTAAAGTGATGCGCACCAACGATCGTTTTGGCCGCGCAGAACCTGACGTCGCGGCGCTGGCTGAACTGGCAACGCTCCAGTTGGCACCGCGTCTGAGCGAAGGTCTGGTAATTACTCAGGGTTTTATTGGCAGTGAAGGCAAAGGCCGCACCACCACGTTGGGGCGCGGCGGGAGCGATTATACGGCCGCCCTGCTGGCCGAAGCGCTGCATGCCACACGCGTCGATATCTGGACCGATGTTCCGGGCATTTACACGACCGATCCACGCGTTGTTCCGGCGGCGCAGCGTATTGATGAAATCGCCTTTGAAGAGGCCGCGGAAATGGCGACCTTTGGCGCGAAAGTGCTGCACCCGGCAACCCTGTTGCCAGCCGTACGTAGCGATATCCCGGTGTTTGTGGGCTCCAGTAAGGATCCAAAAGCAGGCGGTACGCTGGTCTGCAATAAAACCGCGAATCCACCTCTGTTCCGGGCTCTGGCGCTGCGCCGTAAGCAAACGCTGGTAACGCTGCATAGCCTGAATATGCTGCACTCTCGTGGCTTTTTAGCGGAAGTTTTCGGTATTCTGGCACGCCATAACATCTCGGTAGATTTAATTACCACATCCGAAGTCAGCGTGGCGCTGACGCTGGATACCACCGGTTCGACCTCCACCGGGGATACACTGTTAACACAGTCTCTGCTGATGGAACTGTCTGCCCTGTGTCGGGTTGAAGTGGAAGAAGGCCTGGCGCTGGTGGCGCTGATTGGCAACGACCTGTCCAAAGCCTGTGGCGTGGGTAAAGAGGTGTTCGGCGTACTGGAGCCGTTCAACATCCGCATGATTTGCTACGGCGCGTCCAGCCATAACCTGTGCTTCCTGGTGCCTGGTACCGAAGCCGAACAGGTGGTACAGAAGCTGCACCATAATTTGTTTGAGTGAGTAGATGCCAACGCCCGATGGCTCTTGTACCATCGGGCGTTTTCACCGCATCACCGTTTCATATAACAATCTGTCCAGTTCTCTGACATCACCCTCCCGGCTATCCGGTAACGTCGGCGGAATCTCTCCTCTTTTCAGTTCGGCGCGGATAAACGCATGCAACAGTGGGCGGCGCGGACCATACTCCGCTTCTCTCGCGCACTGCTTGCGTTCCAGCAGTTCATCAATTTCCTGACGCAACGGCGCATCCAGTTCACTTCCCGCCAGCAGGTCGGCAAAACGCATCGGTGGTACACCTTTCCCCGCTTCGACCCACCGCACAGCCAGCAGCGGGCGCAGAACATAGAAGTATTTTTTCAGCCGTACGTCGTCACCCTGCAGATAGCCACGGAAGTTTTTCCGCGCCATCGAATAGTAGTGCCAACGAGCACGTAGCGGAGAAAACCATTTAGGCACCAACGCTTTCAGCGCTGACACGGTCACTTCATCCTGCTGATAGACCACTGGAGAATCCAGCCACTCGATAAGCGTAGGGTTTGCGCCTTTCAGTAATCCCAGCGCCTTGCGCCATTCCCAGCCGCAGACGTCCAGCTCATCATCTATCGGCAACTCGATAACATCTCGTGGCGCCTCGACCCGCAGATACCACTCGGGCGGATGAACATAGATAAATCGCACGTCATAGTCGCTGTCCGGCGAGGCAAATCCCCAGCCGCGGCTGCCGGATTCACAGGCATACAGCACCCTGACGCCATAGCGCTGCTCTACCTCTTTTAGCTGGCGCAATACCCTTTCGCGCATCGCGCCGTCCACTGTGTTGTAGCTCATTATTCTTATCCTTTTATGTTCACAAGGCCGTGCAGTACCTGGTCGAGGCCACCAAACACCGAGATTTTATCGATACGTTCAGCAACTCTTTCGAGGGTTTCCAGCTCTTTTAAGCGCAGCGCCACCGGGTTGTTTTCCATTACTTTCGCAGTATTCAACAGCGATCGCGTTGCGGCAGTCTCTTCACGACGGCGGATAACGTTGGCCTGAGCGGATTTCTCAGCTTCAACCAGTTGGGACAAAATGGCTTTCATATCTCCCGGCAGGACAATATCTTTCACGCCGAGCGAAGCCACCTCAATACCAAACGGCGTCATTCGGGCTTTCACCTGTGCGCTCACCACCTCATCGATCACCTGCTTATCTTCCAGCAGTTCGTCCAGCGTGCGCGTTCCCACCGCTTCACGCAGCGCAAACTGTAACTCGCGGTAAAGGTGGTCCAGCGGTTTGGTCAGTTGACCAAAAGCCTGCAACACATCGCTATAACGCCAGTTTGCGGCCAGATTTAATCGCAGATTGACCTTATCTTTGGTCAGGATCTCTTGCCCGCCGACCTCCAGCACCTGTAAACGGGTATCAACAACTTCAGCTTCAATCAGATGGTTTATCTTCCAGTATGCGGTCAAACCCGGCGGTAACAGCGCCTGGGTTTCGCCATCAATTTTCAGCACACCAACGTGCCACGCAGGAACTTGCACCGTTAAGATGGCTTCACGACCTTTCACCGTATCGTTACGTCGTGGCTGTAATACCGCATTCATCACCCCAACCGGTACCAAAACCTGACGAGTATCCATGCGAACCAGCGTCAGCGCTTCCTCTGCACGCCAGTACAGACGGCGCGTGGCAGGTGGGCAGATCTCCTGTAAAACACCGTTGACATACAACGCTCCGGCTTCGGTATCCGTCGTATCAACAACCAGGCAGTAACGCTCTACCCATGCAGGCTGGAAGCGACGCAAATACTCCGCCAGCGCTTGCGGTACCTCGCTACCATCCCTATTAACGATCAGCACTTCAGGGGCGTTAAACCACGGCAAGCGGTGCTGCCCAGACTCCAGCGTCTGATAGTAATCGCCCTCGCGGGATAAAAGACCTAACTGCCCTTTTTGTATCGTGATTTTCTTAGCCATTTTATTATTCCTTTATGTTGTTCAGGTGCGGGTGCAGGGGCGAAGCGGCAGGGGAATTCCCTTTTGCCTGTCGCACGGCATCTTTACCGGCAGCCTGTTCTGGAGCGTGCTAACTGCGCATCGCTCCGTTTTATTTCTATGATTAACAACCAGTTTTCATTCGGAGGATGAAATTGGGAATCGAACCCACTGTGTGTCATCGGCTGACGGAACACTTCTGGAAAACAGCCTGTACCGTTCCTGACGTGCCGGCGAGGTTTAACCCCCTGCGTTTTCAGCGTGATTGACGTAAGAGTTATTGCCAGAAGCGTGCCAAAAAGAAAAATACGTGAATTAAATTTTTAACTAATTGATTAACAATCATTTTATTTTACGCACTTAGATTAAAGATTGCCGTGGCGAAGATATTTTCTTATCTTTTTATATCGACATTTATCTTTGTGGATAAACCATGAAAAAGAGACGGGTAGTCATTGGTGTACTGGGTACGGTGCTGGACAAGCGCGGTAAACGCGCTAATCGATTTAAAAAGTGGCGACCCACGGTTGGATTGTGCCAACAGCCTGATCTCCCTGTCGACAGACTGGAACTGCTGCACCAGCCACGCGATGAGAGCATGGCGCAAAGGTTGATTGAAGACGTCGCGCTGCTCTCACCAGATACCGAAGTACGCCCACATGCCGTGACTATTAACGACCCCTGGGATTTTGAAGAGGTCTACGCCGCCTTTCTCGACTTCGCCACCCACTACAGCTTTGATACGGAAAACGAAGAGTATCTGGTGCACATCACCACCGGGACGCACGTCGCGCAGATCTGCTGGTTTCTGCTGACGGAAGCCCGCTACCTGCCCGCCAGCCTGCTACAAACCAGCCCGGCACCAGCCGGTTCATCGGACGAAGCCGTCGCCGCTGGCGTCTGCTCGGTTATCGATCTCGATTTGAGCCGCTATGCCACGCTCACCAGTCGTTTTCAGCGCGAACAGCAACAGTCTGTCTCCTTTCTGAAGGACGGGATTGATACGCGCAACGCCACCTTCAATAAACTGATCGATCGCATTGAGCGTGTAGCATTACGTTCGACCGACCCGATCCTGCTCACCGGCCCCACCGGCGCGGGTAAATCCTTCCTGGCGAAACGTATTTTTCAGCTACGCCAGTCGAGGCATCTGGTGGCAGGGAAACTGGTCGCCGTCAACTGCGCAACCCTGCGTGGCGACAATGCGATGTCTACGTTGTTCGGTCACGTGAAAGGGGCGTTTACCGGCGCACTCACGGCGCGCAGCGGACTGCTGCGTGAAGCGGATGGCGGCGTGCTGTTCCTTGATGAGATAGCCGAGTTAGGGCTGGACGAGCAGGCCATGCTGCTAAAAGCGATAGAGGAAAAAACCTTTTTCCCGTTTGGATCGGACAAAGAAGTACACAGCGATTTTCAACTGATAGCCGGAACCCATCGCGACATGCAGCAATGGGTCGCTGAAGGCCGTTTTCGTGAAGATCTCTATGCACGTATCAATATGTGGAGCTTCGCCCTGCCCGGTCTGGCGCAGCGGCGGGAAGATATCGCCCCGAACATCGAGTATGAGCTACACCGTTTTTCCAGCCGTAAACAGATGCAGATCCGTTTCGACAAAGAGGCTCGCGTTTGTTATCTGGCATTTGCCTGTTCCCCACAGGCGCAGTGGCGCGGCAATTTTCGCGAGCTAAGTTCATCCATCGCGCGAATGGCGACACTTGCCGAACAGGGGCGCATCACCTTATCCCTTGTCGAAGAAGAAATTGCGCTGTTAAAGGAGAGTTGGCAGATTGTCGCTTCGCAACCTGAACTGAACATGGACATAGACCTGTTCGATCGCCGCCAGTTAGAAACGGTGCTGGAAGTGTGCCGCCGCAGCGCGTCGCTGTCGGAGGCGGGGCGCGAACTGTTTGCCGTCTCACGGCAGAAGAAAGCCAATCCTAACGATGCAGACCGCCTGCGCAAATATCTCGCCCGCTTCGGACTGAGCTGGGAAAACGTTCGCAGCGGAACATAAACATAATTTGTTTGAATAATATTTCATCACGCGATAAACAATAACTATAGCCGGGCTCGAACCCGGCTTTTTATAACAACACAACACATTTCAATCGCAAGGAATATAACATGCTCGCTACTCTCACGCGGCTGTTCCCGTTATGGGCGCTGCTGCTCTCTGTGATTGCGTATTACACGCCCACCACCTTTACGCCTGTCGGGCCATTCGTGCCGTCGTTACTGATGCTGATCATGTTCGGCATGGGCGTTCACCTGAAGGTGGACGACTTTAAACGCGTACTCTCACGTCCAGCCCCCGTCGCGGCGGGTATTTTCCTGCACTATCTGGTGATGCCGCTCGCCGCATGGATTTTAGCGCTGGCATTTAACATGCCGCCGGAATTATCCGCAGGGATGGTGCTGGTCGGTAGCGTCGCCAGCGGAACGGCATCAAACGTCATGATCTATCTGGCAAAAGGCGATGTGGCGCTCTCTGTGACTATTTCATCGGTTTCAACGCTGGTCGGCGTTGTCGCCACACCACTGCTGACACGGCTGTATGTCGACGCGCATATCCAGGTCGATGTGATGGGTATGTTGCTGAGTATCCTGCAGATCGTGGTCATTCCGATTGCGTTGGGATTGGTCATTCACCACCTGTTCCCACGCGTCGTAAAAGCCGTGGAACCCTATCTGCCCGCATTTTCTATGGTGTGCATTCTGGCAATCATCAGCGCCGTCGTGGCGGGTTCTGCCTCGCACATTGCGTCGGTCGGCTTTGTGGTGATTATCGCCGTAATCCTGCATAACACCATTGGCCTGCTCGGCGGCTACTGGGGCGGAAAACTGTTTGGTTTCGACGAGTCAACCTGCCGGACGTTGGCTATCGAAGTGGGCATGCAGAATTCGGGACTTGCCGCTGCGCTGGGCAAGATCTACTTTGGCCCGCTTGCCGCCCTGCCCGGCGCGTTGTTCTCCGTCTGGCATAACCTTTCCGGTTCGCTGCTGGCAGGCTACTGGTCCGGCAAGCCGATTGAAGAGAAACCACACGCAGTAAAACAACACTAATCTTCATAAATGGAGGAGGCATCCTCCATTTCTCCCTACCTGCATTTGAACCCCATCACAAAACAACAAATATCAACACAAAACAAAATAATTATTTAATTGTTATATTTCAATTAAATATATAAATAAACCAGTTTCAAACCCCAAATTAATCATTTTTAGAATGTTGATTTAGTTTGTTTTAATTGGGAATATGATTCCACTACAACACAGATAAACCCTTACCCTATCTTCGAGGCCGCTATGAAAAAAATTGCGATTATTGGAAGCAGTGGAGGCAACCTCTACAACCTGGGTGGTGCTGAACCCGAAAAGCTACTCCAGGAAATTTACCAGCAGTGCGAAGCCGCAGGTGTGGAAGTTGCCGCTGTGCAGTTCATTGCGGCAGAGGCCTCAATGGACGCTGCCAAACCTCACACGCCAGCGTCTGTATTTGCACTAACCACAGAAAACCAACAAAAACCACAAAGGATATTTAAGGGCAAACTTTCAGAAGTGAACGACTCGGTAGTTGAGAGCGATTTCAGGATTGCTGAGATGATCCGTAACGGTGAGATCGACGGGATCATTGTGATGAGCGCCGATCCGGTGAAGGCCAACCAGGCTGTCTTTGCCGCCGCTGTTGAGATGAAAACACCGATTGTTGGCACCGGCGGAACCTCAATGGCGCTAGTGGCGGCAAAAGGGGCAAATGTCGTCGCAACCTCGGGCACGACGGGAACCACCAGCCGAACCCGCGCAGTCTCCTTCATCGCATCACTGTGTAAGCACTGGGGCGTTAAATATAAACCACAGTTGGGCAGCGCTTCTCCTTCACAGGGCGGTTCTGGAAAAAGCCTGCTTAAGCGCTTCAATATTCGCAGCATTATGATCCCTGCGCTGCCGGGCTTTATCGCCATGGCAATCGTGCTCGCACTCAGTCACATTCCGGGCCTGGAAAAACTCAACGATATCTTTGAAATTCTACTGAAGGGCCTGCCGGTTTTAGTTGCGGTTCTCGCAGCAAAACAGATTTCGGAACTGGATGAAGTCTCAATTGTTGCTGGGGTGGTCGCCGGAGTACTTTCCGTCGAAGGCGGTCTGATTGGAGGGATCATCGGTGGTTTGATGGCCGGGATTTTCGTTCGTTGGCTGTTTGAATTATGCCTGAATTGGCGCTTTCCGATGACCACCGTCAACATTGTAGCGGGTGGGATCTCGGGCCTGGCCGCTGGGTTAATCATGCACTATCTGCTGAGTCCGCTGGCGCTGTCAGCAGGTAATTACATCAAACTGGCTATCGAAAGCACACTGGCCTTCAGCCCTATTCTTGCCGGCCTGCTGGCTGGGTTGGTTATCTGGCCAGCTATTCTGGGGGGAGTCTATCACGCAGTCATTCTGCCGCTGGTGCTCCTGGAAATGGAAAAATCCGGTGTCAGCTTCCTCGGTGCTGTCGATATGGTGGGCCTGGTGATGGTTGCTGCAGGTATCAACCTGGCTAACGTCATCGCACCACGAGAAAAAAGCGAAGCAGCCGTCGCGACGCCCGGCCTGCTTATCAACCTCGGCTTTGGGACCTTCGTTGAATCGGCCTATCCGTTCATGTTTGCCAACAAAATTGTCTTTGGTTCAGCGATCGTTTGGGCCGGTCTGGGCGGCATGATGCTGGGTTTCTTTAACGTCAAAGGCGTGGCTTATGTCCCTGCATTTGCCTCTCCGTTCTTATCCAGCAATGCGCTGCAAATGGCGATTGTGATGGTTACCGTCATGGGCCTGACCTGTATTTCCACCATTATTGCCAACCGTTTTAAGGCTGTCGCACAGAAAGAATCTACCGCGTCAGCCCATTAATTAATGCACCAACACCAGAGGTACACCATGTTTAAAGGCGATATGAATAAAAAACGCGCTAAAGCGTTACAGAAAGTGAAAGATGCCATCACGCTGCACGGCGGGCAAACCATCCTCAGCACAGGGATAACCGGCGACGATGCGCGTCTGGCAAAAGCAGTATGTGAGGCGGGCGTTAAGCTGCTCGAACCGAACCATCCCGCACTGGCGTTAGCGCGTGGGCATAAGGGGGTGAGCAACATGCACGCGGCGGAACAAATCCGCCACGAAATTACTAACAGCCAGATGGCCGAAGCAGTACATGGCGTACGTAATGTGGTCCCTGACGATATCTTCATTACCGTCGGTATCGCAGGTGGCTTTACCGAAACGTTACCAGTCCCGCTCACGGAAACAGAGATACTGGAGATTGCCCGTGCTGGTGCCGATGGCTTACACACCCATAAATCCGACTGGGACGATCTACAGGACATCGTTAATCTCGCCCATCAGTATGGCCTGACCGTTGATGCTTATATTGGTCACCCGGATGACCTGCATACCTTCGGTATTCCTGCGCGCACTCCGGAAGAGGTCGCCAGCGTAGCAAAACGGATGCAGGAAATTGGCGTCGACATGATTGGTTTAATGACCGGTATGAGCTACGAAGGCGTAGCCGCAGGTGATATTCCGCAAGCCATTAAAGATCGCCTGTGGGCACTGGTCGGCGCGGTAAGCGTGCCGACGCTGGCGGAAGGCGGAATTAACCTCGCCAATGCCAAAGCGTTTAAGGATACCGGGGTCAATATTCTGGTCGTCGGTACGGCAATCGACAATATGGTCTGCAACGCCGCCAAAGAGGCTGTCACACCGTTTATTGCGCATTGATATTAAGGGAAAAGAAGCATGTTACTGGTCACCGATCTGGATGGAACACTACTGACTTCGCAAAAGACAATCAGTCCACGCACACGTCAGGCACTCATTGATTTCCACCAGCGCGGTGGCCTGCTGGCCGCTTGTTCTGCCAGACCGGTCTCCTCTATGATACGCCTGCTACAGCAGCAGCAGGTTGATGCACTGTTTGGTTGGTGCGCAGGCTTCAACGGAGGTCAGATTCTCGAGATGGCGCAGCAGCGCAATATCCATACTGCAGCGCTCTCTTATATGAATCTTCGGGATATTGACCGACATATTGCGCTTTCCCTCTGTCCTCATCACTTTTTTAGCGCCGATGCTATTTATCATCGTTGCGACCAACAGGTAGCGCCATGGACAACTTATGAAGCCCGTTTATTTGAATTACCACTTATTTCGGCAGCACCTGGAAATATTTTAAACCGGCATGATATTTATAAAATCACACTCGTTACTGAGCAGTTAAAAATAAATGCACTGTTTGCAGAAGTGAATAATAAATTACCTTATGGCTATACAGCGACTATCACTGGGGAGAATTACATTGACATCCAACGTAGCGAAATAAATAAAGGTTATGCTATTAGCATGTTAATGCGCCAGTTAAATATAACAGCAGAAAAGGTTGCGGCGATTGGCGACCAGCAAAACGATATCAGTATGTTTTCCGCCGCCGGCATTGGTATTGCAATGGGGAATGCGCCAGAGGCAGTAAAACAACAAGCCAGCTATGTGACGGCCTCTAATGATGATGAGGGTATTGTCTGTGCGTTGGAGTGGTTGCGTTGCTCTGCACATCCAGTTACCATGCGCCAAAGCACGACGTTGGCGGAAAATAATGAACCCGATTAAAAGAAGAAAACATATCCTCGATGAATTAAATAAATTCGGTGAAGTGACGGTTATCAAATTATCGGAAACGCTAAAAGTCACATCAGAGACCATTCGCCGCGATCTCTCCATCCTGGAGTCTGAAGGGCAAATTACCAAGATTCACGGTGGAGCCGTCAAGAAGCAGGTTGTTCAGGAAGATGAATTTGGCGCGCGGATTGATATACACCGCGAAGAAAAAATGGCAATTGGTAAACTTGCCGCCGGGATGGTCAGCGAGCACGACACTCTATTCATTGATTCCTGCACAACCAATCTTATTCTGGCCGAACAATTACCTCCTCTGGCCTATTCCGTTATTACTAATTCAGCCTTGATTGCCGATAAAATCAAAGAACATAATCTCAAAGCGCGCGTTTATGTATTAGGTGGTGAATATGACTACCATTTCCGCGCCAATCTCGGCGTCTCCGTTTGTCAGCAAATAAACACTATTCACGCAGATATCTGCTTCATCGGCGCGGGTGGTATTTCACCTCAACATGGTGTGCTGGTGAAAAGCTTCGATGAAGCCTATGTTGCCAAATCAATGATTGCTATGAGTAAAAAGTCGGTAATTCTTGCCGACCATACAAAATTTGGCCAGGACGGTGTGATGTGTATCGCCACATTAAAAGAGATCGATAACATCATCACAGACAAGCGATTCAGAACAACGGGCTATACACAGCAGGACTTTGCCGGAAAATTACGTATTGCTGAATAATACAATACATGACGCTATCAGCAGGTTCTGGATTACCGTACACTGAGGATATCGGCTAACAGAGGGCACCCATATGGCACTCCCCCGCATTACCCAAAAAGAGATGACCGAACGCGAACAGCGTGAACTGAAAACGCTGCTCGACCGCGCGCGCATTGCGCATGGTCGCCTGCTGACCAACGCAGAAACCAACAGCATCAAGAAAGAGTACATCGATAAACTGATGGCCTTGCGCGAAGCGGAAGCGAAAAAAGCCCGCCAGTTGAAGAAAAAGCAGGCTTATAAACCGGATGCGGAAGCATCGTTTTCCTGGTCAGCAAATACGCCAACGCGCGGCAGACGTTAACGCCCTTTCTTCTTACGCCCCGGCGAGGTAAAACGCTTACCGTTTGCCGCCGGGCGCGATTTCTCTTTCTCCGCCGATTTTTCGATTTTCACTACCGGGCGCTTAATGCCTGCGGTTTTGGGCTTCGCTTTCGCCTTCGGTTTGGCTTCTGAGGACGAGTTCTCAATCAGCTTGAACAGATCGATCAGTTCGTCATCCGTCAGGTCGCGCCATTCACCCAGCGGCAGACCGGACAAACCAACGTTCATGATACGCGTACGCTCAAGTTTGGTAACTTCATAGCCAAAGTGTTCGCACATACGACGGATCTGACGGTTCAGCCCCTGAATCAGCGTAATGCGAAACACAAACGGCGCTTCTTTCTTCACCTTACATTTTTTGGTGACGGTGCCGAGGATTGGCACACCGGCCCCCATCCCACGGATAAAATCATCAGTGACCGGCTTATCTACCGTCACCAGATACTCTTTTTCGTGATCGTTACCGGCACGCAGGATTTTATTCACCAGGTCGCCGTGGTTGGTCAGAAAGATAAGTCCCTGAGAATCTTTGTCCAGACGACCGATTGGGAACACGCGCTTGCTGTGATTGACGAAATCAACAATGTTGTCGCGCTCGCTGTCTTCGGTGGTGCTGACAATCCCTACCGGCTTATTCAGCGCGATAAAAACCAGATCTTCCGCTTCACGCGGCTCAATCAACCGACCATTTACTTTTACGACGTCGCCAGGCATCACCTGATCGCCAATGGTGGCGCGTTTGCCATTCAGGAAGACATTCCCTTGTTCGATAAAGCGATCCGCCTCGCGACGCGAGCAGATTCCGCTTTCACTGATGTATTTGTTTAATCGGATAGATGAGTCGGGCAGCATAGTTTCTCCTGTATACACTTCATCCTTCAAGCTGTCTCTGCGTTGGCTGCCCTCACTCACCCAGGTCGCATAGCAATCTATGCTCCCAGGGATTCGCTACCTTGCCGCCTTGGTACAACTTGAATGACTTTGTGTATTAAAAGCGAAATATACCCTACCTTGTGGGCGATAAAAAATAATCGTGTTCGAATGCCCGAGCGCTATTTGTGATCCGCCCCGCCTTTTGACACAAAAGTGTCAGTGATCCATATCTGCAATTTTGTTGAATGAAAACAAGCAGAATCAAGACATTAGAGCGACAAGCACATATGTGCCAAAGACGCGCAATCACCACATCAAATGTGCAGCACAATCGGTCAGTTATTGACGCTGAAATAAGTGAAAATAGCTTTGAGATGTGAAACAGATGGGGTTATATCAGATCAAGAAGGCAATTTCGTGATTTGCACAAATGTGCAGGAGTCCCAAAATGGCGATGGAAAACAGCGATGATATCCGCCTGATCGTAAAAATCGCGCAGCTTTATTACGAGCAGGATATGACACAAGCGCAAATCGCCCGCGAGCTGGGGATTTACCGCACCACGATCAGTCGGTTACTAAAACGTGGCCGCGAGCAGGGTATCGTCACCATCGCCATTAATTACGACTACAACGAAAATCTGTGGCTGGAACAGCAGCTAAAACAAAAATTTGGCCTGAAAGAAGCGGTCGTAGTCTCCTGCGACAGCGAACAGGAAGATGAACAACTTAATATGATGGGCGTGCATGGCGCACAGTTACTGGAACGCTTACTGGAGCCCGGCGACATTATTGGTTTTTCATGGGGTCGCGCGGTACGGGGATTGGTTGAAGGATTATCCCCGGCCAACCAGTCACGCCAGCTTATCTGTGTGCCGATTATCGGCGGACCGTCCGGCAAACTTGAAAGCCGCTACCACGTCAATACGCTGACCTACGGCGCCGCGGCAAAGCTCAAGGGGGAATCGCACCTGGCCGATTTCCCGGCGCTGTTGGAAAACTCGCTGATCCGTAACGGTATTATGCAGTCCCGGCACTTTAAATCGATTTCCGCCTACTGGGATAATCTGGACGTCGCGCTGGTCGGAATTGGGTCTCCGGCAATACGCGATGGTGCCAACTGGCACGCTTTTTACGGCAGTGAAGAGAGTGATGACCTGCATGCCCGCCATGTGGCCGGAGACATTTGCTCGCGCTTTTACGATATCAACGGTGTAACCGTAGAGACCAGGATGAGTGAAAAGACGCTCTCCATCGAAACCAATAAATTAAAACAGGCGCGTTACTCCATTGGCATTGCAATGGGTGAAGAAAAATACACTGGGATATTAGGCGCATTACGTGGGAATTATATTAACTGTTTAGTCACCAACAGCCATACCGCTGAATTATTGTTGAAGTAAATATGTTTGAATTGATCCTGCCATAATTAATTTTATGTGGGATCCCCTTATCTGAAATTGGGAGTTTATTATGCAAACGTGGTTAAATCTGCAAGACAAAGTCATTATTGTTACCGGTGGTGCATCCGGAATTGGTCTGGCCATTGTAGAGGAGTTATTAGCGCAAGGCGCAAATGTGCAAATGGCAGATATTCATAGTGGCGAAGGTAAATATGAAAACCATAGCGGATATCATTTCTGGCCAACGGATATTTCCAGCGCTAAAGAGGTTAATCATACTGTTACTGAAATTATCCAACGCTACGGACGTATTGATGGACTGGTAAATAATGCTGGCGTTAACTTCCCGCGACTACTGGTCGATGAAAAAGCACCCGCCGGGCAATACGAACTGAACGAAGCTGCTTTTGAAAAAATGGTTAATATCAACCAGAAAGGTGTGTTCTTAATGTCGCAAGCGGCGGCACGCCAAATGGTAAAACAGCATAACGGCGTGATTGTGAATGTCTCTTCAGAAAGCGGACTGGAAGGCTCAGAGGGCCAAAGCTGCTATGCCGCCACTAAAGCCGCGTTGAACAGCTTTACCCGCTCCTGGTCGAAAGAGTTGGGCAAACACGGCATTCGTGTGGTTGGCATAGCACCTGGCATTCTGGAAAAAACCGGTTTGCGCACCCCCGAATATGAAGAAGCGCTGGCCTGGACCCGCAACATCACCGTCGAACAACTGCGTGAGGGTTATACCAGGAACGCGATCCCGATTGGTCGCTCAGGACGTTTAAGCGAAGTCGCTGATTTTGTTTGTTATCTCCTCTCAGAGCGCGCCAGTTATATCACCGGAGTAACCACTAACATTGCGGGCGGAAAAACGCGCGGCTAAGGAGGTTTTATGGTCAATGCAATCTTCTGCGCTCACGGCAATCTGGCCTGCGCCATGCTGGAATCGGTACAGATGGTCTACGGCGATGCCAACGTCGAAGCCGTGGCATTTGTCCCTGGGGAGAACGCCAGCAACATCGTGGAAAAACTGAAAAAGTTAGTAAGCGTTCACACTGGCGATGAATGGCTGATTGCCGTCGATCTGCAGTGTGGCAGTCCCTGGAATGCTGCCGCTACGCTGGCAATGAAAAATCCCGCTATTCGGGTTATTAGCGGGTTGTCGCTGCCATTGGCGCTGGAACTGGTAGACAACCAAAGCAGTATGAATGTGGATGAACTGTGTGAACACCTGACGACCATTGCTCAACAAACCTGTGTCGTCTGGCAACATCTGGAAACGACCGAAGAGGATTTCTGATGAACATTACCCTTGCTCGTATCGATGACCGCTTGATTCACGGTCAGGTCACCACCGTCTGGTCGAAGGTGGCGAATGCCCAACGAATTATTATCTGCAATGACGACGTTTATAACGATGAAGTACGGCGCACATTATTACGTCAGGCTGCCCCGCCAGGAATGAAGGTTAACGTCGTTAATCTCGAAAAAGCAGTCGCTGTTTACCATAACCCGCAATATCAGAGCGAAACCGTTTTTTATCTGTTTACCTGCCCGCAGGATGCTTTAGCAATGGTAAAACAAGGGGTAAAAATCGCCACGTTAAATATTGGCGGCATGGCCTGGCGGCCAGGTAAAAAACAATTAACCAAAGCGGTCTCTTTAGATGATGACGATATCAAAGCTTTTCGTGAGTTAGATAAATTGGGGGTTACGCTGGATTTACGCGTCGTCGCATCGGATCCATCAGTTAATATCCTTGAAAAAATAAAAGAACAATCGCTCGCTGAATAAATAAAAATGCCTGTGTATTTATGCTTTAACAGGCAGGGATGATCACATTCACAAGGTGACATATTATGGAAATAAGTACCCTACAAATTATCGCCATATTTATATTTTCCTGTATTGCCGGAATGGGCAGCGTGTTGGATGAGTTCCAGACCCACCGTCCGCTTATTGCTTGTACCGTTATCGGGCTGATCCTCGGTGATTTAAAAACCGGGATTATGCTCGGCGGCACGCTGGAGTTAATTGCTCTGGGTTGGATGAACGTCGGCGCAGCGCAGTCTCCCGATTCAGCGCTCGCCAGTATTATCTCCGCCATTCTGGTTATCGTCGGTCAGCAAAGCATTGCTACCGGTATCGCCATCGCCCTGCCCGTCGCGGCGGCAGGTCAGGTACTGACGGTATTCGCCCGTACCATCACCGTGGTGTTCCAGCACGCGGCGGATAAAGCAGCCGAAGACGCCCGCTTTCGCACCATCGACATGCTGCACGTTTCCGCTCTCGGCGTACAGGCGCTGCGCGTTGCCATTCCTGCATTAATCGTCTCGCTGTTTGTCAGCGCGGATATGGTCAGCAGCATGCTCAACGCCATTCCGGAATTCGTCACCCGCGGATTGCAGATTGCCGGCGGCTTTATCGTGGTGGTCGGTTACGCCATGGTGCTGCGCATGATGGGCGTGAAGTACCTGATGCCCTTCTTCTTCCTCGGATTTATTGCCGGAGGGTATCTCGATTTGAGTCTGCTGGCTTTCGGTGGCGTGGGCGTGATCATCGCGCTGGTCTACATCCAGTTAAACCCACAGTGGCGTAAAGCCGAACCGCAGGCGCAACCCGCCTCTTCCCAAGCTCTCGACCAGCTTGATGACTAATGGAGCCAGCCATGGAACAGAAAAAACTGACCAAATCCGACCTGTTTAGCATGTTTGTTCGCTCCAACCTGCAACAGGCATCATTCAACTTTGAACGTATTCATGGGCTGGGCTTTTGCTACGACATGATCCCTGCCATCAAGCGCCTGTATCCACTGAAAGAGGACCAGGTTGCGGCACTCAAACGGCACCTGGTGTTCTTCAATACCACACCTGCCGTTTGCGGCCCGGTAATTGGCGTGACCGCCGCGATGGAAGAAGCTCGCGCCAACGGCGCGGAAATTGACGATGGTGCAATCAATGGCATCAAAGTTGGGCTGATGGGTCCGCTGGCCGGCGTCGGCGATCCGCTGGTATGGGGAACGCTGCGCCCGATTACCGCCGCGCTCGGCGCATCGCTGGCACTGTCCGGTAACATTCTCGGCCCGCTATTGTTCTTCTTTATTTTCAATGCAGTACGTCTGGCAATGAAGTGGTACGGCTTACAGCTTGGCTTTCGTAAAGGGGTCAACATCGTCAGCGACATGGGCGGCAACCTGCTGCAAAAGTTGACCGAAGGCGCATCAATTCTTGGCCTGTTTGTCATGGGGGTGCTGGTCACCAAATGGACCAGCATCAACGTACCACTGGTGGTATCGCAAACGCCTGGCACAGACGGTACCACCGTCACCATGACCGTGCAGAACATTCTCGACCAACTCTGCCCCGGCCTGCTGGCGCTGGGTCTGACGCTGCTGATGGTGCGGCTACTCAACAAGAAAATTAATCCGGTGTGGCTGATCTTCGCCTTGTTTGCGCTGGGGATTATCGGTAACGCGCTGGGCTTCCTGTCCTGATTTTTCCGCCCCGGCGATGCTGGGGCTACTTCAACAAATTGTCCTCGAAAGAGGAAGAGGTGGTAACAATGCAAACAACAACAGCTTTACGCCTTTATGGTAAACGCGATCTGCGCCTGGAAACCTTCGATCTTCCTGAAATGCAGGATGATGAAATTCTTGCTTCCGTCGTAACCGACAGCCTTTGCCTTTCTTCCTGGAAAGAGGCTAATCAGGGTGAGAACCACAAAAAGGTGCCAAATGATGTGGCCACCAATCCAATCATTATCGGCCACGAGTTCTGCGGCGATATTATTGCCGTGGGGAAAAAATGGCAGCACAAGTTTCAGCCCGGCCAACGCTATGTCATTCAGGCTAACCTGCAACTGCCGGATCGCCCGGACTGTCCCGGCTACTCCTTCCCATGGGTGGGCGGTGAAGCCACGCACGTCATCATTCCTGATGAAGTCATGGAGCAGGACTGCTTGTTGGCTTACGAAGGCGAAACCTATTTTGAAGGTTCATTGGTTGAGCCACTGTCCTGCGTGATTGGCGCATTCAACGCCAACTATCACCTGCAGGAAGGCACTTATAACCATAAGATGGGCATTCGTCCGCAGGGGCGTACGTTAATCCTCGGCGGCACTGGGCCAATGGGACTACTGGCGATCGACTACGCGCTGCATGGTCCGGTTAACCCGGCGCTGCTGGTAGTGACCGACACCAATAACGACAAGTTGAGCTACGCCCGCAAGCACTATCCGTCAGAGCCACAAACGTTGATCCACTACCTTCACGCCCAGGATGCAGCTTATGACACATTGATGGCATTGAGCGGCGGCCATGGGTTTGACGACATCTTTGTATTTGTACCCAACGAAGAGCTGGTCACGCTGGCCTCTTCCCTGCTGGCTGCCGATGGCTGCATGAACTTCTTTGCGGGTCCGCAGGATAAGCAGTTTAGCGCGCCGATTAACTTCTACGACGTGCACTACGCCTTTACCCATTATGTTGGGACATCTGGCGGCAATACCGACGATATGCGCACGGCGGTAAAACTGATCGAAGAGAAGAAGGTTCAGGCCGCAAAAGTGGTGACGCACATTCTGGGGCTGAATGCGGCTGGTGAGACAACGCTGGAACTGCCAAAAGTCGGTGGCGGGAAAAAACTGGTCTACACCGGCAAAGCCTTTCCGTTAACCGCGCTCACCCAGATTGATGATTCAGCCCTGCGTGACATCCTGGAGCGCCATCAGGGGATTTGGTCGCAGGAAGCCGAACAGTACATATTGTCTCACGCCGAGGAAATTTAACATGATTAACCGCGACACCCAGTTGTGCATGTCGCTTGCCGGCCGCCCCGGCAACTTCGGCACACGTTTTCACAACTATCTGTATGAAAAGTTGGGGTTAAATTTTATCTACAAAGCCTTTACCACGCAGGATATTGAGGCCGCGGTGAAAGGCGTTCGCGCGCTAGGCATCCGCGGCTGCGCGGTATCGATGCCGTTTAAAGAGAGCTGCATGCCGTTTCTGGATGCCATCGATCCTTCCGCAAAAGTCATTGACTCTGTCAACACCATCGTCAATGACAACGGTAAGCTGACAGGATTTAACACCGACTACATTGCGATAAAAAGCCTGATTGCCAGCCACCAGCTTGATACCCACGCACGCGTCATGATCCGCGGCAGCGGTGGAATGGGTAAAGCGGTTATCGCCGCGTTTCGCGATGCCGGTTTTCGCGATGTGATCGTCGCCGCCCGCAATCGTGAGAGCGGCCCGGCGCTGGCAAAACAGTACGGTTTCCAGTGGCAGCCTCAGCCGGAAGGGATTACCTGCGATATTCTGGTCAACGTGACGCCCGTCGGCATGGCTGGCGGTAAAGAGAGCGATGAACTGGCCTACAGCGAAGCAATGGTCGCTGCCGCCAGCGTGGTGTTTGACGTCGTCGCCCTGCCGCCGGAAACACCGGTAATCAAACTGGCACAGCAATTAGGTAAAAAGACCATCAGCGGTGCAGAGGTGATTGCCTTACAGGCCGTGGAGCAGTTCGCCATGTACACCGGCGTACGCCCGGATGACGCGCTAATCGCCGAAGCGGCGGAATTTGCGCGGGCGGGGTAAAAAGCAGGAACAGAGCGCCAGGGATGGGCGCTCTAATAGCCATTAATCAGAATGTCCTTTGAAAATCACTGAACGAACCGTTTTCTTCCACCCATTGATTTAATGCTTCTATCGATTTTTTATTATCCAGCAACCATTCTTCGCGTTTGTTCTCGCGAAATTTTTCGATTAGGGCTTCGGTTAAAACCGCTGACAGATTGATTTTAAGCTTGCGCGCCTCTTCCAGGATCTCTGGAGTCAGAGAGACATTGACTGATTTTTTACCTTAAACACTGTGCGCATGATAACCCCCATAGCAGTACGCATGACACACCTAAGGTGTGCGTAATAAGCGAGCATTTCCTGTTCCCGGCCGGCAAATCATCATGTCACACTAAGATGGTTGCACAGGTCTGTCACGCCCCGAAGAAGAAGTCTGCGAGGCGTTTTCCAGATTAGTTGAGGGGATCGCGAGCAAACAGCTGCTGGTCAGCTTTCACTTCCAACTGCGCCAACGCGGGAATCAACTGGCTGATGTTTACCAGACTGTGTCCTAACTGGCATATGCTCTCATACTCAAAATGTTCCTGACCTTCACCCGCCATGGTCAGCAGGCTTTCGCCCATAAAATTCAGCGTCTGGTACAACCCTGCCAGCGCCTCTTCACAGCCAAACGATAGCGCCAGATTTTCTTCGGTGGTGAGATGGCTACAATCAAGATGGCGAAACGCCTCGGCGAGTGGAAAATAAAGCAGATCGGCCTGTGAAATGAGAGAAGAAGACGCAAAACAGGCGTTAGTGGTACTATTAGCATCAGCCATAGCATTACCTCGTATAATGTTGTGGTAAGACGCCCTGATCGTGTTCCCGCACTTTCGGGGCGTTGTCATTTTTGGTGTGTGAGAGTAATGTGTCATCACACATACTCACACTACTCTTATGTAATTAAGGTGTCAACACACATGAACGAAAGAAGAGGCAATCCCCCGTTTCAATTCCGTCTGGATCCGGAACTGCGCAAAGCGATGGAAGAAGCACAACGGCAGGATGGCGATGAATCGTTGGCAGCCTGGATTAAACGAGTGATTAGAAAAGAGCTGAAACAGAAAGGGATCGAAGTGTAAGAGGCAGTACTTTATATCGCTTTTCTGAAGGTCTGTTTAGAGCGAAAAACGGAAGTTCGCAGTTAAATCGCCACTGGTTTAACAATTGGGCTGCCCACACTCGATTAGGAGTACTTACTAATTGATTGAGAAGAAGATGTTCGCATATTATCAGTTAATCTCCAAGCAGCCATCATATGCGTGTTTTTAATATTATTTATATGACACTTTATATTTTTGAAAACGACATTAATGTATTGACTGGTGATAATTTATCTTTTAACTTATTGATTCTATCTCTATTTATTTCTGTAAAATTCAAACTTCTCTTTATTTCTTCAATGTTTTTCATATACATCTCTTTTACGAATAAAGGTATGTAATTATCATTTTCTATCAATGAACAATGCTTTTTAAATTCAACATCCTCATCTATTTCTTTTTCATCTAAAGCTCCAAGACTGTTGAGCTTTAGGATTAGCATTGATCTCATTACGATATCCAGTTGCATTGTTGCTTTTAATAGCAACGGCTCTACAGGTGTTGGGAGTAACACTCCCTTGTCGACAACATTGTCTGGCGTTAATACTCGTGTATTTCCATTAACGACGGTGCCTCTAGTGCTAAGATCAAATCCACGGTGTACAATTGAATTCCTTAGCGTCCTAAAATAAAAAAGGTTACTGCCTATTGTTATTTTGATATCTTCCTGTATACAATTATTATTATCTTTCATGTAATCTATTAGTGAAAATATAGACTCAATGTAAACGCCATGATTAAATCTTAGGTGTTCAATATTTGCGGGCGGTGGGGTTTCAAGTAATGCTGTCTGCGCATTATTTATTTTCGTTAGATACCAATCAATCGAATTTAGTAATTCCATATTTATACCATTCTTGTTATTAAGAACCTTGTGATTTTTGAGATTAGAGATTAATTTCTTCTCTTCGAAAGTTCATAAAGTTGGCACTGTGTGAACAAAGTTAACTGACTTATGAGGAGCGCAGTAACCAAAACTTGTTCTTCCAGTTTAGCCTTAACTTGCGTATAACTTCAAGACTAACCCCTCTATATCAGTCTGCCAGCGACGCTTTGTCATGCTTGTATTTATTTTCCATAACGTCATTCAATCCATATTGTTAAGAGGGGTAAAGTGGATGGCTTCGTTGAGACGACCCGGTGCAAATTGAGCGTATCCCATTAACATCTTAATGTCAGCGTTATCATCCCTACAAAACTACCGATCCACTATAAGAGAGTCTCCGGCATTCCAACTTCTGCTTTTGGCTGTGAGCGGACATGCCCGGTGCATTGCTGAGTGCTGTCATGAGGGTTTGCCAAACAACATAGTGCTTTTCAAATTATTCTGACTATTTCCATATGATGCTATTTCTCGAGGTTCAATGCGACTTACTTTCTCAAAGAGGCTTTCTCAAAGAAGCCGGATTATCTTCGACATACTTATTGATGGGAAAAATAACCAGAGGACATCATTTCAAAATCACAAACATTACCGACTTTAAATTTTTCAAATTCATCCATATTTACCCCTGGTATTGTTGATAACGACCAATAGTAATAACAGAGCAACCACTTGTATTTATCTTTAACTCTTTGGGTAGTTACTGATTCATAAATCTTATATATATCCTCCATTTCAAGCTTCACGTCTGACTGATTATTCCCTTCTCTATTTATAATATGAGGAGAAAAATGCACTATGTAGCTAGAAGCGTTTTTAACAATCATAGTGAGGTTGTGTCCGCTCACATCTGGAATAATATCATCGTCAATTAATATTCTAGGATAAACTGACTTTGTAGATTCAAGCATGTAAGCTTTCTCGAGCGCTTTAGAGGATAAAAATGAGAAATTGTGTTTTTTATTAGTTTTTTCAATGTGTTGACCTTGGGAAATCCCGCCTCGAATGAACAAACCTTCAAAGCTTAGATGTGCAGACAATACTTGGCATAAAAATAATATATTAAAAAAAGAAGTTTCTTTATTTGTATTTTTAGGGTGCGTTATGATGATACTATCAGAGAAAAACCTCACTTCTAGTCTGCTTGTATCTGTAAAGCCACGAACGGTAACATTTTCCAATAATTCCAAAGATGAAGTCAGAGCTCTTTCATACCTTCCACGCAGATTAAATCGCCCATCAAAGAATTCATCAGATTTATTTTTATATCCTAGAACATCTAAAAACGCGCAGTAGTAAAGCTCACTGTCCAATGTGAAATCATCTATTTTATTCCAGTTATCTGATGCCATATTAACCACCTAACGTTAAGATTTCTAATGATTTTCATATATTAATTTCATTATGGAATTAATTGACAAGAAATCAACATTTTTTTTGCGTAAAGAATTTGAATGTTTTGGAAGTTGATATGACTTGCCCCCACTGATTGATGCAGATAGATGATAACAATGTCCTCTATTGGCACAAAGCAGCCCCTCTCCCCCGTTATCGTTTCTCGTATCAACCGCAGCGTCCTGATAAACTACGTATTATTGCGAGACACTTTCCTGCTTCCTCCAGCAAGCATTTCCCCTTACTCCCCATTTTTTTACTCTCTAGTCTCAACTTGTCAATTCATAATGTAGTTTATAAAATACATGGAACGTCATCATGGAAATTCTTCAGACAATGGTTTTCCAGCGTTGGGAGCACAACCTACGGGACAGGAGAGCTAAAACGCTCATTGCTACACGCCTTTTTCGTTTAGCGAATGGTTTAGCTGGTGATGTTAAACCTGTTGGAGAAGGCGTCAGCGAAATGCGCATTTCATACGGTCCTGGTTACAGGATTTACTTTAAACAGCAAGGCTGCCGCATCATCATTTTGTTATGTGGGGGCGATAAAAGCTCACAAGCCAACGATATTACTCTTGCAAAAATGCTCGCCTGTTCACTGAATTATCAGGAGATCTTCCGCCATGAATAAACTTACTCAGTACGATCCCGCCACTGCGCTGGTTGATGATGAAGAAATTGCCGTGTTTATGGCCGATGCCCTCGAAACAGGCGATGCAACGTACATTGCAAAAGCACTGGGCGTGGTGGCTCGCGCTAAGGGAATGGCGAACATTGCGGCAGAAACGGGATTATCCCGCGAGCAGCTTTATCGCTCTTTTAGTGAGAAAGGAAACCCGACGCTGAAAACCACGCTGGCTGTGATGAAGGCGCTCGGTATTGGATTTACACTTAAAAAATAGCCACAGCTTCTGTCCCCCTTCCAACATCGTGAGCCATATCAGTGAGGCGTTATACTGACGGTGGTAACATGACTGCGGTTGGTAATTTTCTGATTACATGGAGAAATGATGGAACTGCTTTTATTGAGTAACTCGACGCTGCCGGGCAAAGGTTGGATGGAACATGCGCTGCCGCTGATTGCTGAACAACTGAATGGTCGCCGTACGGCGGTGTTTATTCCGTTCGCTGGCGTGACGCAAACCTGGGATGAGTACACGGCGAAAACGGCAGCCATCTTTGCGCCAATGGGCGTCAACGTTACGGGTATTCATACCGTTGTCGATCCGATTGCCGCTATTGAAAATGCAGAGCTGGTGATTGTCGGCGGGGGTAATACCTTCCAGTTACTGAAAGAAAGCCGCGAACGCGGACTGCTGGCGCCGATTGTGGATGTCGTCAAACGCGGTGCGCTGTATATCGGCTGGAGCGCGGGTTCCAACCTTGCCTGCCAGACCATCCGCACCACCAACGACATGCCGATTGTCGATCCAAAAGGCTTTGATGCCCTGGGTCTGTTCCCGCTGCAGATTAACCCACATTTCACCAACGCGCTGCCGGAAGGCCACAAAGGAGAAACGCGTGAACAGCGTATTCGCGAGCTGCTGGTTGTGGCGCCAGAGCTGACGGTAATTGGCTTGCCGGAAGGTAACTGGATTAAGGTGAGTAACGGTAAGTCCGTGCTCGGCGGCCCGAACACCACGTATATCTTTAAAGCGGGTGAAGAGGCGGTTGCCGTTGAAGCAGGCCACTGCTTTTAGTTGATTTATTGTCTGATGCCGGATGGCGGCTTCGCCTTATCCGGCCTATATGGTAGACGACAGCATTGCCGGATGGCGGCATAAATGCCTTATCCGGCCTACCGCTTCACCTCACTCAATAATCATCCCGCTCATCGTCTTCATCCGGCTGTTCCAGCACGCTGTAAGCCACTGAACAAAACAGCGAGTTCAGACGCTGCATATCGCCCAACAGCGCCAGGTGCAACGAGCTGGTCTCGATGCTCTGCACGTTCTGCTGATGCAAACGGTCAACGTGCGCATGCGAATAACGACGGTTGAGAATACGGAAGCGGTGCTTGCTGCGGCGCAGACGGCGGGCGCTGGTCACATCACCTGAGAAGAACACCGACATTGCCAGTTGCAGATTGCTGAGCAACTGATCGTAGAGCGCATCCAGTTCTTTTAGCCCTTCGACAGAGAATGCCCGGCGGGCGGCCAGCGACTTATCGGCTATCTCGCTGCCCATACGTTCGACAATATCGGAAGCCTGCTCGAGGTTGAGCGACATTTCGATAATCTCCGCCCAACGGCGTGATTCCTCTTCCGCCAGCTCATCCTTTGGCATCCGCGCCAGATAGAGCTTAATGGCCGTGTATAGCACGTTAATGTCGTCCGCCATCCTGCGCAGCTCTTTCTCTTCCCGCGGCTCGCCGTGCATCACCTTCTTCAGCCCGTCCATCATCTGCTCCATCGCGTCGCCAATGCGCAAAGCTTCACGGGCGGCATTAGCCAAAGCGAGCGTCGGCGTATCCAGCGCGCTAACGTCCAGATGTTTGGGCTTCAGATGCGCATCAAGTTCTGGCTCATCGCGGATGATGCGCTTACAAAAACGCGCCATCGGTTCGGCGAACGGCACCATCGCCACGCAGCGCACCAGGTTGTAGAAGACGTGGAAGTAGATAACCAGTTCAGATTTCGCCAGCGGCAGTTCATCCATCAGATTAGCCAGCGGATGAACAAACGGCAGGATAATCAGGCTCCCCACCAGCTTAAACAACAGACTGCCGAGCGCCACTCGGCGGGCGGCGGCGTTCGCGGCGCTGTTATTCAACATCGCCAGCAGGCCAGAGCCGAGGTTGGCGCCAATCACCAGACACAACGCCACCGGGAACGAGATAATGCCTGCGGCGGTCAGTGTGGCCGTCAGCAGCACCGCCGCCAGGCTGGAGTAACTGATAATCGCAAACATGGCGCCAATCAGCGCATCCAGCATGATATCGCCGGTGAGCGAGGCGAAAATAACCTGCACACCATTCGCCTGGGTGATCGGCGTTACTGCCTGCACAATCAGCTCCAACGCCAGTAAAATCAATCCCAGCCCAATACCAACCCGCCCCAGTTGCCCCACGCGGGACTGCTTACGTCCGAGAAAGAAGATCACGCCGATAAAAATCAGCAGTGGCGACAGCCAGGAGAGGTCGAAAGTCAGGATACGCGCCATCAGCGCGGTCCCCACGTCGGCGCCGAGTACAATCACCAGCGCAGGGGTGAGCGCCACGAGATCTTGCGCGACAAACGAAGTGACCAGCATGGTGGTGGCGTTGCTGCTTTGCACCAGCGCCGTCACGCCGATACCCGCACAAAAGGCGAGCGGCTTCTTTTCAACACTACGGCTGAGGACGGTACGCAAGCGGGCGCCAAAGACACGCATCACGCCGGTACGCACAATATGCGTACCCCAAACCAGCATCGCGACGGCAGAAAGCAGGTGTAACAGAGTTAACACGGAATCAGGTACTCCTTATCGTTATATGTTCCTGAGGCCGAAGCCTTCTTTCAGTATAAGGGTTTAAACGTAATAAAGAGACAGGGCACTCAATGAGTGCCCTGTTTGTTGTAAATAAAGATGACAGTTTTGTGAATCAATCAGCGTCGTAGCCGAGGTTTGGCGCTAACCAACGTTCGACTTCCGCCACGCTCATGCCTTTACGGAAGGCATAATCTTCAACCTGATCGCGCTGGATTTGCGCCACGGCGTAGTACTTGCTGTCCGGATGACTGAAATACCAGCCGGAGACCGACGCGCCTGGCCACATCGCAAATGATTCAGTGAGCTTCATCCCGGTGTGCGCTTCCACGTCCAGCAGTTCCCAAATGGTGGCCTTTTCAGTGTGTTCCGGGCACGCCGGATAGCCCGGCGCCGGGCGAATCCCCTGGTAGTTTTCGCGGATAAGTTCCTCGTTACTGAGATTCTCATTCGCCGCATAGCCCCAGTAAACTTTACGCACGCGCTCATGCAGATACTCCGCGAATGCTTCCGCCAGACGGTCAGCGATCGCTTTCACCATGATCTTGTTGTAGTCGTCATGCTGGGCTTCAAAGGCGTCCGCCAGCGCATCTTCCTCCAGACCGCCGGTAACCGCGAAAGCACCGATGTAATCCGCTTTGCCGCTCAGTTTCGGCGCGACAAAGTCAGACAGGCAATAGTTGGCGAAACCGACTTTTTCCGTCTGCTGGCGCAGGTGATGACTCACGTTGATGACATGCGTACGCGTCTCGTCACGGTAAATCTCGATGTCGTCACCCACGCGATTGGCCGGGAATAAACCCACCACGCCGCGCGGATTCAGGGTCTTCTCAGCGCTGAGTTTATCCAGCATGTCGTTGGCATCTTTGAACAGGCGCTTCGCCTCTTCTCCTACCACCTCATCTTCAAGAATGCGCGGATATTTCCCGGCCAACGACCAGGTCATAAAGAACGGCGTCCAGTCGATGTAATTGCGCAGGGTTTCGATGCTGGCTTCCACTTCCTGCACGCCGAGGCGGTGCGCCACCGGCGGCGTGTAGTTTTCCCAGTCGAAGGCCAGATCGTTGTCGCGAGCGACCTGTAACGTTACCGGCGGGGTACGCGGTTTCTTACGCGCATGCTGAATACGCACGGTTTCGTACTCTTTACGCGTACGGGCGACAAAGTCATCACGCTGGGTGTCTGAGAGCAGCGCAGCCACGACGCCAACGGTACGCGAGGCGTTTTGCACGTAAACCGTCGGGCCACTGTAGTTCTGCTCAATTTTCACCGCGGTGTGTGCTTTCGAGGTGGTCGCACCGCCAATCAGCAGTGGGATGGTGAAGCCCTGACGCTCCATCTCTTTCGCCACGTTGACCATTTCGTCCAGCGACGGGGTAATCAGCCCGGAAAGGCCAATCAGATCGGCATTCACTTCTCGCGCCGTTCTGAGGATTTTCTCCGCGGGCACCATCACGCCAAGATCGACGATTTCGTAGTTGTTACATTGCAGCACCACGCCAACAATGTTTTTGCCGATATCGTGCACATCGCCCTTCACGGTCGCGATGACCATCTTGCCGTTGCTGGAACCTTTCTCTTTGCTGGCCTCAATGTACGGTTCGAGGTAGGCCACCGCCTGCTTCATCACGCGAGCGGATTTCACCACCTGCGGCAGGAACATTTTTCCCTCGCCGAACAGGTCGCCGACCACGTTCATGCCGTCCATCAGCGGTCCTTCAATAACCTCGATCGGACGCGCAGCTTGCTGGCGCGCTTCTTCGGTATCCAGCTCAATAAACTCGGTAATGCCTTTCACCAGCGAGTATTCGAGGCGCTTTTTCACGTCCCAGGTGCGCCATTCCGCCATCTGGGCATTCGCCGTGTCGTCGGTTTTACTGCCGCGATATTTCTCAGCCAGCTCCAGCAGTCGTTCGGTGCCATCGTCACGGCGGTTAAGGATCACGTCTTCAACCGCATCGCGCAGCTCGGCGGGCAGGTCGTCATAAATCGCCAACTGTCCGGCGTTGACGATCCCCATGTCCATACCGTTGCGAATGGCGTAGTAGAGGAATACCGCGTGAATAGCTTCACGTACCGGGTCGTTGCCGCGAAACGAGAATGAAACGTTTGAAACACCGCCGGAGATCAGCGCATGCGGCAGTTCGCGTTTGATGTCCTCACAGGCGCCGATAAAGTCCTGCGCGTAGTTGTTGTGCTCATCAATACCGGTCGCGACGGCAAAGATGTTCGGGTCAAAGATAATGTCTTCCGGCGGGAAGCCCACTTCTTCGGTAAGAATTTTGTACGCCCGACGGCAGATCTCGATTTTACGCGCGCGGGTGTCGGCCTGCCCCTGCTCGTCAAAAGCCATCACCACCACCGCGGCACCGTAGCGACGCAGAAGCTTCGCGTGATGAATAAAGGTCTCAACCCCCTCTTTCATCGAGATGGAGTTAACGATGCCTTTACCCTGAATGCACTTCAGCCCTTTCTCGATAACGTCCCATTTCGAGGAGTCGATCATGATCGGTACGCGGGCGATATCCGGTTCACCGGCGATCAGGTTGAGGAAACGCACCATTGCCGCTTCGGCGTCGAGCATCCCCTCATCCATGTTGATATCGATAATCTGCGCGCCGCTTTCCACCTGCTGGCGGGCGACATCCAGCGCTTCGCTGTATTTCTCTTCTTTGATCAGGCGTTTAAATTTCGCCGAACCGGTGACGTTGGTGCGCTCGCCGACGTTCACAAACAGGCTGTCGTCGCCGATGTTCAGCGGTTCAAGGCCGGACAGGCGGCAGGCAACCGGGATTTCCGGCAAACGGCGCGGCGGCAAGCCATCCACCGCGCGGCTCATGGCGGCGATGTGTTCCGGCGTGGTGCCGCAGCAGCCGCCGACCACGTTGAGAAAGCCCGCCTGCGCCCACTCGCGGATTTGTGCCGCCATGGTGTCGGCGTCGAGATCGTATTCGCCAAAGGCGTTTGGTAAACCGGCATTCGGGTGCGCGGTCACGTAGCATTCGGCAATGCGCGACAGTTCCTGCACGTACTGGCGCAGCTCGTCCGGACCTAAGGCGCAGTTCAGGCCGAAAGTCAGCGCATCCGCGTGGCGCAAGGAGTTATAGAATGCTTCGGTAGTCTGGCCGGAAAGCGTACGCCCGGAAGCATCGGTGATGGTGCCGGAGAGCATAATCGGCAGCTCAACGCCCAGCGCTTCGAATTCGGTTTTCACCGCAAAAATAGCGGCTTTGGCGTTCAGGGTATCGAAGACGGTTTCAATCAGGATCAGGTCACTGCCGCCTTCCACCAGCGCTTTGGTAGATTCACGGTAGGCGGCCACCAGTTGATCAAAGGTAATGTTGCGGTAAGCCGGGTCGTTAACGTCAGGCGAGATAGACGCCGTACGGTTGGTTGGGCCGAGCACACCCGCGACATAGCGCGGTTTTTCCGGCGTGCGCGCAGTCCATTCGTCTGCCGCCGCACGCGCCAGTTTAGCTGCCGTAAAGTTGATTTCCGCCGACAGGGATTCCATCTGGTAATCCGCCATGGCGATAGTCGTGGAGTTAAAGGTGTTGGTTTCGATGATATCCGCGCCCGCCTCAAAGTAGGCGTTATGGATCGCGGCGATCACCTCCGGTTTGCTGAGCACCAACAGGTCGTTGTTGCCTTTCAGATCGCACGGCCAGTCGGCAAAGCGTTCGCCGCGGAAATCCTCTTCGCTCAGACGATATCCCTGGATCATGGTGCCCATACCGCCGTCCAGCACCAGAATACGTTCATTTAACTGCTGACGTAATTGTTCTACTTTGCTGCTCACACTCGCTCCCGACAACGCTCAACCAGACCGAAAAAAACTCAACAGGCCATACTGGCACAAACCTGAGAGGTGGAAAAGGGAACAACGGCCAACATGAGACATGTTCAGCTTCACTCATCCGATCAGTACAGGAATTCTTGCATTATAATTGAATAAAACGAAAATGATTTCCACGATACAGAAAAGGAGTCCGCCATGGTTGCCACAATCCCCGCGAAACGCGGTAGAAAACCCGCCGCTGCTACTGCGCCTGCAACCGGGCAGGTTCAGTCTCTGACCCGCGGCCTGAAGCTACTGGAGTGGATTGCGGAATCCAACGGCAGCGTGGCGCTAACCGAACTGGCACAGCAGGCTGGCCTGCCAAATTCCACGACTCACCGTTTATTGACCACCATGCAGCAGCAGGGTTTTGTCCGCCAGGTCGGTGACTTAGGACACTGGGCCGTCGGTGCACATGCGTTTATCGTCGGCAGCAGCTTTTTACAAAGCCGTAATTTGCTGGCGATTGTCCACCCGATCCTGCGCAAGCTGATGGAGGACTCCGGTGAGACGGTAAACCTGGCCGTGCTGGATCAAAGCGACCATCAGGCCATTATTATCGACCAGGTGCAGTGCACCCAGCTGATGCGCATGTCCGCGCCTATCGGCGGCAAACTGCCGATGCACGCTTCCGGCGCGGGTAAGGCGTTTTTATCCCAACTGAGCGAAGAACAGGTGACTGGCCTGCTACACCGTAAAGGCCTGCACGCTTACACCCACGCCACGCTGGTGTCGCCGGTGCATCTGAAAGAGGATTTGGCCCAGACGCGCAAGCGCGGCTATTCCTTTGATGATGAGGAACATGCGCTGGGCCTGCGCTGCGTGGCGTCATGCATTTATGACGAGCACCGCGAGCCGTTCGCCGCTATTTCCATTTCCGGACCCATTTCGCGCATTACCGACGATCGCGTGACCGAGTTTGGCGCTATGGCGATCAAAGCGGCGAAAGAAGTGACGCTGGCGTATGGCGGGATTCGCTAAGATGGGATTGCCGGGTGGCGGCTACGCCTTATCCGGCCTACTGTCCAGGGTTAGTGCAGATTTGTAGGCCTGATAAGCGTAGCGCATCAGGCACGGCGCACATTGCCGGATGGCGGCGCAAGCGCCTTATCCGGCCTACGGTCGGTTTCATAACGTACGCTGAACCGTTGCCGACGCCGGTAGGCGTAAACATCTTCCACGTGACCGTTTTTGATGCGCGTCTGTAGGCCGCGCCAGTAGTCAGCGCTGAACAGGTCAGCGTGCATCTCTTCAAATAGCGGCCCGATACGCGGGTCGGCACAAAGCCAGTGACGAAACTCTTCCGGGAAGACATCTCCCGGCGATACGCTGTACCAAGGCTCAGCGCTCATCTCATCTTCCGGGTAGCGTGGCGGCGGGATATGGCGGAAATTCACCTCCGTCATGTAGCATATTTCATCGTAGTCGTAGAACACCACGCGCCCGTGGCGGGTCACGCCGAAGTTCTTAAACAGCATATCGCCGGGGAAAATATTGGCGGCAGCCAGTTGGCGAATCGCGTTGCCGTACTCTTCAATGGCATCGCGCAGCTGCTGGCCTTCGACCTGCTCCAGCCAGATATTCAGCGGCACCATCCGTCGTTCGATATACAGATGGCGAATGACAATCTGATCGCCGAGATCGGTAATTTTTTCCGGGGCTTCCTGCAATAACAGCGCCATCAGCGCCGGATCGATTTGCCGTTTATCCAGCACAAAGTTCTCGAACTCCTGAGTGTCAGCCATTCGCCCAACACGATCGTGCTCTTTGACCAGCTGATAGCAGGCGCGGACGTGGGCGGCAGACATCTCTTTTTGCGGGGCAAATTTGTCTTTGATGATTTTAAACACCCGGTCAAAGCCCGGCAGGGTAAACACCAGCATCACCATGCCGCGAATACCCGGCGCTTCGATAAAATGCTCATCGCAATGGGCAAGATAGAGCAGATACTCGCGGTAACTTTCGGTCTTCGCGTGTTTCTGACAGCCAATCGCCATGTACAGTTCGGCGGTGGTTTTTCCGGGCAGGATCTCGCGCAGCCACTCCACCAGCGCCGCAGGCAACGGAGCGTACACCATAAAATAGGAGCGGGCGAAGCCAAACACAATGCTCGCCTCCGCTGTCGTGGTCAGACAGGTATCGACAAACAGTTCGCCTTCGTCAGTCCGGTGGATTGGCAATAAAAACGGCAGCGTCCCGGAAGGGGTAATCAACTTACCGACCAGCCAGGCGGCCTTGTTGCGATAAAACAGTTCGTTCGCCACCTGTAAATGGCAGCCCAGCAACACATCCGCTCCCAGGGTTTCGGTCAGGTGTTCGATGATGAAGTGGATATCACGATGTTTGTTCTGCCACGGTAGGCGCAGGGGCAGATCGCCGAGAACGCGCGTAAGCAGCCACTCCCAGCCGGTATCAGGAAAGAAGTCTTTCGCCAGCGGACGTGGGATCGTGCGAAAACGGCGCTCTGGCTGAGAACTGAAAATAAACAGCCGCTCGGGAGTCAGCGAGCGGTGGTCAAATAACCGGCAGTAGACGGAGTTAAAGAAACTCTCCGCAATCTCGAAGCGTGGGTAATCCGGCAGTAGCCGGGTGTAATGCTCTTTCACGCGAAGTAAAAAATCCGCGTCGGTACTTTTACCGTCAGTAATGCAGCGCAGCTGCTCCACCACCAGACCCACGTGATGATCGTAAAGGTGAATACGGCTTTTCATCGCCTGCTGAACCGCATGCCAGTCGGCATGTTCAAAACGCTGCTGCGCGCCGGAGGTGACTTCCAGAAAACGCCCGTACTGGGCGTCGAAACCTTGCAAGATAGTCTGAGCAATCAGTAATTCCAGGCCACGCGTCATCGATTTCTCCCATCCGGCACAACGTCATGCCGGATGGCGCGTTCGCTTATCCGGCCTACATCCCTTCGTAGGCCCGGTAAGCGCAGCGCCACCGGGCATTAATCAAAACTGCGATTCTTCGGTCGAGCCGGTCAGCGCGGTCACCGAGGAAGTACCGCCCTGAATGATGGTGGTGACTTTATCGAAGTAGCCTGTACCCACTTCCTGCTGATGGGATACGAAGGTGTAACCGTCTTTAGCCGCCGCAAATTCTGGCTGCTGAACCTTCTCAACATAGTGGCGCATGCCTTCGCCCTGCGCATAGGAATGCGCGAGGTCGAACATGTTGAACCACATGCTGTGGATGCCCGCCAGGGTAATGAACTGGTATTTGTAACCCATATCCGACAGCTGCTGCTGGAAGCTGGCAATGGTTTTGTCGTCCAGGTTTTTCTGCCAGTTAAACGACGGCGAACAGTTGTAGGCCAGCAGTTTGCCTGGGAATTTCGCGTGAATCGCATCGGCAAAGCGCTTCGCCAGTTCGAGGTCCGGCGTGGAAGTTTCACACCACACCAGATCCGCATACGGTGCGTAGGCCAGGCCACGACTGATCGCCTGCTCAATGCCCGCATGCGTACGGTAGAACCCTTCGCTGGTACGTTCGCCGGTGATGAACTCGCTGTCGTAAGGGTCGCAATCAGACGTAATGAGATCGGCTGCGTCAGCATCAGTACGCGCAATCACCAGCGTCGGAACACCCATGACGTCTGCTGCCAGACGGGCGGCCACCAGTTTCTGGATAGCTTCCTGAGTCGGAACCAGCACTTTGCCGCCCATGTGACCACATTTTTTCACCGATGCGAGCTGATCTTCGAAGTGAACGGCCGCTGCACCAGCCTCAATCATCGATTTCATCAGTTCAAACGCGTTCAGTACGCCACCAAACCCAGCTTCCGCATCGGCAACAATCGGCAGGAAGTAATCGACATAGCGCGGATCGTTCGGCTCAATACCGGTTGACCATTGGATCTGATCGGCGCGACGGAATGTGTTGTTGATCCTGTCCACCACTGCCGGGACCGAGTTCGCCGGATACAGCGATTGGTCTGGATACATGCTGGATGCCAGGTTGGCATCTGCCGCCACCTGCCAACCTGAAAGGTAGACCGCTTCAATACCGGCTTTAGCCTGTTGCAGCGCCTGACCGCCAGTCAGCGCGCCGAGGCTGTTGATATAACCTTTCTTCGATTCGCCGTGCAGCAGACGCCACATTTTTGCCGCGCCAAGCTGCGCCAGCGTACATTCCGGGTTGACCGAGCCACGTAATTTCACCACTTCCTCCGCGCTATATGGACGGGTGATGCCTTCCCAGCGCGGTTGAGTCCATTCTTTCTGTAATTCTTCGATTTGTTGAGTACGGGTTTTCATGTGCAGATGCTCCATATTGTTATGTGGTGGATTACGCCAGCAGGCGGTAACCTGGCAGGGTGAGGAAGTCGATTAAGTCATCTGATGTGGTGATTTGTTCCATCAGGCGCGCGGCATCGTCAAAACGCCCGCTGCTGTAGCGGTGCTCGCCCAGTTCGTCCTGAATCACCAACATCTCTTCGGCCAGCATCTGACGGAACAGCGGTTTGGTAACCGGCTTACCGTTGCTGAGCGTCTTCTGGTGGTGGATCCACTGCCAGATGGAGGTACGGGAGATTTCGGCGGTGGCCGCATCTTCCATCAGACCGTAAATCGGTACGCAGCCGTTACCGGAGATCCACGCTTCGATGTACTGCACCGCGACACGGATATTGGCGCGCATGCCTTCTTCAGTACGCTCACCTTCACAAGGTGCCAGCAGTTGTTCTGCGGTAATCGGCGCATCTTCTTCACGGGTCACGAATAGCTGATTTTTGTTTTCACCGAGTACGTCGTTGAACACCGCCATAGCGGTATCTGCCAGTCCCGGATGGGCAATCCATGTGCCGTCATGACCGTTATTCGCTTCCAGCGCTTTGTCCGCTTTTACCTTGGTCAGAACCTGGTTGTTACGTTCCGCATCTTTGCTGGGAATGAACGCCGCCATGCCGCCCATCGCGAACGCGCCGCGTTTATGACAGGTTTTAATCAGCAGACGCGAATAGGCGCTGAGGAATGGCTTATCCATCGTCACCACCTGACGGTCCGGCAGCACGCGATCCGGGTGGTTCTTCAGCGTTTTGATATAGCTAAAAATGTAGTCCCAGCGACCGCAGTTCAGGCCCACAATGTGGTCACGCAGGGCGTGCAGAATTTCGTCCATCTGGAAAACAGCCGGCAGCGTTTCAATCAACAGGGTCGCTTTAATGGTGCCGCGCGGCAGGTTAAAGCGGTCCTCTGCATAGCTGAACACTTCGCTCCACCATGCCGCTTCTTGCCAGGCCTGTGTTTTTGGCAGATAGAAATAAGGGCCGCTGCCTTTCGCCAGCAACGTTTTGTAGTTGTGGAAGAAATAGAGGGCAAAGTCGAACAAGCTGCCTGGGATGGATTCGCCACGCCAGGTGACGTGTTTTTCCGGCAGGTGCAGACCACGAACACGACACACCAACAGAGCCGGATTGGGTTTGAGCTGATAAATTTTACCCGCTTCATTGGTATAGCTAATGGTGCCATTGACCGCATCGCGCAGGTTGATCTGCCCGTCGATAACTTTGCTCCACTCAGGAGCCAGCGAATCTTCAAAATCAGCCATAAAGACTTTGACGTTCGCGTTCAGCGCGTTGATGACCATCTTGCGCTCAACCGGTCCGGTAATCTCTACGCGGCGATCCAGTAAATCATCAGGAATTCCGCGGATCTTCCAGTCACCCTCACGAATGGAAGCCGTTTCCGAAATAAAATCAGGCAACTTACCGTCATCAATATCCTGCTGCTGCTGGATACGCGCAGCCAGAAGTTTATTCCGCTTTGGCGTAAATCTTGTCACCAGCTCGGTAAGAAACTCTATCGCTTCAGCGGTCAGAATTTGTTGCTCCTGTTCGCCGCCCGGCCTGGTAAAGACCAGTTCATCGGTTGTCGTTGCCTGTTGATTCATTGCGTAGTTCCTCGTCATTGATCCAAACACATCCCCAATGCGAACGAAGGATCGTTGTGCGGTTTTCGTTCAGCACAACTAAGACTACTCATTTAAATTTCAAAATCAAAAACAATTTCCATTTTTAATTTAATTATCAATTAACTTATTGATAACAATATAAATTAAATTTAATTACATGATGAGGTGCGTTTCGGAAATAAAAAAGGCACCCGAAGGTGCCTGATTCAACATGCTGAAACGCTTAAGGATCGTCTGCTACAGAAGATTAATCCAGCGTTGGATTCATGTGACGCAGATCATATGGCGTGATCTGGTAGACGTAATAGTTGAGCCAGTTGGTGAACAACAGATTGCCGTGGCTACGCCAGGTTGCCCGCGGTTTGTTTTGTGGGTCATCTTTCGGGAAATAGTTATAGGGAACTTCCGGCGTTAAGCCCGCTTCGACGTCACGAAAATATTCGCTGCCGAGTGTGTGATCGTCATACTCAGGATGACCCGTCACGAAGGCAATACGTTTATCTTTGCTGGCAAACAGGTAAGCATCTCCCTCTTCGGTTTCAGCAAAAATCTCGAGATCGGTGTAGTCGCGGATAAGCGCAGCAGGGAAATCGGCATAGCGCGAATGCGGGGCCAGGAACGCATCATCAAATCCACGCGTCAGCAGCGCATGAGGGTGAAGAATATGGTGCTCATAGACGCCTGAGAGCTTATCCGTGCGGGTTTGCTTGGGAATTCCGTACAGGATATTCAACGCGGCTTGCACCGCCCAACAGACAAATAGCGTCGATGTAACATGATCTTTCGCCCATTCAAGCACTTGTTTAATCTGCGGCCAGTAAGCCACATCATTAAATTCAACCAGGCCCAACGGCGCGCCGGTCACAATCAGTCCGTCAAAGTTCTGATCGCAGATATCCTCGAAATTACAGTAAAAGTTATTCAGATGCTCCGTTGGGGTGTTGCGTGACTCGCGGGCATCGATGCGCAATAGCTGAACATCTACCTGCAGCGGTGAGTTAGAGAGTAAACGCAGAAACTGGTTTTCCGTTTCAATCTTCTTGGGCATCAGGTTGAGGATGAGCACCTTCAGTGGACGAATTTCCTGACCGGAAGCGCGGGATGTCGTCATCACGAAGACGTTTTCCTCACGCAAGAAATTGACGGCGGGTAGCTCGTCCTGCACGCGAATTGGCATAACCTGATAACCTCACTACATACGCTTAAACGTTTAGACATCCAGATAGCTGAAGATACCCAGGAATTATGCGAATGTCGAGCCTGCATCCTCAAGTTGAGAAAGTTTCACGGCTCCTTGCTGTAGAATAGTGGAGTAAAGAAAAAAAGGAGAATGCTATGACCATTACCATTCGTCGTTCGCGTCAGGACGAAGGAGATAAGTTAGTTTCTATTTGGTGTCGTTCAGTAGATGCCACACACCATTTCCTCTCTGCGGATTATCGGATTGAGCTGGAGGAGCTGGTACGTTCATTTTTACCTGAAGCCCCTCTATGGGTTGCAGTGACAGAACAGGATGAGCCCGTCGCCTTCATGCTCCTTACCGATAAGCATATAGATGCGTTGTTTGTCGATCCGGATGTGCGTGGGAGTGGTGTGGGTAAGTTGCTGATTGAACATGCTTTATCAATGAGTTCAACGCTAACAACCAACGTTAACGAACAGAATGAGCAGGCAGTTGGATTCTATAAGAAGATGGGATTTAACGTGACGGGACGTACAGAAGTGGACGATCTCGGACGGCCGTACCCGTTACTCAACCTC
>NZ_JAOWDO010000071.1:0-267633 GCF_030336535.1 Citrobacter sp. Ce006
GGAGTAAGCTCCTAAGGATTCACTGCGTCGCCGCCTTGCTGTGATTCGAACTACTTTGCAAAAATCTTACATCAAATTTTAATTGGTTGCGGGGGCCAGATTTGAACTGACGACCTTCGGGTTATGAGCCCGACGAGCTACCAGGCTGCTCCACCCCGCGTCCGTGGATGCGCACTATACTCTGCTCGCATTTTCATGCAACCCTTTTTTCACCTTGATCACGTTTTTAGGGTGAAAATGAACAAAAACAACGCATTCTGGATTATTTTTTGCTCAAAATTTGCGTCGGGGTATGTATACGCATTTCATTAGGTACGGGGGTTTGTTATCTTCGTCTCGCATTCAGGCAACATAAGACGAGAACAATGAAAGGACGTTGGGCAAAATATCTTCTGGCGGGAGCAGTAGTCGCGATGCTCGCCGCGTGTTCCTCAAAACCCACCGATCGTGGGCAGCAGTATAAAGACGGGAAATTTACCCAGCCTTTCTCACTGGTGAACCAGCCTGATGCGGTTGGCGCACCAATCAATGCCGGTGATTTCGCCGAGCAGGTTAATCAAATTCGCAGCGCTTCGCCGCGTTTGTACGGTAACCAGAGCAACGTCTACAACGCTATCCAGCAATGGCTACGCGCGGGCGGTGATACGCGCAGTATGCGCCAGTTTGGTATTGATGCCTGGCAAATGGAAGGGGCGGACAATTACGGTAACGTCCAGTTTACCGGTTACTACACGCCGGTGATTCAGGCGCGCCATACGCGTCAGGGCGAGTTTCAGTATCCTATCTATCGTATGCCGCCAAAACGTGGGCGCTTACCCTCTCGTGCCGAGATCTACGCTGGCGCGCTAAGCGATAATTACATTCTGGCGTACAGCAACTCCCTGATGGATAACTTCATTATGGATGTTCAGGGCAGTGGTTACATCGATTTTGGCGATGGCAGCCCACTCAACTTCTTTAGCTATTCCGGGAAAAACGGCCACGCCTATCGCAGTATCGGCAAAGTGCTTATCGACCGTGGCGAAGTGAAAAAAGAAGATATGTCGATGCAGGCCATTCGCCACTGGGGAGAAACGCACAGCGAGGCCGAAGTGCGTGAGCTGCTGGAGCAGAACCCATCGTTTGTCTTCTTTAAACCGCAATCTTTTGCTCCGGTAAAAGGGGCCAGCGCGGTACCGTTGATTGGCCGTGCATCCGTGGCTTCTGACCGTAGTATCATTCCTGCGGGCACAACGTTACTGGCGGAAGTTCCGTTACTGGACAACAACGGCAAGTTTACTGGTCAGTACGAACTGCGTCTGATGGTGGCGTTAGATGTGGGTGGGGCGATTAAAGGGCAACACTTCGATATCTACCAGGGCATTGGGGCTGACGCCGGACACCGTGCCGGGTGGTATAATCACTACGGTCGCGTATGGGTACTGAAAACAGCGCCGGGTGCGGGTAACGTTTTTAGCGGTTAATTGCCGGATGGCGCTTCGCTTATCCGGCCTACATTATTGAGTAGGCCTGATAAGGCGTAGCCGCCATCAGGCAGTGATGCATTCATCAAGGGCGGTATTTGTCCGCTCTTTTTGTTTTCTATATTTGAGGTTCTATGTCTGTGGTAATCAGTGATGCCTGGCGCCAGCGTTTTGGCGGTACGGCGCGTCTGTATGGCGAAAATGCGTTGCAGCTGTTTGCCCAATCGCATGTTTGTGTGGTTGGAATTGGCGGAGTGGGGTCATGGGCGGCGGAAGCGCTGGCGCGTACCGGCATTGGTGCCATTACACTTATCGATATGGATGATGTGTGCGTCACCAATACTAACCGCCAGATCCATGCTCTGCGCGATAACGTCGGCCTGGCAAAAGCTGAAGTGATGGCAGAACGTATCCGCCAGATTAACCCGGAGTGCCGTGTTAGCGTGGTCGATGATTTTGTTACGCCAGAAAACGTTGCTGAGTATATGAGTGCGGGATTTTCGTATGTCATTGATGCGATTGATAGCGTGCGCCCAAAAGCGGCACTGATTGCTTATTGTCGGCGTAATAAAATTCCGCTGGTGACTACCGGCGGGGCTGGCGGGCAGATCGACCCGACGCAGATTCAGGTCGTTGATTTGGCAAAAACCATTCAGGATCCGCTGGCGGCTAAGCTACGTGAGCGGCTGAAAAGCGATTTTGGCGTAGTGAAAAACAGCAAAGGCAAACTGGGTGTGGACTGTGTGTTCTCGACCGAAGCGCTGGTTTACCCGCAGGCAGATGGCTCGGTATGTGCGATGAAAGCGACGGCGGAAGGGCCAAAACGTATGGATTGCGCGTCCGGATTTGGCGCAGCCACTATGGTGACCGCCACCTTTGGCTTTGTTGCCGTCTCACATGCGCTGAAGAAGATGATGGCGAAAGCGGCGCGCCAACTCTGATAGTGTCGGATAGCGCTGTGCTTATCCGACCTACGGTTCGTGCGGTGTTGTAGGCCGGATAAGACACATCAGCGCCGTCATTCGGCTTTCTGAGCAGCCTCAAGAATAGCTTCGTTAAGAGCATGCAGGCCCTGGCTACGCGAGCCGCTAAGCTGCGCGCGTAAACCCAGTTCGTCAAATAATGCCATGGGCGAGTGCGCCAGTAACTCGGCTGCGGTTTTACCTTCGACCGCCGTGAGTAATACCGCCAACAGCCCGCGTACTATGCGACCTTCGCTGTCGCCGAAGAAATGCAGAGTGCCATTCTCATGAAGGGTATGTCCCAACCAGACGCGGTTTTCGCAGCCCGCAATTTCTTTGGCCTGCGCTTTTAGCGTATCCGGAAGCGCCGGCAACTGCTTACCCAGCAGAATCAGCTGGCGATATTTATCTTCCCACTGAGTGAGCGGGATAAAGGTATTGCGTAACGTCTCTTCGGTTACGGTTGTGCCAAACGGGTGTCCGGCGAACAGAGGGCTTGTCATTAATCCACCAATATATCCAGCGCGCGGTCAATGGCTGAGACCAACGCATCCACATCACTTTGCGTATTATAGGGCGCAAAAGAGGCGCGTAGCGTCCCGGATACGCCCAGTTCTGCCAGCAGCGGTTGCGCACAATGTTGCCCTGCGCGTAGCGCAATGCCATATTCGGCCAGCAGAGTGACCATGTCACTGTGATGAACACCAGCGAAATCAAAGGCTAGCAGACTGGAATCCTGGCAGCGGAAGGAACGAAAGCCGGGGCGTTTTGCCAGCGCATCTTCTGCCAGCGTCGCCAGACCCCGGCTCCAGTTTTCGGCCTGCGCAACGTCGACGTCCGCCAGCCATTCGAGCGCCGCGCTCAGCCCGATAACGCCAGCAACGTTAGGCGTACCGGCCTCCAGCTTCCATGGCGCTGCCTGTGTGGTGAAACCATCAAAACTGACTTCACTAATCATCTTGCCGCCGCCGAGCCAGGGAGACATCGCTTCCAGCAGTTCAGGTTTACCGTACAGCACGCCAATGCCGGTCGGGCCATACAGTTTGTGGCCCGAGAATGCATAGAAATCAATATCTAACTGCTGTACGTCAGCAGGGAAATGGACAATACCCTGGGCGCCATCAACCATCACCACCATGTCAGCCGCATGGGCGAGCGTGATGGCGCGGGCCAGATCCGGGCAACCGCCGGTGACGTTCGACATCTGCCCGAGCGCCAGAATGCGGCTGCGGGGAGTAATGAGTTGCGCGAGGTTTTCAACATCTGGCAATAAATGGGCATTGAGCGGCAGCCGGACTACCTTAGCTCCCGTTTGCTCCGCCACCATCAGCCAGGGTACGAGGTTGGCGTGATGTTCCGCCACGCTAACGATAATCTCATCGCCCGGTTGTAAGCGCGGTCGCGCATAGCTCTGGGCAACCATATTGATCGCCTCGGTCGTGCCGCGGGTCCAGACGATTGTTTTGTCATTCGGCGCATTAATCAGACTTGCGACTTTTCCCCGCGCGGCTTCATAGCGTGCGGTCAGGCGTTGTGCTTCGGCAAACTGGCTGCGATGGACGTTCCCGGCGCTCAGGCTATAAAACTGGTGGGTAGCTTCAATCACCGCCTGCGGCTTCAGCGCCGTAGCAGCGCTGTCGAGATAAACGCCAGCATCGTTGAGTGCGGGAAATTGGGCGCGAAACTGCGCGGGGTTAAAAGCGTTCATGGTATTCCTCAGTTCAGTAAACCGATCGTGGCGCAAAAATGGCGCTGATACAAGAGTTGTGCTAACCATCGGAATACTCTGGATATCCTGGCAAAGTCCGCGCAGTGTCTTATGCTAATTAGCGTTAGGCGAGCAATTTTGCCTGTTACGGAGTGTATTTTTAATAGCATAAATCGCTTTAAGGAGAAGAAGATGAAAAAGACTGCCGCAATTATCTCTGCTTGTATGCTGACTTTTGCCCTGAGCGCCTGTTCCGGTTCGAATTACGTGATGCACACCAACGATGGTCGATCAATCGTGTCTGATGGTAAGCCACAGACTGATAATGAAACGGGGATGATTTCGTATAAAGACGCTAACGGCAACAAACAGCAGATTAACCGTACCGATGTGAAAGAGATGGTAGAACTGGATAACTAACCAGTCGTCCATCGACAAAGAGTCGGACAAAAAAAAGCACCGCAAGTTGGCGGTGCTACATTAATCACTATGGACAGACAGGGTAAATGTACAGGAAGTGAAAAAGGGTAGCCTTGCTACCATGGTCTGAATCGCAGACCAATTGCAAACACAACAACACAACATCACAACCGTAAGCCAAAAGCCCACCAGAACACGCATTCCGATAAAACTTTTCGTTCCGGCTTCAGGAAGTGCCGCCACTATAGGTATTTGCTGGTAGAACCTCAACGGACAATTTATAATGGCTCAGATAAAAAAAACTAATAGGTTACAGCCTGTTAGATAATTGTTAAATTCATTTAACATCAAAGCCTAAAAGTCATGTCAAAACGATTACCACCCTTAAATGCGTTGCGTGTTTTTGATGCTGCAGCGCGTCATTTGAGCTTTACTCGCGCAGCAGAAGAGCTTTTTGTGACGCAGGCCGCAGTAAGTCATCAAATCAAGTCTCTTGAGGATTTCCTGGGGCTAAAGCTGTTTCGTCGACGCAATCGATCTTTGCTGTTAACGGAAGAAGGCCAAAGTTACTTCCTCGACATCAAAGAGATTTTTTCGCAATTAACCGACGCGACGCGTAAGCTTCAGGCTCGCAGCGCAAAAGGTGCGCTCACCGTTAGTTTATTGCCCAGTTTTGCGATCCAGTGGCTGGTGCCCAGACTCTCTAGCTTTAACTCAGCTTATCCGGGAATCGATGTCAGGATCCAGGCGGTGGACCGTCAGGAAGACAAACTGGCTGACGATGTTGATGTGGCGATTTTCTACGGACGCGGCAACTGGCCGGGTCTGCGCGTTGAAAAATTGTACGCTGAATATTTATTGCCGGTCTGCTCGCCGCTATTATTGACCGGTGATAAACCGCTGAAGGCGCCTGATGACCTGGCTAAGCACACATTATTGCACGATGCGTCGCGTCGTGACTGGCAAGCCTATACGCGTCAGCTTGGCCTGAATCATATCAACGTACAGCAGGGACCTATCTTCAGCCATAGCGCCATGGTGCTACAGGCTGCTATCCATGGACAGGGGGTTGCGCTGGCGAATAACGTCATGGCGCAATCCGAAATTGAAGCCGGACGTCTGGTTTGTCCGTTTAACGATGTTCTGGTCAGCAAAAACGCATTTTATCTGGTTTGTCATGACAGTCAGGCAGAACTGGGTAAAATAGCCGCCTTCCGTCAGTGGATTCTGGCGAAAGCGGCCACGGAACAAGAAAAATTCCGCTTTCGTTATGAACAATAATTTACGTAGGGTATTCACATGACCAGCCGTTTTATGCTGATTTTTGCCGCCATAAGTGGCTTTATCTTTGTGGCGTTGGGCGCCTTTGGGGCACATGTTCTGAGTAAAACCCTCGGTGTCGTTGAGATGGGGTGGATCCAGACTGGCCTTGAGTATCAGGCGTTTCATACGTTGGCTATCTTTGGTCTGGCCGTCGCCATGCAGCGACGTATTAGCATTTGGTTTTACTGGAGTAGCGTGTTTCTGGCATTGGGAACGGTGCTGTTTAGCGGCAGCCTCTATTGCCTCGCGCTCTCTCATTTACGCCTGTGGGCGTTTGTTACCCCCGTTGGTGGTTTCAGCTTCCTTGTGGGCTGGGCGCTGATGTTAGTGGGCGCTATTAGATTGAAACGTAAGGGCGTTAGCCATGAATAAGGTAGTATTGTTGTGTCGCCCGGGTTTTGAAAAAGAGTGCGCCGCAGAAATTACGGATAAAGCAGGACGCCGGGAAATCTTCGGTTTTGCCCGCGTGAAAGACAATGCGGGTTACGTCATCTTCGAATGCTATCAGCAGGACGATGCCGAAAAGCTAGTGAAAGAGTTGCCGTTTAGCTCGCTGATTTTTGCTCGCCAGATGTTTGTGGTAGGCGAGCTACTGCAATATTTACCGCCGGAAGACCGTATTACGCCAATTGTCGGCATGTTGCAGGGCGTGGTGGAAAAAGGCGGCGATCTGCGTGTCGAAGTTGCTGACACCAATGAAAGCAAAGAGCTGGTCAAATTTTGCCGTAAATTTACCGTACCGCTGCGCGCGGCGCTGCGTGAAGCTGGCGTGCTGGCAAAGTATGAAACGCCAAAACGTCCAGTGGTTCACGTTTTCTTTATCGCTCCTGGCTGTTGCTATACAGGCTATTCCTTGCCTGACAATAACTCCCCGTTCTACATGGGTATTCCACGTCTGAAGTTCCCGGCCGATGCGCCAAGCCGTTCAACGCTGAAGCTGGAAGAAGCGCTGCACGTGTTTATCCCAGCTGATGAATGGGATGAGCGTCTGGCTAACGGAATGTATGCGGTGGATTTAGGCGCATGCCCCGGCGGTTGGACCTATCAACTGGTTAAACGCAACATGTGGGTTTATTCCGTGGATAATGGTCCGATGGCGCAAAGCCTGATGGATACCGGACAGGTTACATGGCTGCGCGAAGACGGATTTAAGTATCGCCCGAATCGTAACAACATTTCGTGGATGGTTTGCGACATGGTGGAGAAGCCCGCGAAGGTTGCCGCCCTGATGGCGCAGTGGCTGGTCAACGGCTGGTGTCGTGAGACTATCTTCAACCTCAAGCTGCCGATGAAAAAACGCTACGAAGAAGTGTCGCAAAATCTGGCTTACATTCAGGCGCAGCTTGACGAGCATGGCGTAAATGCCCAGATTCAGGCGCGTCAGCTGTATCATGACCGTGAAGAAGTGACCGTGCATGTACGTCGCCTGTGGGCTGCCGTCGGCGGTCGTCGCGACGAGCGATAAGATAAAATTGAAGGCCGGATCAAGGCATAACCGCCTTATTCGGCCTGAATTGTTTCAATCAGCGGCGTATCCGAAACAATATGCGTCACATCATCCAGATGCCCAATCCGTGCCTCCCCCGAACGATTAAATTTGCTTTTATCAATCAGCAATAATGATTGCGCTGCACGCTTAAGCAAGATGGACTTGAAGTCGGCGTTGGTCGCATTTGAGTCCCAGAGCGCGCCGTCGCGGTCGATCCCTTCGCAGGAAAAAATAAACAGGTCGATGTCGAGTGGTTTGAGCTGCGAGATAAGCGAGGGGTTAACGTAGCATCCGTATTTACGCTCGAGGCGACCGCCGGAGCTGATAAGCTGAATGTGTTCACGTTTAGCCAATTCCTGGCAGATGGGCTGGCTGTTGGTAAAAACGTGAATGTTGATGTCCGGTAACTGTCGCGCCAGATACCAGCAGGTTGAGCTGGCGTCTAAGGCTATCACCATACCTTCTTCGATCCATGCCAGCGCTTCGCGGGCAATATGTGCTTTGTGGGCATAATGGCTTTTGCGTCGCATATGAAACGGGTCGCCGCTGTCCTGATCTTCCCGGTGAATCACTTTGGCCCGCCCGTGATTACGCAACACTTTTCCCTGGGCTTGTAACTCACTGAGATCGCGGCGGATGGTCTCTCTGCTGACGTTAAGCTGCAAAGAAAGGGCTTCGGTTGTCAGACTTTTGTGGTGAGTAAGTAGATCTACAATTGCCTGCTGGCGCGCCGCTTTCATGTTCTGATCCTTATCTTTTGATGAATGCCCGTAGCTGACGGGCATTCAGACCAGAGATTACGGCGTTACCCCTTTTTTTAATAGAATATTCCCGTACTTTGCCCGCTCTCCTGTGATAACGATCGCAAACGCCTGTTGCGCGCGGTCATAGAAGGCATAGCGGTCAATACGTGTGATATCCGGGCAGGGGGTTTGTAGTGAAAGCGCCTGACGATAACGTGACTCGACATCAGGATCGAGGGTGTCGCCTTCAACAGCGGCCATCATCACCAGTGGTGGGGCGTAGCTGTCCAGTTCAAACAGTGGAATAATCGCCTGCAGCAGATCGCTGACCAGTAGACCATCTGCGCGAATGACCTGCGGTCCCATGCTGTGGGCCGGGAAGTGGGCATCGGAAAAGATAATCTCATCACCGTGTCCCATTTCAGCCAGCACCTTCAGTAGATCTGGGGAAATTAAGGGAGATATTGTTTTGAGCATGTTACACGACTCCTGTCAGTTCGGATTCGGTTTGCGGATAGAAGTAACGGTATTGGTAGCACACCTGCGTGCGTGCCTGTTCGGGAGAGGTAAATTCCCCGATGCCTGACCAGGCAAACATCGCGGCCCCGGCCACGGTGGTTTCGGCATCATCCAGCACTTTGACAGGGATCCCGAGTACATTCGCTTTGATCTGATTCCACAATGCGTTGCGGCTTCCTCCACCAACCAACAGCAGTTCCGTGGCCTGAAAATGACCGATTTTTTCCAGCGTGTGCAGATTTCGCTGCAACTGTTCTGTGAGCGCTTCCAGCGCGGCGCGATAAAAGTGCCCGCGGGTGGTATTGAGCGTAACCCCTCGCCAGCCCGCATTCTGACAGGCCAACAAGTCGCAGTGCATCTTCACCCCTTCGGCACCTGCGGGAATAGCCAGGGCTTCATCAATCAGCGTCTGCCAGGGGGTGTCGGCAGTCCACAGTAGCTTACGTACCCACTCGAGAACACCGGAAGCCAGCCACTGCATGCCGGGGTTTTTCAGTCCTGCCTGGCTATCCAGTTCACAGGTGGAACCCGCATAATGGCTGAGCTGGGAGGTATCTACCTGTGCACTGCGCACCATCAGAATCTCCCATGTGCCGGAAGAGAGCACCGGTTCATCGGGCTGCGCCCCTGCGCCAAATAGCGCAAACTGCGTGTCGTGTCCGGCAGAAATGACCGGAATACCCGCCGCAAGCCCGAGCTGGCTGGCGGCCTCTGGCTGCAGAATCCCAATCTGTTCGCCAGCTTCTACCAGGCGTGGGAACAGACGACGCGGTATGCCTGTTGCTTGCAAAATGTCATGACTAAAATCGCGCTGGCGGATATCCAGCATCTGGCTGGTGCCCGCCATGGTGATATCGGTGGTGAACTCGCCGGTTAATCGGTGGTTGATAAGCGATGAGATAAATAGCCAGGCATGCGCCTGTTCCAGTAATTGCGGATAGTTTTCTTTGAGCCACACCAGTTTATACAGCGTATTAAAGCTAAACGCGCCGACGCCGGAGATTTCCTGCAACTGCTGCGGTGACATATAGCGGTGGATAGTTTCCATTACCGCTGCGGTGCGTGGGCATTTCCAACTGATTACCGGATACAGTTGCTTGCCGTTTTTATCAACCAACGCGCCGTCTACGCCGAAGGTGGTGACGGCGATCCCGCGGATATGGCAGGCGGTCAGCTGCGTTTTGAGTCGCTGACAGCAGTCGGCGAAGCGTTGCAGAATGGCTTCCAGCGACCATTGATGCCAGCTACTATTTTCTGTTGCGGTGTCGCTGGCATTCGGGGTCGCTGCGCGGGCGACAATCTTTCCCTGTCGGTCAACGGCGATTGCCCGCACGTTGGTCGCGCCGCAGTCAAGGACCAGGATAACCTCTTGTTTCATAATCGCTCCCGAGACGTTGCCGGATGGCGGCGTAAACGCCTTATCCGGCCTACACGTTGTGCTCCTGTAGGCCCGGTAAGCTTGCGCCACCGGGCGGAGTCGCATTAACGCTTATACAGCGGGCCGTAGTTCTGGCAGGCGCGATAATCCTGGCCTTCCATATCCATTCCGTGGGCTGCCCAGGCTGAAGGACGGTAAATTTTCTCGTCTTCCACGTTGTGCATGCAAACCGGGATACGCAGCATGGCGGCGAGCGTAATAAAGTCCGCGCCCACGTGACCAATCGTCAGCACACCGTGGTTTGCGCCCCAGTTTGCCATCACTGAATAGACATCGCTGAACGGGCCTTTACCGGTTAAGCGCGGGGCAAACCAGGTGGTCGGCCAGGTAGAGTTGGTACGCGCATCGAGCTGGTCATGCATATCTTTCGGTAATTCCACGCTCCAGCCTTCCGCGATTTGCAGCACCGGCCCCAGGCCTTTGATAATGTTGATGCGAGTCATGGTGAACGGCACGCCACCCTCGGTCAGGAAGCGAGAGGAGTAGCCGCCGCCGCGGAAGTATTCGTGAATAGCTGGACACCATTCGGTTGCCGCCAGGCAATCATCGACCTCTTTCTGCGCGATCTCCCAGTGCGGCTTCATAGTCGGTTTCCCTGCGCCGTCGCGCTGTTTGCAGGAGCCGTCCAGTGCTGCCGAGCCGGAGTTAATCAGGTGAATAATGCCGTGCTCAGCAAGGCCGGTCAGTGGTTTCCCCGTGACGCGTTCAACCGCCTCTGGCGACCAGTAGGTGCGCACATCGGCAAAGACCTGCGCCGTGCCGGTGAGTTGATGACCAAACAGCATCGCCACGCCGTTCAGGCTGTCGTTTTCGGTGGCGACAACAAACGGTTCGCGTATGCCATTCCAGTCAAAGGAGCTGTTGAGCAGGGCTTCGGCGGTATCACCATTCGGATATTGATCGGTCCAGTGACGCTGGCCCTGGAAGCCTGCGGCAATCGCGTTGTACCCCAGCGACTCTTCAATCCGACCTTTGTCGGCCAGCTTCTGGTTACCCTGCATCATGTCGCGAATGCACATGGCCATCAGCAGACTTTCTTTCAGCACAGCCCGGCTTTGCTCTGCGTTACGCTTATATTGCTGCGCATTCTGATCCTCGCCGTAGCGGAAGTTTTTGTCCGCCCAGGCCAGCGCCATTTCCAGCTCAGCTTCATCATAGATTTTTTGGTCGATGCGACGACGCAGTTCAGTCATATCAACGGGTTGAACCTTCATTCCCAGCCAGGATTCAAAGAAGTTATGATCGACAATTGAGCCGGCAATGCCCATTGAAACGCCGCCTACGGACAGATAGCTTTTGCCCTTCATACTGGCAACTGCTAAGCCCGCGCGGGCAAAACGCAGCAATTTTTCTTCCACATCGGCAGGGATCGTGGTGTCGCCGGCATCCTGTACGTCATGGCCATAAATAGAGAAGGCGGGAAGTCCTTTTTGATTATGCGCAGCCAGTGCAGCGGCCAGATAAACGGCCCCCGGACGCTCGGTACCGTTGAAGCCCCAGATAGCTTTCGGGCGCATCGGATCCATATCGATTGTTTCGCTACCGTAGCACCAGCATGGGGTAACAGTGATTGTCACGCCCACATTCAGGCTGCTGAATTTTTCTTCGCAGGCGGCAGATTCAGCCATCCCGGCAATGCAGGTATCGGCGATCACACATTCAATTTGCGCGCCGCAGGCGTGACGAAGTTTCTCAGCGATCAGCGCAGCGGTGGCTTTAGCCATATTCATGGTTTGCTCTTCGAGCGATTCGCGAACACCCATACGGCGCCCATCAATCACCGGACGAATGCCAATTTTCGGCAAGCTATTTTTTTTCATTCGAGGTTCCTCATCTCACTTTATGCCGTGCTGCAAAAGCGGATTTTGAACACCACCGTCGCAGTTGGCTGAATAACCCATTTTTGCTAACTCGAGTTAGCTTAGGTATTAGAGAGTTTTTTGCACAACTTTTTTGTTGTGGAACTGTGAGAGGCTTCACGAGAAGTGGTTAAAATTCGATCTGCGTCAAATAAACCAGGTCGCATTTTTTTAGATAAATTCTTTAAAATTAATTGGTTGCAATAAATTGTCTGTTCAGCGTCACAGTTTTAAACCAAATGATTTGGCTAATTTGAGTAGCTAAAATAGCTTTAAAAGGCAATTCGCTAACTCGAGTTAGCATGATTGATAAAACGCATATGAACGTGAAGGTAGTATTCGCATTAACGGTGACGATGGCTTCCTGGCAACGTTTTTTCGCCTGATTCACTGATTGCAGTTTCTGTATATTGAGGAAAGCAGCAATGTCTGAAACATTTTTACAGATGAGTCATATTACGAAACGTTTTCCCGGCGTATTAGCGTTGAGTAATGTGGATTTTGCTTTACGCAAAGGTGAGGTTCATGCGCTGCTGGGTGAGAATGGCGCAGGAAAGTCTACGTTGATGAAGATTTTATCCGGTGTTTATCAGCCTGATGAAGGAGATATTATTTTCGAAGGGCAACCTGTTACTTTTGCGAACCCACTGAGCGCACAAAGCGCAGGTATCACTATTATTCACCAGGAATTCAATCTATTCCCTGAACTCACAGTAGAAGAAAATATATTTATTGGCAGGGAGTTTTGCAAAAATAATCGCTGGCGTCTGGATGAAAAACAGCAGCGACAGGCTGCTATCGATATTTTGCAAAAATTAAACCTGAATATTTCACCAGAAACGCTGGTGGCCGATCTGACCGTCGCGCAACAACAAATGGTTGAGATTGCTAAAGCGATATCGGTGAATGCCAAGATCCTTATTATGGATGAACCGACGGCGGCACTGACGGAAACGGAAATCGACAGCTTATTTCAGGTGACCCGTTTGTTGAAGGAACAGGGAACAGGCATTGTTTATATCTCGCACAGGCTGGAGGAACTGGCGCTGATAGCCGACCGCGCGACGGTGATGAGGGATGGTCAGTTTATTGCCACCGTAGATTATGATGCGGTTAAAATTAGCGATCTGATTGCCATGATGGTTGGGCGTGACCTCGGCAATATCTATCCTCGTCGTGGACCTTTGGCTCAACGTAAGCCGGTGTTGGAAGTAAGCGGTCTGACGCGCAATGGCGTACTGAACAACATTGATTTCACCCTGTATCAGGGCGAAATTTTGGGCTTTGCCGGCTTGATGGGCGCAGGGCGTACTGAGCTGGCGCGGGCGATTTTTGGTGCGGATCCCATTGATGGCGGAACTCTCAAGCTAAACGGCAAAGTTACGGTAATTAAAGATATTCCTGATGCTATCAAACAGGGCATCAGCTATTTAACCGAGGACAGAAAAAAAGAGGGGCTGGCATTAGGGCTGTCCGTTGAGCGCAATATCATGTTGGGCAATTATCCTGAGTATTCCGACCGTTATGGCAATGTGGACAGCAAACGTTGTCAGAAAACCAGCGAAGAACAGGTTAAGGCCCTACGTATTAAAACACCACATTTAGAGCAGGCAGCACTGAATTTAAGTGGCGGTAATCAGCAGAAAATTATTATTGCCAGATGGGTATGTAAAGATACCGATATTCTCATCTTTGACGAACCAACTCGCGGTATTGATGTGGGTGCCAAACTTGAAATTTATGAATTAATGAATCGACTGGTGGCAAAAGGGAAGTCAATTATCATGATTTCCTCTGAATTACCGGAAGTGCTGGGTATGTGCGATCGCATTTTAGTGATGCGTAATGGACGTATTACCGGGGAGTTAGCTTCTGATGACGCCACACAAGAAAAAATCATGCAATATGCGACGTTAGAGGACTAATTTATGACTATCTCTGTAACCTCTTCAGACAGCAATAATAAGAAAATAAAAATTAACAAAGAACTTTTAATGCGCCTTGCGCCGCTTTTGAGTCTGATTATTTTAGTAATATTTTTTAGCTTCGGTTCGCCATTTTTCTTTAACACTGAAAATATTATGACAATTGCCCTGCAAACGTCGGTGATTGGCATCATGGCGATTGGCGTTACCTTCGTCATTATCACTTCAGGAATCGACCTTTCTCTTGGCTCGGTCGTGGCCTTTTCTGGCGTTGCGGTAGGCATCTGCGCCACGCTGGGACTGCCTCTGCCCGTCTGTATTCTTGCGGGGGTGCTGGCGGGTGGATTATGCGGCTATATCAACGGCCTGCTGGTCACCAAAATGACTATCCCACCTTTTATCGCCACGCTGGGTCTGATGATGTCCGTCAGAGGCATCAATATGGTGATGACGGATGGTCGTGCGATTTATTTCGCAGATTACCCCACCTTCAAAATGCTGGCCCAGGGACGTTTGTTCGATGTGCTGCCTTATCCCGTTTTTTACCTGGTAGTGGTGGCGTTAATCGCCGCCTACATCCTGAAGAAAACGGTGATTGGTCGCTATGTTTACGCCGTGGGTAGCAATGAGGTGGCCGCACATCTTTCCGGTATTAAAGTTCAGCGCGTCAAAATCTTCGTCTACGCCTTTTGTGGTCTGCTGACCGGGATTGCCGGGGTGATTCTGGCCTCTCGTTTGAACTCTGGTCAGCCAACGGTCGGCGTGGGATATGAGCTGGAAGCCATCGCGGCGGTTGTTATTGGCGGTACGAGCCTGATGGGCGGAATTGGCACCATCGGCGGCACGATCATCGGCGCATTCATTATGAGCGTGCTGAAGAATGGCCTGAACCTGATGGGCGTTTCCCAGTTCTGGCAAATGGTAGCCATGGGAGTGGTGGTCATTGCCGCGGTTTATCTCGACACATTACGCAAAAAAATTCGTTGATTTACGCTCCCGGAAGTCACGGGGCATCATAACCCTGACGTTTAGGGTGACTCACTCAGAACGGAGTAAAACAATGAGAACCAGGAATTTTGTCTATGCGTTATCCCTGCTGGCCTGTATGACATCCAGCGTATTGGCTAAAGATATGAACCTTCCGGTGGTCAGTAAAGGTTTCCAGCATGAATTCTGGCAAACCGTAAAAATGGGGACGGAAGCGGCAGCAAAAGAGTTGGGTGATAAAACCAGCTATGTTGGCCCGGCGGATGAAACTCAGATTGCCGAGCAGATTCAGTTAGTTGAAAACGCGATGGCGCAAAAACCTAATGGGCTATTACTGGCCGCGTTAGATGCCAATGCGCTGGCGCCATTAGTTGAGACCGCAAATTCACGCGGCATTAAAGTTGTGACGTTTGACTCCGGCGTGAATTCCGATATTCCGGTGAGCTTTGTCGCTACGAATAACCGAAAAGCCGGTGCTGAAGCCGCAGACGCGCTGGCAGCGGAAGTGGGCAGCAAAGGAAAAGTGGGCATTATTGCGCACGTAGCAGGGACCTCTTCAGCGATTGAGCGTTCGGAAGGGTTTATTGCCCGCATGAAGGAGAAATATCCGGATATCCAGGTGCTACCGGTCCAGTACAGCGATGGCGATCCGCAAAAAGCGATGGATAAAACCATCGATATGATCCAGGCCAACCCGGATATCGCAGGAATTTATGGTACGAATGAAGGCTCAACGCTTGGCGTAGCAAACGCTATTGATAGCCAAAATCTGAAAGGCAAAGTGAAGGTGATTGGTTTTGATAGCACCGAGGCAATCATTGCTTTCCTGAAGTCCGGAGTGATTCAGGGATTTGTGGTGCAGGACGCTTATCAGATTGGCTACCAGGGTATTAAGACGCTGAATGCAGCGGTATCAGGTCAGTCTGTACCGCAAGAAATTGATATTCCGGTGAAATTTGTCAGTGCGAAGAACATTGATACGCCGGAAATTGACAAGCTGTTACACCCATTCGGTAAAAAATAAGACCGTTGGGGCGAGGTGCTCGCCCCATCATTAGCCAGCGTCAGGGAGTTACTATGGGCAGTGGATATTTCCTCGGTGTGGATGTCGGTTCCGCCAGCGTCAGGGCGGGTGTCTTTGATGCCAGTGGCAAACGGCTGGCTTTTGCGACTCGTACCATCTCGCAGTTTCGACCCGGTCCTGAGCGGGTTGAGCAGTCATCTGCAGAAATCTGGCAGCAGGTTTGCCATGCAGTGAAGGAGGCGGTGTCGTCATCCGGGGTTTGCATTGAGGATATTCGCTCATTGGGTTTTGATGCCACCTGTTCATTGGTAGCACTGGACGAACAGGGGCGGGGACTGGCGGTTTCCCCCGGCGAACCGTCAGACCATAACATCATCATGTGGATGGATCATCGTGCGGCGCAGGAGACGCAGCGTATTAACGCCACGCAGGATCCCTCTCTGCGCTATGTTGGCGGTGAGGTCAGCGTCGAAATGGAGCTTCCCAAAGTGCTATGGCTGAAAAACCATTTTCCAGCCACCTGGCAGAGTGCGCATCGCTTCTACGATTTGGCGGACTTTCTGGTCTCTAAAGCTACCGCCACTGATGTTGCGGGGTTGTGCACGCTAACCTGTAAATGGAACTATCTGGCACATGAACAACGCTTCAGCCACTCCCTGCTCGATGCCGTTGAATTAACGGATTTATTGGGCAAAATCCCGTCGCGTATTCTGCCGCCAGGCGCTGGCGTTGGAACGCTTAGCAGCGATGCGGCCCAGGCGCTGGGGCTGACGACTGCAGTGGTCGTCGCCAGCGGAATGATTGATGCCCATGCTGGCGGAGTGGCGCTAGCTGGTGCCGAGCCTGAGGGGACGTTGGCGCTGATCAGCGGAACGTCAAATTGCCATATGCTGTGCAGCCGGCACGAAATTCATACGCCAGGCGTATGGGGACCATACTGGTCAGCCATGCTGCCAGGCTACTGGCTGACGGAAGGGGGACAAAGCGCCGCCGGGGCGTTAGTCGACTGGACGCTTCAGGAGTCAGGTGCCAGCGCTGAGCTGTTTAACAAAGCTGAAGCGCGGGGGTGCCATCCCATCGTTTTAGTTAATGAGTGGGTTGCAGCACTTGAGGAGCAGGAGTCAGAGCCTGGTCGTTATTTGCATGTGCTGGCCGATCACCACGGTAATCGTTCGCCGCGCGCGCGACCCGATGCCCGGGGGAGTGTGTGTGGTTTAACGCTGGAACGAGGCGAGATGCAGGTTGCTCGTCTGTACCTGGCGACAATACAGGCGATCGCCTGCGGTACGCGACATATTATGGAAGTGATGCGCGAAAACGGTCACACCATTTCCCGTCTGACGCTGTGCGGCGGCGCAACGCATAACCCACTGTGGTTGCGAGAATATGCCGATGCCACCGGATGCGATATTCATCTTATGCAGGAAGAGGATGCGGTAACGTTAGGTGCGGCCATTACCGGCGCGGTGGCATGCGGCGCGTGGACCACGATTCCGTCCGCATGCCAGGCGATGGTTCGATCGGGCGAGGTGATCAGGGCTAACCCGGCACGGCGGAACTTCTATGATCGTAAATACCAGGCTTATCTGATGCTGTGGGATCAGCAGCAGGCGATTAACCAACTTATGCAGTAAGACAAAAGTTTAAAATACTTTTATGATTGGGGATTGACGTTTTTGGATGTGAACTGGGGCATATAAATGGCTAAAACAGTAGAACAGATAGCCAGCGATCTGAATTTATCGGTTACGACCGTACGACTGGTGCTGAACGGGAAAGCAGAGCAATATCGAATCAGTGTCAAAACCCAAACGCGTATTAATGAATATGTCGAGCGCTATGGTTACGTCATTAACCATTCAGCACGCAGCCTGAAATTGAATAAAACGGATACATTAGGATTGATAGTCCCTAATATTTCCAACGTGTTTTTTGCCACACTTGCAGAAAAACTTGAGCAACGCTGTCGCCGTTCTGGTTATCAGCTAACGATTAGCTGTACCTATGACGATGTTGATTACGAAAATAAACTGACCAAAGCGTTAATCGCGCGCAATGTCGATGGCCTTTTTATTGTTCCTTCAACGTTAGAGAATCAGCAACACCATTTACGTCAGGTCAGGAAACCAATGGTGTTGCTTGACCGTGATTTTAAGTATACCGACAACGCACTGGTTGAAAGTCATAACATTTTGGGCGGCGAAAAGTTGACGCAAAGTTTGTTTGACGCTGGAAAGTCGCCGATCTGGTTTTTAGTAGGGGATACCGGATTACCCAGCATTGGTGACCGTTTGCAAGGTTATCTTAATGCATTGAACAATAATGGTATTTTTCACAGAGATTGGGTGCGCGAAGGTCCGGATAACACACCTGAAGGTGGTTATCGACTCATGGATGAGTTGATCGGTGAACAGGACTGTCCGCAGGCATTTATCGCCTCATCATTACCCGTACTGGAAGGGGCCATTAACGCTATTCGTAATCGTTTAGGCACTATTCCACCAGAAATTAATATTGGGACATTCGATGAACACCCAATGCTGGGATTCCTCGCCAATAATGTCTGGTCAATGCAACAGGATGAAAATGTCTGGGCGGAAAAAGCATTCGATATGATGATGAGTGCTATTGATGACCGGCCAATTAAAGAAACTGTAAAAGTTGAAATGAAACTAATTAAGCGCGTAAGACAACCATAATACGTCGCTAAAAATAAATCGGCCAACTGAATCTGAATAAATACATTCAGTGGCTGCCTGTACCTGAAACCTGACCCGTCTTATTCTGCGGCTGCATTTTTCGCAATAAAGACGAGGGGAAACTGTACCCGGAGAATCATTATGGAAAGAATGCGTTTGTCGCGAGAAATCATTGAAACCTGTCTGGAAATGACCAGCCTTGGATTGAATCAGGGGACGGCGGGAAATGTGAGTGCGCGTTATGAAAATGGGATGCTGATCACGCCCAGCGGTATTCCTTACGAAAGACTTACTGAAAACATGATCGTGTATGTAGATAACGACGGGAAATATGATAAAGGACAATTACCCTCCAGTGAATGGCGTTTTCACCTGGCGGCATACCAGACGCGTCCGGATGCCAATGCGGTTGTCCATAACCATGCCGTACACTGCACCGCCGTTTCAATTCTCAATCGCCCTATCCCGGCAATTCACTACATGATTGCAGCGGCGGGGGGAAACTCTATTCCGTGTGCGCCTTATGCGACGTTTGGTACACGAGAGCTGTCAGAGCATGTGAGCGTCGCCCTGAAAAACCGTAAGGCAACGCTTTTACAGCACCATGGGTTGATTGCTTGTGAAGCGAATTTAGAAAAAGCACTGTGGTTGGCGCATGAAGTGGAAGTTCTGGCCCGCCTGTATCTGAGCACGCTGGCGATTGTTGACCCGGTGCCGGTGCTGGATGACGAAGAGATCGCCATTGTGCTGGAGAAATTCAAATCTTACGGATTACGCATTGAAGAGTAATTTCGCATAGCGAAAAGGAGATATACGATGGCGAACAGAATGATTCTGAACGAAACGGCATGGTTTGGCCGGGGAGCTGTTGGCGCGTTAACCGATGAAGTCATCCGTCGTGGTTATCGCAAGGCGTTGATTGTGACCGATAAAAATCTGGTACAGTGCGGCGTTGTTGAAAAGGTGACTTCCCGAATGGATGCTGCAGGTCTGGCATGGGAAATCTATTCAGGCGTTATCCCTAACCCAACCATTGCGGTGGTGCAGGAAGGATTGGGTGTGTTTCAGCAAAGTGGCGCAGACTATCTGATAGCCATCGGCGGAGGCTCCCCGCAGGATACCTGTAAAGCGATTGGCATTATCCATAATAACCCTGAGTTTGCAGATGTCCGCAGCCTTGAAGGGTTATCGCCGACGCGCAGCCCGAGCGTGCCGGTTATGGCAGTCCCAACCACCGCGGGAACGGCAGCGGAAGTGACCATTAACTACGTGATCACTGACGAAGAGAACCGGCGTAAGTTTGTTTGTGTCGATCCACATGACATCCCGCAGGTGGCGTTCATCGATGCTGACATGATGGACGGCATGCCCGCTGCATTAAAAGCCGCCACAGGAGTGGATGCACTGACTCATGCCATTGAAGGGTACATCACGCGGGCGGCGTGGGCGCTTACCGATGCGCTGCACATCAAAGCCATCGAAATTATTGCCGGGGCATTACGCGGTTCGGTCGCGGGCGATAGCCAGGCGGGTGAAGCGATGGCGCTGGGCCAGTACGTTGCCGGAATGGGTTTTTCCAACGTTGGCCTGGGATTAGTGCATGGCATGGCACATCCGTTAGGCGCGTTTTACAACACGCCGCACGGCGTCGCGAATGCCATTTTGCTGCCGCACGTGATGCACTATAACGCCGAATTTACCGGGGAAAAATTCCGCGATATCGCCCGGGCGATGGGGGTTAAGGTTGAAGGCCTGACGCTGGCAGAAGCACGTAAAGCGGCGGTGGATGCTGTCTTCGCCCTTAACCGTGATGTAGGGATCCCACTGCATTTACGCGATGTTGGCGTACGCAAAGAGGATATTCCTGCACTGGCGCAGGCGGCATTTGACGATGTTTGTACCGGGGGAAATCCGCGTGAAGCGAGCCTTGGGGATATCGTCGAGCTATACCATACCGCCTGGTAATCACCTGGCGTTTATCCGGCCTGCTGGGTTGTACGATAAGTAGGCCGGATAAGGTGTTGACACCGCATCCGACAATAAGGCTACCGCGCCAGGCGTAATTGCTGTAGGTTTCCGTCGATATGTAAGTCCGTTTGCAGCCGCGCGATATCGCGGCACAGAAACGCCATCTCCCGATGTTCTTCGAGTTTCTTGCGCCATTTCTCCGGTACGTCATTCAGATGTTCATACAACGCTTCCAGCGTTGGAAACTGCGTCAGCAATTGTGTGGCGCTTTTGGGTCCAATACCGGCAACCCCTGGAACTTTAGAACTGCTGATCCCCGCCAGTCCCCAGTAATCAGGCAACTGTTGCGGTAGTACGCCGAACTCTTTCTCGATAAAGGGCGCATCCAGCCAGCGTTTCTGGAAATAGTCCCGAATACGCAGCGTTGGGGAGAGTAGCTGACAATAGCCTTTATCTGTTGAAACGATGGTTGCCTGATGTCCCGCCTGGCTAACTTTAACCGCCAGGGTAGCGGCTAAATCATCGGCTTCATTCCCGCTGGATTCCCAGCAGCAGACGCCGCGCTGTTCAAAAGCAGCGCGTAAGGCGGGCATTTCCTGGTGTAAATCGTCAGGCATTGGCGGGCGACCGGCTTTGTAGTCAGGTAAGCGTTGGTGACGCCAGCCGCTGTTGCGCGCCTCGTCATCAAATACCGCCACGGCGTGCGTGGGCTGACTGTGCACAATCAACTGATCGAGTGCGTGCTGGCACGTCTCCACGCAGGGTGAGCCCTGTACGGCGTGAATACGGCGGATGAGATTCAGTGCATCAACTATGAGCAGATGGACGGCCACGGTGTTCTCCCTAACAAATCAGTCTGTAGGGTAACATTCACGGCGAAGGGAGGCGAATAGTTGGCAGAAAAACAGGAAGAGGCCTCGCAAAAGAGGCCTCTTCAGGGGACTTAATCGCAGGTGACAATCTTCATCGCCAGACCACCGCGAGAGGTTTCGCGGTATTTGGCATTCATGTCTTTACCGGTTTCGTACATGGTCTCGATAACTTTATCGAGGCACACGCGCGGTTCACTGGTACGGCGCAGCGCCATACGCGCGGCGTTAACTGCTTTAACCGAAGCAATAGCGTTACGCTCAATGCAGGGTACCTGTACCTGGCCGGCAACCGGATCGCAGGTCAGACCCAGGTTATGTTCCATACCGATTTCCGCCGCAATGCACACCTGCATTGGGCTACCGCCCAGCAGTTCAGCCAGACCGGCCGCAGCCATGGAGCAGGCAACACCGACTTCACCCTGACAGCCCACTTCGGCGCCAGAGATAGAGGCGTTCATCTTGTACAGTGAACCAATGGCGCTCGCGACCAGCATGTAGCGTGCCAGCGAGTTAGCGTTCACTTCGCGAATAAACTTGTCGTAGTACGCCAGTACAGCAGGAACAATCCCGCATGCGCCGTTGGTTGGCGCGGTAACCACGCGTCCACCGGCAGCGTTTTCTTCGTTCACGGCCAGCGCGAACATGTTGATCCAGTCAACAACCGCCATCGGGTCAGTGGTGGTTTTGTCGCTGCTGACCAGCATACGACGCAGCGCCGCAGCACGACGCGGAACGCGCAGTTTGCCTGGCAATACGCCTTCGGTGGTGATACCGCGCTCAATCCCGCTACGCATCACTTCCCAGACGTTGGCAAAGTGCTGTTCCAGCTCTTCTTTGCTGTGCAGCGCCAGTTCGTTTTGCATCATCAGACCAGAAAGCGACAGGCCGGTTTCCTGGCAATGACGTTGCAAATCAGCCGCAGATTTATACGGATACGGCACGTTTACCGGAGAGTTGTTCGGTAAACCAAAATGTTCTTCATCAACGATGAACCCACCGCCAATGGAATAGTAGGTCTGGCTGTAAATGGCTTTTTCGCCCGCCAGTGCGGTAATACGCATCCCGTTTTCGTGCAGGGACAGATTGTCCGCATGGAAATTCATGCACTTGTCGACCGGGAACTCAACCTCATGTTGACCGTCCGCTAGCAGCAAACGTCCATGAGTATTCACATCCTGGATAAAGGCCGGGATGGCATCAATGTCTACGGTATCCGGCAGATTACCCGCCAGGCCCATAATAATCGCGATGTCGGTATGGTGACCTTTCCCCGTGAGAGACAAAGAGCCATAGACATCAACCACTACGCGGGTTACGTCAGTGAGAATTCCGCGTGCAATCAGGTCATCCGTGAATTGTTTGCCTGCTTTCATCGGGCCAACAGTATGGGAGCTGGAAGGGCCAATGCCGATTTTAAAAATATCGAATACGCTAATCATGAGGCGTCCATTGTGTATCGAGGTGCGCCGCCCCGAAGAGCGGCGCAGGGGAATTAACTGAACAGAGAGTAGAAAATAGCGGAGATAGCGATCAGGCCCATAATCACAACGAAGACGTTGCTGATATGGCCGCTGTATTTACGCATTGCCGGTACTTTCTGAATGGCATACATCGGCATCAGGAACAGAATCATCGCGATGATCGGGCCACCCAGGGTTTCAATCATACCGAGGATGCTCGGGTTCAGCGTCGCCACAATCCAGGTGGTTACCAGCATGAACAGCGCAGTGATTTTGTTCAGTTTGTTGATTTCGATGGTTTTGCCTTTGCCGCGCAGAGACTTAATCACCATACCGTTGAAACCTTCACGCGCGCCCAGATAGTGGCCGAGGAAGGATTTGGTGATAGCGATAATCGCGATGATCGGTGCCATCCAGGCGATGATCGGCGCGTTAAAGTGGTTTGCCAGGTAAGACAGGATAGAGATGTTCTGCTCTTTCGCTGCAGCCAGGTCCGCTGGGGACAGGCTAAACACACAGCTGAAGACGAAGAACATTACGGTCAGCACCATCATGATGTGAGCGAATGCCAGGATCTTAGAGCATTTTTTCTCAGCTTCATCACCGTATTCTTCACGCTTCGCCACGGCGAAGGAGGAGATGATTGGTGAGTGGTTGAAGGAGAACACCATTACCGGAATTGCCAGCCACAGGGTCAACAGCAGGCCGTTGCCGGTGGTTGCTGCAGAATCAAAGGACAGGGTTTCCAGAATCGCACCGCTCCACTGAGGGATCAGGTACAGCGCCAGCAGCATCAGAGCCGCAACGAACGGGAATACCAGGATGCTCATCGCCTTCACGATCATCTGCTCACCGAAGCGCACGATGGTCATCATGCCAACAATCAGGATCAGAGACAGGATTGCGCGCGGCGGCGGCGTAATCGCCAACTGGTGGGTCAGGAAGCTTTCAACGGTGTTGGTGATTGCAACGCTGTAGACCAACAGAATTGGGTAAATAGCGAAGAAGTAGAGCAGGGTAATCAGTTTACCCGCGCCGACACCAAAGTGTTCTTCTACAACTTCGGTGATGTCTTCACCCGGATTTTTACCGGACAGCACGAAGCGAGTCAGACCGCGGTGTGCAAAGAAGGTCATTGGGAAAGCAAGGATCGCCATGATGATAAGCGGGATCATGCCGCCTACGCCTGCGTTAATCGGCAGGAACAATACACCCGCGCCAATCGCCGTGCCGTAAAGGCCCAGCATCCACATGGTGTCTGTCTTGCGCCATGCGCTGCGGGTCTGGCCCGTAACGATAGTGCTGGTTTGAGTGTTTTCCATCTATTTCTCCTGGAGGAAGCTTAAAAAGTCGGGTTTGGGTTCAATCCAATGAGAAAGCACCCGACTGTAAATCGAAATTCGTTGAGCGATTTTTTATATAATTTTTCGCCGTAATAATTTGCGGGCGGAAAGATACATTTTAGTAATGGATGTATCAGTGATCGGGATCCCAAATGCAATAATCCACCTTTTATGTGGATAAATTTGGGCCATTAATCTGTTAAAAAATAGTCAAAGCGAATTTACGGGCGCGAAGGCTAACATTAACGACATATCTCATGAAAGCGAAGGCGCGAAGATAGGCGTGTTAAGCTGTAAAAACTGTTGTTTTTAGAGGATTTTGGCGACTAATAATAATTTCCTAAGATAAATCACGGTTGGGTTTTAAAGGTAATCGTTTGCGTACCGCTTCTTTTTTAATGAAATATCACTGATATTTATATGATACTCTGAGCTATGTGACTGGTATCACTAAAAAAAGCCGGGAGGCTAATGCGCCAGACCCGGCTTTAATATGGACAAAACTGTCACCGCGATAGCGTCTGCTGGCGGCTGTTGAAGGTTAGGCGCAGATCTCGTAGCAAGGGATATACGCAGAGCCTGGTAACTTCATACGATGCTGTGCAACAAAGCCCTGCAGGAGATCGTCCATGCGGCGCATCATCTCACGGTCACCGTGGATTTTGTACGGGCCAAACTCTTCAATGGCGCGGATCCCAACTTCCTTCACGTTCCCCGCCACAATACCCGAGAACGCACGACGCAGGTCGGCCGCCAGTACTTCAACGGGCTGATCCGGGTACAGCTTAAGGTTAGCCATGTTTTCATGGGACGGCTCGAACGGCATCTGCAAATCCGGTGCGATACGAATCGACCAGTTAAAGCTGTAGGCATCGCCAGTGTCGCGGCGGTTCTCTTTCACCAGCGGCATCGCTTTTTTCATCAGACGCGCCACTTCCGCTGCATCGTCAATGATAATGCGATAGTGGCGACGCGCATCTTCCCCCAGCGTGTGCACGATAAATTCGTCCAGCACGCGGAAGTAATCGGCGCTCTCTTTTGGTCCGGTCAGGATCAGCGGTAAAACCTGATCTTTGTTGGCCGGATTCATCAGGATCCCCAGCAGATACAGCAGCTCTTCTGCTGTCCCTACGCCGCCCGGGAAGATGATAATACCGTGGGCGATACGCACGAACGCCTCCAGACGTTTTTCAATGTCTGGCATGATGATCAGTTCGTTAACCAGCGGATTAGGCGGCTCTGCGGCAATGATTGACGGTTCGGTCATACCAATAAAGCGACTGTCTTTGTATCGCTGCTGGGCGTGACCGACTGCAGCGCCTTTCATTGGCGCTTCCATCGCCCCCGGACCACAGCCGGTACAGATGTTCAGTTCACGCAGGCCCAACTGGGTGCCTACGCGACGGGCGTACAGGTATTCATTCTCGTTGATTGAGTGACCGCCCCAGCAGACGACCATGTTCGGCGCTTCGCCAACGTGCAGTGCCCGGGCATTACGCAGGATCGAGAATACGAGGTTGGTAATATGCACCGAGCTTTCGAGATCCAGATGCTGAAAACGACCGGCGTTATGGATCTGGCCATTGACGAACAGAATGTCGCGCAGCACGGCAAACAAGTTGGCCTGTAGCGCGCGAATAATGCGTCCATCAACAAACGCATCTTCAGGCGGGTTGATCAGTTCCAGCTTCACGCCCCGTTCGCGGCGCAGCACGTTAATGTCGAAACTTTCAAAGCGGGACAGCAGCTCTTTGCTGTTATCGGTCAAACTGCCGGAGTTCAGAACGGCAAGCGAACAGTTACGAAACAGTTGATACAGGTCGCTGCTGGCCGTGCGTTTAAGCATATCGACTTCCAGCTGCGACAACATGTCCATTGAGCCAAGCGGGCTAATATGTGTAATCAAGTAAACTCCTTACGGGACGAGAGACATCATCCTCTACTGATTACAATAGCCCTGGCTTATGACCTTTCACAACCTTGTGCGCGGAATCGGGCACGCAAAATTGAGAAAAAAGATTACTGACGCACCAGACGACCCGTTGCCGGAGTGAAGTCGGTGTTGGTGCGCCATGGGTTAATGTCCAGACCGCCACGTCGCGTGTAGCGCGCGTAGACGCTCAGTTTCTCCGGCTGGCAGAAGCGCAGAATGTCATTGAAAATGCGCTCCACGCACTGCTCGTGAAATTCATTATGGTGGCGGAAGGAGACCAGATAACGCAGCAGCTTCTCCCGGTCGATTTTGCGTCCGCGATACTGAATTTGTATGGAGCCCCAGTCTGGCTGGTGGGTGATCAGGCAGTTAGATTTCAGCAGATGGCTGACCAGCGTCTCTTCCACCGCTTTTTCACCGCTCACGGCGTTTTCCAGATACTCAGTGCTGAACTGGTAGTTATCGATGACGATATCCTGATTATCGATACAGGTGCCGTTAAAGTGGGCAATCGGCTGTCCTTCCAGTTCGTCAAGACGGTACAGCGCCACGCTGACATCGCCCTCAGCACAAGTGCGCAGATCGTTTTCCAGCGTCTGGCGTACCGCTTCCCAGGAGTCAAAACGCGTCTGGTTAAAACTGTTCAGGTACAGCTTAAAGCTTTTCGATTCAATCAGATTTACGCTGGTGTAATCCAGTTCTACATGACCGACTGCGACCTGCGGTAAACCGTTGGCATTCAGCCACGACAGTTCATACAGCGTCCAGATATCGGCACCGTGAAAAGGCAGATTATCGGCCTTTAAATCCAGTGGGTCGCGGTTCAGGCTGCGCGGGACGCCCTGCAGCAGGCTGGCATCGTAATTGTCACGGTAATCCGTTGATTTACCGAGAGTCAGGCCATCAAGCGCCTGATGATTTTCATAAGAGGACATGTTTCACCGTCATAAACCAGATACACTATGCGACAAGTGTATCCTGGCTTTTGTGAAGAGAGAAATCAGTGGACGAATTGACAGCGCAGGCGTTGACAGCCTTTACGACACGTTATTGCGACGCATGGCATGAAAAAAACAACAGCTGGCCGCTCAGTGAAGATCTGTATGGCGTACCTTCTCCGTGCATCATTTCTTCCACAAACGATGCGGTTTACTGGCAACCTCAGCCTTTTGTTGGCGAAAAAAACCTCAACGCGGTTGAACGGGCCTTTGATATCGTGATACAACCTGCGGTTCACCCTTTTTACACCACCCAGTTTGCCGGGGACATGCACGCGCAGTTTGCGGATGAAAAGTTATCGCTGCTGCAAACCTGGAGTGAAGATGACTTCAGGCGCGTTCAGGAAAACCTGATTGGTCATCTGGTCACGCAAAAGCGCCTCAAACTATCGCCTACGCTTTTTATTGCCACACAGGACAATGAGCTCGATGTCATTTCGGTGTGCAATCTGTCCGGTGAAGTGTGCAAAGAAACGCTGGGAACCCGTAAAAGAAAGGTGCTGGCGGCCTCACTTGCGGAATTCCTCACTCAACTTAAGCCAGTTCTGTAATCCAGTTTGCCCTGAACCTTGTGAGAGATCTCTTACAAACCCTGTAGGACATTGCCAGGTAATAAGCGAAGACTTAATCAACGGATAAAATGATAATTCCTTATTATTCAGTTTGTTAATGATTCGATGTCAACTTTCATACGAAAATAATCTTAAGGGTATGTCTGTAAGCGTCTTGTAAGACAAGGCGAAACAGGCGATTCTATATCTGTCGACAAGGAGTCGCACAACGAAGAGAACATCAGGATGATGGCTCTTCGCCAGGACACACCAGGACGGTGTTACAAGGACAGGCTTCAGGATGAAGCAAAGCGGAAAACGCTGGATGCGTTAAAGGACACCTCCAGGACGGAGAATGAGAGCCGGTCAGGATGTTCGGCGGGTCAGGATGGCCAGGACACTTCAGGATGAAGTTTTCACATCGGGGTGATGTGAGCAGGATGCAAAAGTTCAGGATGAACACGGTCGCAAGACCACAGGAAAAGTTGTCACGGATGAGCAGGGAGCACTAAAAGTAGCTGGAATGCTGCGAAACGAACCGGGAGCACTGTTTTTACAGTGCTCCCTTTTTTTATTTCCCTTCACTAGTGCTATTCTTCGCGCCAGATTTTTCATCATTGAGGTTAATTTCATGACGACTCATGACCGTGTGCGCCAGCAGTTACACGCGCTTGAAGCGCTACTGCGTGAACATCATCACTGGCGGATGGATGAGCCTGCAGACCATCTGTTTACCAGCACGCAGCCTTTTTGTATGGATACTATGGAGCCGGTTGAATGGCTGCAATGGGTATTGATTCCCCGCATGCATACGCTGATTGATAACGCGCAGCCGCTTCCACAGGCTTTTGCCGTCGCACCGTATTACGAAATGGCGCTGGCTGCCGATCATCCGCAACGCGACATCCTCCTGACTGCATTGCAGGAGCTGGATGCGCTGTTTACAAGTGATAACACCTGATGCTGGAGATCCTCTATCAGGACGAATGGCTGGTCGCAGTCAATAAACCTTCGGGCTGGTTAGTTCACCGTAGTTGGCTCGACCGGGATGAGAAAGTGGTGGTGATGCAAACGGTACGCGACCAGATTGGTCAGCACGTTTTTACCGCCCACCGACTCGACAGGCCGACCTCCGGCGTGCTGCTGATGGGGTTGTCCAGCGAAGCCGGGCGTTTGTTGTCTCAGCAGTTTGAACACCATCAAATTCAGAAACGCTATCATGCGATTGTGCGTGGCTGGCTGATGGAGGATGCCGTGCTGGATTATCCGTTAGTCGAAGAACTGGATAAGATCGCCGATAAGTTTGCTCGTGATGATAAAGGCCCGCAGCCTGCCGTCACCCATTATCGCGGTCTGGCGACGGTGGAGATGCCGGTAGCGACCGGGCGTTATCCGACTACCCGCTACGGACTGGTGGAGCTGGATCCTAAAACCGGTCGAAAACACCAGCTCAGACGCCATCTGGCACACTTGCGCCATCCAATTATCGGTGACAGCAAGCACGGTGATTTGCGGCAAAACCGCAGCGCCGCAGAGCATTTTGGCTGTCAGCGCCTGATGCTGCACGCCAGCCAGCTTGCGCTGACTCATCCTTTTACCGGCGAACCGCTGGTGATTCGCGCCGGGCTGGATGATGTCTGGATGCAGGCGCTATCACAGTTTGGCTGGCGCGGACTTCTCCCTGAGAATGAAAGGGTTGAGTTCAGCGGGCTGTCAGGTCAGGATGAGCAAATAGATTCTTAAGTCCAGGAGATTACGGTTATGGCGGAAATTGGAATTTTTGTCGGCACGATGTATGGAAACGCACTGCTGGTTGCCGAAGAGGCCGAAGCGATTTTGACGGCGCAGGGTCATAAAGCCACGGTGTTCGAAGATCCGGAGCTCAGCGACTGGCAGGCATATCAGGATAAATATGTGCTGGTCGTGACCTCAACGACCGGGCAGGGCGATCTGCCGGATAGCATTGTGCCGCTGTTTCAGGGAATCAAAGATAATCTCGGTTTCCAGCCAAATCTGCATTACGGGGTCATTGCGCTGGGCGACAGTAGCTACGTTAATTTTTGCAATGGCGGTAAGCAGTTCGATGCGCTGTTGCAGGAGCAAAGCGCTCAACGCGTAGGTGAAATGCTGCTGATTGACGCCAGCGAACATCCTGAACCGGAAAGCGAATCTAATCCCTGGGTAGAAAACTGGGGAACCTTGCTTAAATAACCCTTCGCCTGCACGGGCATTCAATCCCCATTTGAACCGTAGGCCGGGTCTGGCGCAGCCGCCACCCGGCAATAAAACCCCAATTACGTGAACTAACTTCCACTGCTTTGGGCTTATGCCCCAAACAACTTCTCACTGCCTCTCTAATGTTGTGTTCATGCACGGTGAGGGTCAGTGGCACTCCTTCATATACTTTTCCCGTCAGTTCCCGAAAAGGCAGCGAGTCAGAATAAAACGGCCCTGAGCTGTACCAAAACTGCCACACACTAACCTCTCATTCTGATCACCCTACAGGTGCTGTACAGAATGAACTGGCGACAGCCAAGATTCAGGAGTGCAACAATGAGTTCATTAAGTCAGGCGGCGAGCAGCGCGGAAAAACGCACTAACGCTCGCTACTGGATAGTGGTGATGCTGTTTATCGTCACATCCTTCAACTACGGCGATCGCGCCACCTTATCCATTGCCGGTTCGGAGATGGCCAAAGACATTGGCCTGGATGCCGTAGGTATGGGGTATGTATTCTCCGCTTTCTCATGGGCCTATGTTATCGGCCAGATCCCCGGCGGCTGGCTGCTCGACCGCTTCGGTTCAAAACGCGTCTACTTCTGGTCCATCTTTATCTGGTCCATGTTTACTCTGCTGCAGGGCTTCGTTGATATCTTCAGCGGCTTCGGCATTATCGTTGCGCTGTTTACCCTGCGCTTCCTCGTGGGGCTAGCTGAAGCACCCTCCTTCCCCGGCAACAGTCGGATTGTGGCGGCGTGGTTCCCTGCGCAGGAAAGGGGCACGGCGGTCGCTATCTTTAACTCTGCGCAATACTTTGCCACCGTTATCTTCGCGCCAATCATGGGGTGGCTGACTCACGAAGTGGGCTGGTCGCACGTGTTCTTCTTTATGGGCGGTCTTGGGATTGTTATCAGCTTTATCTGGCTGAAGGTGATTCATGAACCGAATCAGCATCCGGGTGTAAACCAAAAAGAGCTGGAGTACATTGCCGAAGGCGGGGCGCTGATCAACATGGATCAGGCGGCCGCCAAAGCCAAAGTACCGTTCAGCGTGAAGTGGGGGCAGATCAAGCAACTGTTGGGTTCACGGATGATGATCGGTATTTACATCGGCCAATACTGCATAAACGCGTTGACCTACTTCTTTATCACCTGGTTCCCGGTTTATCTGGTACAGGCGCGGGGCATGTCGATTTTGAAAGCCGGTTTTGTTGCCTCGGTCCCGGCCATATGCGGATTCGCAGGCGGCGTGCTCGGCGGCATTATTTCCGACTGGCTGATGCGCCGTACCGGCTCGCTAAATATCGCCCGTAAAACGCCAATCGTGCTGGGTATGCTGTTGTCGATGGTGATGGTGTTCTGTAACTACGTCAACGTGGAGTGGATGATCATCGGCTTTATGGCGCTGGCCTTCTTCGGTAAAGGCATCGGTGCGTTGGGATGGGCGGTGATGGCGGATACCGCGCCAAAAGAGATCAGCGGTCTGAGCGGCGGTCTGTTCAATATGTTTGGCAACATCTCCGGGATTGTCACGCCAATTGCTATCGGCTACATCGTAGGGACCACCGGCTCATTTAACGGCGCGTTGATTTACGTCGGGGTGCATGCGCTGATTGCGGTAGTGAGCTATCTGGTGCTGGTGGGTGATATTAAACGTATCGAACTGAAACCTGTCGCAGGACAATGATGATGACAACACAATCGAGTCCCGTTATTACCGATATGAAGGTCATCCCGGTGGCCGGGCATGACAGCATGCTGCTCAATATAGGCGGGGCGCATAACGCATACTTTACCCGCAATATCGTGGTGCTCACCGATAACGCCGGCAATACCGGGGTTGGTGAAGCGCCGGGCGGTGAAGTGATTTATCAGACGCTGGTTGAGGCGATTCCACAAGTGTTAGGCCAGGAGGTCGCACGCCTGAATAAGGTGGTTCAGCAGGTGCATAAAGGCAATCAGGCCGCTGATTTTGACACTTTCGGCAAAGGCGCCTGGACCTTTGAACTACGGGTCAACGCGGTGGCGGCGCTGGAAGCCGCGCTGCTCGACCTGCTGGGCAAGGCGCTGAACGTGCCGGTCTGTGAATTGTTAGGGCCTGGCAAACAGCGCGATGCGGTCACCGTGCTCGGCTATCTGTTCTATGTAGGCGATCGCAGCAAAACCGATCTGCCGTATCTGGAAAGCACGCCGGGTAACCATGAGTGGTATCACCTGCGTCACCAGCAAGCGATGAACAGTGAGGCGGTGGTGCGTCTGGCTCAGGCTTCGCAGGATCGCTACGGTTTTAAAGATTTCAAACTTAAAGGCGGCGTGCTGCCTGGCGAGCAGGAAATCGACACCGCTCGCGCGTTGAAAAAATGCTTCCCGGATGCGCGTATTACGGTCGATCCCAACGGCGCCTGGCTGCTGGATGAAGCCATCTCTCTGTGTAAAGGGCTGAACGATGTTCTGACCTACGCCGAAGATCCGTGCGGCGCTGAACAGGGTTTTTCGGGGCGTGAAGTGATGGCCGAGTTCCGCCGCGCGACCGGTCTGCCGATAGCAACGAACATGATAGCCACCAACTGGCGTGAGATGGGCCATGCGGTGATGCTGAACTCAGTAGATATTCCGCTGGCCGATCCGCATTTCTGGACCCTTTCCGGCGCGGTGCGCGTGGCACAGTTATGCGATGACTGGGGACTGACCTGGGGCTGCCACTCGAACAATCATTTTGATATTTCATTGGCGATGTTCACTCACGTCGGCGCCGCCGCGCCGGGCAACCCGACGGCTATCGACACCCACTGGATCTGGCAGGAGGGAGATTGTCGCCTGACCAAAAATCCGCTGGAGATTAAAAACGGAAAAATTGCGGTACCCGACGCGCCCGGCCTGGGCGTGGAACTGGACTGGGAACAGGTACAAAAAGCGCATGAAGCCTATAAGGCGCTGCCCGGCGGCGCGCGTAATGACGCAGGCCCAATGCAGTATCTGATCCCCGGATGGACTTTTGACCGTAAACGTCCTGTTTTCGGCCGCCACTAATTTTGAATAAGGACTTAATCATGAGCGCACAATTTACTACTCCCGTCGTGACTTCCATGCAGGTTATTCCGGTGGCAGGCCATGACAGCATGCTGATGAACCTGAGCGGCGCACATGCCCCGTTCTTCACGCGTAATATTGTAATTATTAAAGATAACTCCGGTCATACCGGCGTGGGTGAGATACCCGGCGGCGAAAAAATTCGTCAGACCCTGGAAGATGCCATTCCGCTGGTTGTAGGCAAAACGTTAGGCGAATACAAAAACGTACTGAATGCGGTCCGCAATACCTTTGCCGATCGTGATGCCGGTGGACGTGGTTTGCAGACCTTCGATTTACGTACCACTATTCATGTGGTTACCGGGATCGAAGCGGCCATGTTGGATCTGCTGGGCCAGCATCTGGGCGTCAACGTCGCTTCATTGCTGGGCGAAGGCCAACAGCGTAGCGAAGTTGAAATGTTGGGTTACCTGTTCTTCGTCGGCAACCGCAACGCGACACCGCTGCCGTATCAGAGCCAACCGGATGAGAAATGCGACTGGTATCGCCTGCGTCATGAAGAGGCGATGACCCCGGATGCAGTGGTGCGCCTGGCGGAAGCGGCGTATGAGAAATATGGTTTCAACGACTTCAAGCTGAAAGGCGGCGTATTGGCCGGAGAAGAAGAAGCGGAATCTATTGTGGCGCTGGCGAAACGCTTTCCACAGGCGCGCGTCACGCTCGATCCCAATGGCGCATGGTCGTTAAATGAAGCGATTAAAATTGGTAAGTACCTGAAAGGAACTCTGGCTTATGCGGAAGATCCTTGCGGCGCTGAGCAGGGGTTCTCTGGTCGTGAAGTCATGGCGGAATTCCGTCGTGCAACCGGTCTGCCGACCGCCACCAACATGATCGCCACCGACTGGCGTCAGATGGGGCATACGCTGTCGTTACAGTCCGTGGATATCCCGCTGGCGGACCCGCACTTCTGGACCATGCAAGGGTCGGTTCGTGTGGCGCAGATGTGCCATGAGTTTGGGTTGACCTGGGGCTCGCACTCTAACAACCACTTTGATATTTCGCTGGCGATGTTTACGCATGTCGCGGCGGCGGCTCCGGGCAAAATTACCGCGATCGATACGCACTGGATCTGGCAGGAAGGCAATCAACGCCTGACCAAAGAGCCATTTGAAATCAAAGGCGGCATGGTACAGGTACCGGCGAAACCGGGTCTGGGCGTGGAGCTGGATATGGATCAGGTCATGAAAGCTCACGAGTTGTATCAGCAACATGGGCTGGGGGCGCGTGATGATGCGATGGGGATGCAGTATCTGATCCCGAACTGGACGTTTGATAATAAGCGTCCGTGCATGGTACGCTAAGCGAGCTGGGACCGCTCCCATGAAGGGGCGGTTTTTATCCTGGTATATGCTTAACACAGTCAACATGCGTAAGGATGCTTTATGAAAATAGTAATCGCACCGGATTCCTATAAGGAAAGTTTGAGTGCGCTTGAAGTGGCAACGGCTATTGAGCTGGGATTTCGTGAGATCTGGCCTGAGGCGGATTACGTGAAAATCCCAGTCGCGGACGGCGGTGAAGGAACGGTCGAAGCGATGGTTGCCGCAACGCAAGGCCACCTTGTGCATGTTGATGTTACCGGCCCTCTGGGCAACACAATTCAGGCATTTTATGGTTTGTCCGGTGATGAGCGGTCGGCGTTTATCGAAATGGCGGCCGCCAGCGGACTGGAGCAGGTTCCTGCTGATTTACGCGATCCGTTGAAAACCACCTCCTGGGGAACCGGGGAGCTAATCCGCCATGCGCTGGACGCTGGCGTTGAGCATATCATTATTGGGATTGGCGGTAGCGCCACCAATGATGGCGGTGCCGGGATGGTGCAAGCGCTGGGAGCTAAATTGCTGGATGCGCAAAATAACGATATTGCTCATGGCGGGGCTGGCCTCGAATCGCTCGCCCGGATTGATATCTCTCAGTTAGACCAACGACTTGCCGCGTGTCGTATTGAAGTGGCCTGCGACGTGACTAATCCGTTGACCGGTGAAGAGGGGGCCTCTGCGGTATTTGGCCCGCAAAAAGGGGCAACGCCGGAGATGATTACCCGCCTTGATCGGGCGCTCACGCACTATGCCCAACTCATTGCCCGCGATCTGGACATCAACGTGCTGGAGCTGGCGGGCGGTGGCGCGGCTGGCGGCATGGGGGCGGCGCTGTATGCGTTTTGTGGCGCACAGCTACGCTGCGGTATTGAGGTGGTGACGGATGCGTTACACCTCGACGACTGCGTTGCGGATGCGGACTTAGTGGTCACGGGCGAAGGACGTATCGACAGCCAGACCATTCACGGTAAGGTTCCGGTTGGCGTAGCGAAGGTGGCAAAGCGTTACAATAAACCGGTTATCGGCATTGCCGGTAGCCTGACGGCCGATGTTGGTGTGGTACACGAGCATGGGCTGGATGCGGTTTTCAGCGTCATCTATACCATTTGTACGCTGGATGAAGCGCTAAAGAACGCGAGCGAGAACGTGCGAATGACGGCGAGAAACGTGGCTGCAACGCTCAAAGCAGGGCAACAATTACGCTGAATTGTTAGCCGCATTCGGCGATGTGCCCGATGCGCGACGCTTATCGGGCCTACGGTAAACAGCGAAACCTGTAGGCCGGATAAGGCGTTTACGCCGCATCCGGCGAATATCACCCCAATATCCGTTTCGCTTCGCGTGCAACGTTGTCCATTTCATCCAGAAGCTCTAAAAACTCAGGCTCCAGCTCTTCTTCTTTGGTTCCGCTACGTAATTGCTGCTCAATAAGCTGACACAGGTTTTTCATACGGGGAACGCCGCTATAGCCGCAGCTGCCGTGCAGCTTGTGGATCATATCTACCAGCCCTTCCGGGTTTTCACCTACCAGCTGTTCTTCAATTCTGTTCCGCACTTCGGGCAGAAAATCGAGCAGCATTTGCAGCATGTCGCGCGCCAAATCGTTTTTACCTGCGGCTTGTCTTAATGCCAGTTGCCAGTCGAGTGTGGTATTTGGATTGACGACCGGCTCAACAGGTTCAACCGCGAGCGCCCGAAGCGATGAGCTTGCGCCGGGTTTGTAGCGTAACAGCAGATTATGCAGCTTATCTTCTTCGATAGGCTTCGCCAGGTAATCGTTCATCCCGGCGCTGAGCAGCTTCTCTTTCTGCCCAGCCATGGCATGCGCGGTGACCGCAATGACCGGCGTCTGCTGTTGATGAGGAAGCTGGTGGATCAGTTCGCAGGCGCGAATACCGTCCATGTCTGGCATTTGAATATCCATCAGGATCAGATCAAACTGCATCTGTTTGGCGCGATCCACTGCCTGATGTCCGCTGTCGCAGAGCACCACGTGCTGCACTTTATCTTCCAGCAGTGCGCCAATCAGCTTGAGGTTCGCCGGGTTGTCGTCCACCGCCATGACGGTCATCGCGATTTTGCTCTCGTCTAACAGCAGCGGATCTGCGCGGTGGTTCAACTCACAATACTCTGTCAGCGCAGGCAGTAAGCGGGTTGAGGTGAGAGGTTTCAACAGACACGCCGCCGCGCCGCCTTGTTTTAACTTCTCTGCGTTAATCTGCGCATGGCAAGGCAGGGCCAGTAACAAAAAGTCGGTCATCGCCGCAGCGCTTGCCAACCGCTCATGCTGCATGGTGAGCGGTTCGCGTAACGTGACCGGAATGCCGAGCAGCAGAATATCGTAGTGATCCTTCGGCAGCCCGGAGAACGAAGGGCTGTAAATCACCTCCAGCGGCGTTTCACTCAAGATATCTAACGTGCATTGCGCGGCTGTGGCGTTAGGTTCGACGTAGGCCAGTCGTTTACCGGCCAGACAGAGCGTGGTTGAGCGATCAACGAGAACGTTAGGATTGAGATCGAGGCTGATATGGAACCAGAACGTGGATCCCCGGTTCGGTTGGCTGTGGAAGGAGATATCCCCGCCCATTTCGTTGACCAGTTTTTGCGTAATCACCAAACCCAGCCCCGTCCCGCCGTGGCGTCGGGAAATACTGGCATCCGCCTGGCGGAAGGCCTGGAACAGGCGTGACTGATCGCGCTCAGGGATACCAATCCCGGTATCGCGGATTTGTACTTCAATCTGCACTTTCGTGTTACTGAGGGCGCGTTTCTCAACCAGAATATCGATATTGCCGCCTTCGGTAAATTTGATGGCATTGCCGACCAGGTTAGTGATCACCTGCTGTAAGCGCAGCGGGTCGCCGATGACGTTGTCCGGCACGTCATTCTTAATATTCAGCGTCAGCTCAAGTCCTTTATCATGGGATGAGTGCGCTAACAGCGTGACGACGTCATCCAGCGTGCTGCGCAGCGGGAACGGGATGCTTTCCAGAATCAGCTTGCCGGCCTCCAGTTTGGAGAAGTCGAGCACATCATTGATGATGGCCAGCAGATTATTGGCCGAACGCTCAATCGTATTCAGGTGATCGCGCTGTGTGGTATTGAGCTCGGTTTTTAGCGTCAGACGGGTGAAGCCAATCACACCATTCAGCGGGGTACGCAGCTCGTGCGACATGTTAGCCAGAAACTCAGACTTAATACGCGCCGCTTCCTGGGCGCGTTTCTTCGCCAAATCCAGTTCGACGTTCTGGATTTCCATCTGCTCCAGGGTTTCGCGCAGATCAGAGGTGGCCTGATCGATGTTGTGCTGCATCTCTTCATGGTAAGCCGCGAGAGACATCGCCATCGAGTTGATGCCATTTTTGAGCATATCCAGCTCGCCCAGCATGAAACCTTCCACGCGGCTGTCGAGCTGTCCTCTACGTATTCGGTCAACGGTATTCACCATATTGCGAATCGGGCCGGTCACGTCGCGCATCAGACGCCAGCCAAAAATTAGCGCAATACCGATGCAAAACAACATCATTACGCTGGAGATAAAGATCTCTTTATACTGCTGCAATCGCACTGACTTGAGGTCCAGCTCAAGCGCCACGTACCCCAGCATGTTTTGCGTATTTTTGGCGTCGCTGACGGCGGATTCATCCGGCGAATAGCTTTCCGATATAATGGGTGTTCGCAGGATCATGATATCCCCGAGCCGGGTGACGCTCAGCTTACGGGGGAATGGTGAACCCGTCGCCAACTGCATTTCAGACGGATCGAGATGAAAATTGGATGTGACGAACAGTCGGTTGTTCTCGTCATAGACAGAAATTGCCCGCACGATATCGGAATGGCGACGATGCAGCACGCTGATAAGTTGGCCGATGGATTCCCTGTTTTGCAGGTTCATGCCATATTCGCTGGAAACCGCGAGTGGCTCAATGATGCTGGCGCCAGCATCTTCCAGTTGACGCTGCAAGTCGTTATAGCGATGCACAACAAAAAAGATACTGAGCAGCAAACCAATCAGGACGGTCGGGGCCAGGATCAGAATCATCATGCGTGCGCGCAGGCTGTAGTTGGTCATGGAGTTCCGTTATGGGACAATTAGGGTCACACTGTTAAATAGAGAAATATCTCGTCGATGGCGCAATTCTACTCTGCAAAACGACGCGTGACGACGCGTCAGATCATAACCGTTACCGTCAATGACCTTGATCCTTTCGGTCAGGGCGTCGCTCGCCACGACGGAAAGGCGTTGTTTATACCGGAATTGCTGCCTCAGGAAAGCGCCGAGGTAGTCATTACCGAAGATAAAAAACAGTTCGCCCGCGCGCAAGTAAAACGACGTTTAAACGACAGCCCGCAGCGTGAAGTGCCACGTTGTCCGCATTTTGGCGTGTGTGGCGGTTGCCAGCAACAGCATGCCAGCATCTCGTTGCAGCAGCGTAGCAAAAGCGCGGCGTTGTCGCGTTTAATGAAATGTGAAGTGTCGGATGTTATAGCTGATACCCCGTGGGGCTATCGTCGTCGTGCCAGGTTAAGCCTGAACTATCGGCCAAAAGAACAAAAGTTGCAGATGGGATTCCGCAAATCCGGCTCCAGCGACATTATTGATGTCAAACAATGCCCTATTTTGGTGCCCCAGCTTGACGCGTTATTGCCCCACATCAGGGCATGCCTGGAAAGTCTGCAAGGGTTACGCCATCTTGGTCATGTCGAGCTGGTGCAGGCAGGGAGCGGAACCCTGATGATTTTACGCCACACGGCGCCTTTGAGTGCGGCGGATAAAGAAAAACTGGAATGCTTTTCGCATTCTCAGGGGCTGTCTATGTTTCTGGCCCCGCAAAGCGAGATACTGGAATCATTATCAGAAGAATCGCCCTGGTATGACTCAAATGGGCTACGGTTAACCTTCAGCCCGCGTGATTTTATTCAGGTCAACGAAGGGGTAAACCAACAAATGGTTGCCCGTGCGCTGGAATGGCTCGATGTGCAACCAGAAGATCGCGTACTCGATCTGTTCTGCGGAATGGGAAATTTTACCCTGCCGCTGGCCACCCGGGCAGCAAGCGTGGTGGGCGTGGAAGGGGTGCCTGCGCTGGTGGAAAAAGGCCGTGAAAACGCGCTGAATAACGGTTTGCACAATGTGACATTCTTTCATGAAAACCTTGAGGAAGATGTTACCCGGCAGCCATGGGCGAAAAACGGATTCGACAAAGTATTGCTCGATCCTGCGCGTGCGGGGGCTGCAGGTGTGATGCAACATATTATAAAATTGGAACCTATACGCGTTGTTTATGTATCCTGTAATCCGGCAACGCTGGCTCGTGACAGCGACGCTTTGCTCAATGCGGGATATGCCATACGGCGACTGGCGATGCTCGATATGTTCCCGCACACTGGACACCTGGAATCAATGGTCCTGTTTGAGCGTATGTAATGAATTTTGTACCCATTGAATTTCGGGTTGTAACGCAGCATGAAAGACAATGGGTATGGCTTGTCGACTTCGACAGGCCTGGCCCCTTAAGGAGAGGACAATGGTTGCGGTAAGAAGTGCACATATAAATAAAGCTGGTGAGTTTGATCCAAAGAAATGGATCGCGAGTCTGGGGATCTCCAGCCAGCAGTCGTGTGAACGCTTAGCCGAAACCTGGGCGTACTGCCAGCAGCAGACACAGGGTCACCCTGATGCGGAGCTGCTGCTGTGGCGTGGCGTGGAGATGGTAGAAATACTCTCCATGTTGAGCATGGATATCGACACGCTGCGCGCAGCAATGCTGTTCCCTCTGGCAGATGCCAACGTGGTCAGTGAAGACATCCTGCGCGAGAGCGTGGGTAAATCCATTGTTCATCTTATCCACGGCGTGCGGGATATGGCGGCAATACGCCAGCTTAAAGCCACGCATACCGATTCAGTCTCTTCCGAGCAGGTCGATAACGTCCGCCGCATGCTGCTGGCTATGGTGGACGATTTTCGCTGCGTGGTCATCAAGCTGGCGGAGCGGATTGCCCATCTGCGAGAAGTGAAAGACGCGCCGGAAGATGAACGCGTTCTGGCGGCAAAAGAGTGCACCAATATCTATGCGCCGCTGGCCAACCGTTTGGGCATTGGGCAGTTAAAATGGGAGCTGGAAGATTACTGCTTCCGTTACCTGCACCCGGCTGAATACAAACGTATAGCCAAGCTGCTGCATGAACGTCGTATCGACAGGGAGCATTACATCGATGAGTTCGTCGGTCATTTGCGCTCAGAGATGAAAACGGAAGGCGTCAAAGCCGAAGTGTACGGACGTCCGAAACACATCTACAGCATCTGGCGCAAAATGCAGAAAAAGCAGTTAGCCTTCGATGAACTGTTCGATGTGCGCGCGGTGCGTATCGTGGCCGAGCGTCTACAGGACTGCTACGCCGCGTTGGGGATAGTACATACTCACTATCGCCATCTGCCGGATGAGTTCGATGATTACGTTGCTAATCCGAAACCTAACGGCTACCAGTCAATCCATACGGTTGTACTGGGGCCGGGCGGGAAAACCATCGAAATTCAGATCCGTACCAAACAGATGCACGAAGATGCCGAACTGGGCGTCGCGGCACACTGGAAATACAAAGAGGGCACCGTTTCAGGCGCGGCGCGTTCTGGTCATGAAGATCGTATTGCATGGCTGCGTAAGCTGATCGCCTGGCAGGAAGAGATGGCGGATTCCGGTGAAATGCTGGATGAAGTCCGCAGCCAGGTCTTTGATGATCGCGTGTACGTCTTTACGCCAAAAGGTGATGTTGTGGACTTACCGGCGGGCTCCACGCCGCTCGATTTTGCTTACCACATTCACAGCGATGTGGGACACCGTTGCATTGGCGCGAAAATTGGCGGACGCATTGTACCGTTTACCTACCAGTTGCAGATGGGCGATCAAATTGAAATTATCACCCAGAAGCAGCCAAACCCAAGCCGCGACTGGTTGAACCCTAACCTCGGCTACGTGACCACCAGTCGTGGGCGCTCGAAGATCCACGCCTGGTTCCGTAAACAGGACCGCGACAAAAACATCCTTGCTGGCCGTCAGATCCTTGACGATGAGCTCGCGCATTTAGGCATTAGCCTGAAAGAAGCGGAAAAACACCTGCTGCCGCGCTACAGCTTCAATGAGCTGGAGGAGTTGCTGGCAGCGATTGGCGGGGGCGATATCCGCCTCAACCAGATGGTGAACTTCCTGCAGGCGCAGTTTAATAAGCCAAGCGCTGCCGAACAGGATGCCGCCGCGCTGAAACAGCTTCAGCAGAAAACGCAGGCGCCGCAGAGCCGCCGTAAAGACGACGGTCGCGTGGTGGTTGAAGGGGTGGGTAACCTGATGCACCACATCGCGCGCTGCTGCCAGCCGATTCCTGGCGATGAAATTGTCGGTTTTATCACTCAGGGCCGCGGTATTTCCGTACACCGGGCGGATTGCGAACAGCTGACTGAGCTGCGCTCGCATGCGCCGGAACGTATTGTTGATGCAGTTTGGGGCGAAAGCTACTCGGCAGGATATTCGCTGGTGGTTCGCGTCCAGGCGAACGATCGCAGCGGCTTATTGCGTGATATCACCACGATCCTTGCCAACGAGAAGGTGAACGTACTGGGGGTTGCCAGCCGGAGTGATACCAAACAACAGCTTGCTACCATCGATATGACCATCGAAATCTATAACCTGCAGGTGCTCGGTCGCGTGCTTGGCAAGCTGAACCAGGTACCGGACGTGATCGACGCACGTCGTCTGCACGGTAATTAATTATTTTGTAGGCCGGATAATCTTGTAGGCCTGATAAAACGCGTTAGCGTTGCCATCAGGCATTGCCATGTTGCCGGATGTAGGCTATCGCCTTATCCGGCCTACCGTATTGAAATTTCAGGATATTCCAATGAATCAAATCGACCGACTGCTCGGTATTATGCAGCGCCTGCGCGACCCGGAAAACGGCTGTCCGTGGGACAAAGAGCAGACATTTGCCACTATTGCCCCTTACACCCTCGAAGAAACTTATGAAGTGCTGGACGCGATTGCGCGAGAAGATTTCGACGACCTGCGTGGAGAGTTGGGTGATCTGCTGTTCCAGGTGGTGTTTTACGCCCAGATGGCGCAGGAAGAAGGGCGCTTCAACTTTGATGATATCTGTGCTGCGATAAGCGATAAGCTTGAACGCCGCCACCCGCATGTTTTTGCGGATGTTTCTGCCAGTAACAGCACTGAGGTATTGACCCGCTGGGAGCAAATCAAAAGCGAAGAACGCGCCGAGAAGGCGCAGCATTCCGCGCTCGACGATATCCCCCGTAGTTTACCGGCATTAATGCGCGCCCAAAAAATCCAGAAACGTTGCTCAAATGTTGGATTCGACTGGAAAACATTAGGGCCGGTTGTCGACAAGGTTTACGAAGAGATCGACGAAGTCATGTTTGAGGCGAAGCAGGCTGTTGTCGACCAGGCTAAACTGGAGGAGGAAATGGGCGATCTGCTGTTTGCTACGGTCAATATGGCCCGGCATTTAGGCACCAAAGCAGAGACCGCATTGCAAAAAGCGAACGAGAAATTTGAGCGGCGTTTTCGTGAGGTTGAGCGAATTGTGGCTGCTCGCGGTCTGGAAATGACTGGTGTTGATCTGGAAACTATGGAAGAAGTCTGGCAACAGGTAAAACGGCAGGAAATTGATCTCTAAGGGATTTCGTCGGTCAAGGGCGATTTGTGTGATTTTTTAAATAACAAGCGCTTGATTTACGTCAAAAACATTTACCCAAAAGAGGCTATTTTCTCTTCCCGTTATGTTGATGAAACACCTTGTATACTGCCTCTTCGAGTGATTCGAGTCGCAACAAGGCGGCGACTGAAAGAATCCTCAGGAACATAGAAATGCTATGTGACTGGGGTGAGTGAAGGAAGCCAACACCGGTGCGGCTTGAAGAACGAAGGAGAGGGAATAATGAAAGTTTGTGGCGCTCGTCATGTTCGGGTATACTACTTTCCCGTCTTGGTAATTCCATCGTTTCACCCTAACTTCTCAGGTCCAGCATGACAACGAACTATATTTTTGTGACCGGCGGGGTCGTATCCTCTCTGGGAAAAGGCATTGCCGCAGCCTCCCTGGCAGCCATTCTTGAAGCCCGTGGCCTCAATGTGACCATGATGAAACTGGATCCGTACATCAACGTCGATCCAGGTACTATGAGCCCAATCCAACACGGGGAAGTGTTCGTTACCGAAGACGGCGCTGAAACCGACCTGGACCTGGGTCACTATGAGCGTTTCATCCGTACTAAAATGAGCCGCCGCAACAACTTCACCACGGGTCGTATTTATTCCGACGTTCTGCGTAAAGAACGCCGTGGCGACTACCTGGGCGCTACCGTTCAGGTTATCCCGCACATCACGAATGCGATTAAAGAACGCGTTCTGGAAGGCGGCGAAGGTCATGATGTTGTTCTGGTCGAAATCGGCGGAACCGTTGGGGATATCGAATCTCTGCCGTTCCTTGAAGCGATTCGCCAGATGGCCGTAGAAATTGGCCGTGAGCACACGCTGTTTATGCATCTGACGCTGGTTCCGTACATGGCGGCGGCAGGTGAAGTCAAAACTAAACCGACCCAGCACTCGGTAAAAGAGCTGCTTTCTATCGGTATTCAGCCAGATATCCTGATTTGCCGCTCCGATCGCGCAGTTCCGGCTAATGAACGTGCGAAAATTGCATTGTTCTGTAACGTTCCGGAAAAAGCGGTGATTTCTCTGAAAGATGTCGATTCCATCTATAAAATTCCGGGCCTGTTGAAATCCCAGGGCCTTGACGATTATATTTGTAAACGATTCAGCTTGAACTGTCCGGAAGCTAATCTGTCAGAATGGGAACAGGTTATCTATGAAGAAGCGAATCCGGCAGGCGAAGTGACTATCGGTATGGTTGGCAAGTACATTGAACTGCCAGATGCCTATAAGTCAGTTATCGAAGCGCTGAAGCACGGTGGTCTGAAGAATCGTGTCACCGTCAATATCAAGCTGATCGATTCGCAAGATGTTGAAACGCGCGGCGTTGAGATCCTGAAAGGTCTTGATGCAATCCTGATCCCTGGCGGCTTCGGCTACCGTGGCGTTGAAGGTAAAATCGCGACGGCGCGCTTTGCGCGTGAGAACAATATTCCTTATCTGGGCATTTGCCTGGGTATGCAGGTTGCGTTGATTGAGTTTGCACGTAACGTAGTAGGTATGGACAACGCCAACTCCACGGAATTTGTGCCAGACTGTAAGTACCCAGTGGTGGCCCTGATTACCGAATGGCGCGATGAAGACGGCAACGTCGAAGTCCGTACCGAGAAGAGCGATCTGGGTGGCACAATGCGCCTTGGCGCGCAGCAGTGTCAGTTGGACGATGAGAGTCTGGTGCGTAAGTTATATGGTACGCCGACTATCGTTGAACGCCATCGCCACCGTTACGAAGTCAACAATATGCTGTTGAAACAGATTGAAGCTGCGGGTCTGCGTATTGCAGGCCGTTCCGGTGATGATCAGTTGGTCGAGATCATTGAGGTACCGAATCATCCGTGGTTCGTGGCCTGTCAGTTCCACCCGGAATTTACTTCCACGCCACGTGATGGGCACCCGCTGTTTGCCGGCTTTGTGAAAGCCGCCAGTGAACATCAGAAGCGTCAGGCGAAGTAAGAAGTAAATAAGTTAGAACGGCAATGCACCCATTCGGGTGCATTGTTTGTCTGGAGTTTTAGTTTAACTTGTACTGAGGAAAATCTAATGTCCAAAATCGTTAAAATCATCGGTCGTGAAATCATCGACTCCCGTGGTAACCCGACTGTTGAAGCCGAAGTACACCTGGAAGGTGGTTTCGTTGGTATGGCAGCAGCTCCGTCAGGTGCTTCTACTGGTTCCCGCGAAGCACTGGAACTGCGCGATGGCGACAAATCTCGTTTCATGGGTAAAGGCGTACTGAAAGCTGTTGCAGCTGTTAACGGCCCAATTGCTCAGGCTCTGCTGGGTAAAGATGCTAAAGATCAGGCTGGCATCGACAAGATCATGATCGATCTGGACGGTACTGAAAACAAATCCAACTTCGGTGCAAACGCCATCCTGGCTGTGTCCCTGGCGAACGCCAAAGCAGCAGCTGCTGCTAAAGGCCTGCCGCTGTATGCACACATCGCTGAACTGAACGGTACTCCGGGTAAATACTCCATGCCGGTTCCGATGATGAACATCATCAACGGTGGTGAGCACGCTGACAACAACGTCGACATCCAGGAATTCATGATTCAGCCGGTTGGCGCTAAGACTCTGAAAGAAGCCGTTCGTATGGGTTCTGAAGTGTTCCACAACCTGGCTAAAGTTCTGAAAGCTAAAGGTATGAACACTGCTGTTGGTGACGAAGGCGGCTACGCGCCGAACCTGGGTTCCAACGCTGAAGCTCTGGCTGTAATCGCTGAAGCGGTAAAAGCAGCTGGCTACGAGCTGGGCAAAGACATCACCCTGGCGATGGACTGTGCAGCTTCTGAATTCTACAAAGACGGTAAATACGTTCTGGCTGGCGAAGGCAACAAAGCATTCACCTCCGAAGAATTCACCCACTTCCTGGAAGAACTGACCAAACAGTACCCGATCGTGTCCATCGAAGATGGTCTGGACGAGTCTGACTGGGACGGTTTTGCATACCAGACTAAAGTACTGGGCGACAAAATCCAGCTGGTTGGTGACGATCTGTTCGTAACCAACACCAAGATCCTGAAAGAAGGCATCGAAAAAGGCATCGTTAACTCCATCCTGATCAAATTCAACCAGATCGGTTCTCTGACCGAAACTCTGGCTGCGATCAAAATGGCGAAAGACGCTGGCTACACTGCTGTCATCTCTCACCGTTCTGGCGAAACTGAAGACGCTACCATCGCTGACCTGGCTGTTGGTACCGCTGCAGGCCAGATCAAAACAGGTTCTATGAGCCGTTCTGACCGCGTTGCTAAATACAACCAGCTGATTCGTATCGAAGAAGCTCTGGGTGAACAAGCACCGTACAACGGTCGTAAAGAGATCAAAGGCCAGGCGTAATCCTGTTCTTTAGCTCTTAACGTAAAAACCCGCTGCGGCGGGTTTTTTTATGTCTTTAAAGCAGCAGTGGTAAGGTCGCGCTGGCGGTTTGCTGGCTCACATCACTGTACTTTTCATCCAGCGCAATCAGCGATGTGGTGAGCAGTTCTACCAACAGCATCACTCCCACCTTGGCGTTTAGCGCGCCAGCACTCAACGGACCCTCAGGTTTGGCTGCGACCAGTTGAATATCACTCAGCGAAGCCAACGGGCTGCGCGGCGTATTACTCAACGCCAGCACGCGCACGCCTTGCTTACGCGCCAGTTTAACGACGTGCAGCAGATCGCGCGTCGAGCCAGAACTGGAAATCGCTACCACGATCGTGTCTTTGTTAAGCGTCGTGGCATTCATGGCTGCACGATGCATGTCGCTGAACAATTGTGCAGGTTTGCCGAGACGCAGGAGTTTGTAATGTAAATACTCCCCCAGAATGGCACTGGCCGCTACGCCATAAATCTGTACTGACTGAGCCTGATGCAACGCAAGGGCGGCGGCTTCAAGTAATGTCCTGTCGAGTAACTTTGCAGTGTCCTGCAATGCTTGCACCGATTCATTGACCACATTGTCAATTTCATCCCCGCAGTGCTCTACCGGCTGTTCTTGCTGGAGATCGAGTGCCAGCGCCATCTTGAATTCGTTGTAGCCCTTACACCCCAGCGTACGGCACAGACGCGTAACGCTCGCCTCGCTGGTGTCGCTTTCACGCGCCAGTTCGGTAATCGTCAGGTAGACAACTTTTGCCGGATCGCTGAGTACAAACTCTCCCAGCTTCTGCTGTGTTCGGCTATATCCGTCAACGCTCTGGCGCAATCTCAGCAGCAGGTTTTCATTTTCTGACATGCAAAATCCTTAATGCGTTTCTCTGCTGATAGTGTGGCGGAAAGCAGGGGAGAGATGCCAGTCATTTTAAAAAAGTATGATCGGCTTCCTGGATTTTGATGATAATTTTCACTTTTAAAAATTAATATGGTAAAAATTTTCATCATCAATCGGGGAGATGAAAAAATGATGCAAATGTTTAGCGGCGCCTCGTCGGGGGCATGGTTTGAAAAGGCACAGCGGTTCGGCAAATCGTTCATGTTGCCGATTGCGGTATTGCCCGCCGCGGGGCTGTTGCTAGGGATCGGCGGCGCGCTGTCGAATCCAAACACATTGACGGCTTATCCGTTTTTGGACGTTGACTGGTTACAGGCAATCTTCACAATCATGACCAGCGCAGGTTCTATTGTATTTGCCAACCTGTCGGTGCTCTTTGCGGTGGGTGTCGCAGTAGGACTGGCGAAAACGGATAAAGGCACCGCCGGGCTTGCGGCATTGCTGGCATTTCTGGTGATGAATGCCACCATTAATGCCTTATTGACGCTCAACGGAACGCTGGCACACGAAAATCCCGGTGCCGTAGGCCAGGGGATGACGCTGGGCATTCAGACGCTGGAAACAGGTGTGTTTGGTGGGGTGGTGATTGGCCTGGTTACCTGTGCGCTGCATGGCCGTTTCAATAAAGTCTCACTCCCTCAGTTCCTTGGTTTCTTCAGCGGCTCGCGCTTTGTGCCGATTATTAGCTCCCTTGCCGCGATAGTCGTGGGGGCGGTCATGACGGTGGTTTGGCCGCATTTCCAGAAACTTATTTTTGGACTGGGTGGTCTGGTTGATGCGACAGGCTATCTGGGGACGCTGCTGTACGGCTTCATCCTGCGTATGCTCGGCCCATTGGGTTTACACCATATCTTTTATTTGCCCTTCTGGACGACGGCGCTGGGCGGGAGCGAAATCGTCAACGGCCAGTTAGTTGAAGGTACGCAGCGGATTTTCTTTGCCCAACTTGCCGATCCGAATACGCAGCAGTTCTATGCGGGCACCTCGCGCTTTATGTCCGGGCGCTTCATCACCATGATGTTTGGCCTGCTTGGTGCATGCCTGGCGATGTACCATACTGCCAGGCCGGAGAACAGAAAGCTTGTTGCTGGCCTGCTGTTGTCTGCGGCCCTGACCTCTTTCCTGACGGGGATCACTGAGCCTATCGAGTTCTCATTTCTGTTTGTGGCGCCCGTGTTATACGTCATTCACGCCTTCTTCGATGGTCTGGCGTTTATGATGGCTCATATTTTACATATCACTATTGGGCAAACCTTTTCGGGTGGGCTTATCGATTTCCTCCTTTTCGGCGTGCTACAGGGGGAAGCGAAAACCAACTGGATGTACGTCCCCCTGGTGGGGGTACCGTGGTTCTTTCTTTACTACTTCACCTTCCGCTATTTGATTAACCGCTTTAACTGGCTAACGCCTGGCCGTGAAAACGCAACTCCGATGGAATCCAGCCTGCCGCAAAGTGAGCGAGCAGCGGCAGTGATCGCCGGGCTGGGAGGCAAAGATAATCTGGAAGAGGTGGACTGTTGCGCCACACGCTTACGCGTGACGGTGAAAGAGAGCAGCAAGGTAGATGAAGCGACGCTGAAAGCGACCGGAGCGCGTGGCGTAATTATTCGCGGTAACGGTGTTCAGGTGATTTATGGCCCGCATGTCACCATCATTAAAAACGAAGTCGAAGAGATCTTATCGTAATGAAAACTGTACTGGATTCCCTAAAAGGTAAATTAATCGTCTCCTGTCAGGCGCTGGAAAATGAGCCCCTGCACAGTTCGTTTATAATGTCGCGTATGGCGCTGGCGGCAGCCCAGGGCGGTGCGGTAGGTATCCGTGCGAACAGTGTGGTGGATATTCGCGCGATCAAAGAGAGCGTCTCCCTGCCGGTGATTGGGATTATTAAGCGCGATTATCCGGGCAGTGATGTGTTTATTACGGCTACTCTACGGGAAGTGGATGAGCTAATGACAGTTGGACCGGAAATTATTGCTCTGGATGCGACAGCGCGCCCGCGCCCTGGTGGACAAACGCTGGAAGAGCTGGTCACGCAAATCCGTGCTCGATACCCGTCCGTACTGCTGATGGCGGATATCGCCACCGTAAACGAGGCGGTGACAGCTGAGCGTCTGGGTTTTGACTGCGTGGGCACCACGCTTTACGGCTATACCGCTGACACTGCCGGGCATGTGCTGGCGGAAAACGACTGTGGTTTTTTACGTGAGGTATTGGCTGCGGTCAGCATACCGGTCGTAGCGGAAGGAAACGTCGATACCCCGGAACGCGCCGCACGTTGTCTGGCATTAGGCGCTCATACCGTGGTGGTTGGGGGGGCTATAACGCGTCCGCAGCAGATAACGGCACGCTTTGTCGCGGCGATCGCCTCGTAAAGCATCGATGGGGCATGATACTTTGGCGGGGATCTGCGATAATTATCGTTTATCCCCATATTGAGAGCGCTATGCAGTACCCGATTAACGAGATGTTCCAGACCCTGCAAGGCGAGGGCTACTTTACCGGCGTCCCCGCCATTTTTATTCGTTTACAGGGATGCCCGGTTGGCTGTGCCTGGTGCGATACCAAACACACCTGGGATAAGCTTGAGGATCGGGAAGTCTCCCTGTACAGCATCCTGGCCAAGACTAAAGAGAGCGACAAATGGGGCGCGGCGAGCAGCGAAGATCTGCTGGCGGTCATTTTGCGTCAGGGCTATACCGCCCGTCACGTGGTGATCACTGGCGGCGAGCCCTGCATTCATGACCTGATGCCGCTGACTGACCTGCTGGAAAAGAACGGCTTTAGCTGCCAGATTGAGACCAGTGGTACCCACGAAGTACGCTGTACGCCGAATACCTGGGTAACCGTATCGCCGAAGGTGAATATGCGCGGTGGTTATGATGTGCTGTCGCAGGCGCTGGAGCGCGCGAATGAAATCAAACATCCGGTTGGTCGCGTTCGCGATATTGAAGCGCTGGATGAACTGCTGGCAACGTTGAGTGACGACAAACCACGAATCATCGCCTTACAGCCAATCAGCCAGAAAGAGGATGCGACGCGTTTGTGCATTGATACCTGTATTGCGCGAAACTGGCGTCTGTCGATGCAAACTCATAAATATCTGAATATTGCCTGATAACTGTGCCGGGAGCGCTTCGCTTACCCGGCCAGAGTTTGTTGTTCGTTGCTGGCCGGAGAAGACGTTTCGCCATCCGTCAAGGCTACAATCACTCGCCGCGATACACGCAGCCCGCTGTGCAGGTCTCTTTCACCATTACGGCACTCAGCAGAGGGACAACCGGTTTTACCTGATCCCAAATCCATTTTGCCAGCACTTCACTGGTTGGGTTTTCTAAGCCTGGAATATCGTTCAGATAGTAGTGATCAAGCCTATCGTACGTCGGCTTAAACGCCGCTTTTAACTCAGAAAAATCCATAATCCAACCGGTATGCGGATCGACTTCACCGGTAATTTCAAGACGCACCATAAATGAGTGACCATGCAGGCGGCCACACTTATGCCCTTCCGGTACATGTGGCAGGCGGTGAGCGGCTTCGAAGGTGAAATCTTTAAACAAGGTGGTGGACATTATTTACTCTCAAGAATGCGAAAAACCGGCGTAGGGTACCGTAAAGAGCAAATTTTATCATTAGTTAAAAGGGCGCAGAGTATCAGAACAATCCATTCATAAAGATAATGTTCAATAACTATTTATATATCAAATGCTTATTAAATCGATTTTGCTGTTAATAACTATAACTAAAACAGGTTAGTCCATTTGGTTATTTGTTATTTCCATCACTTCTTTAATTGTTACTATCCCCGCCGTTAACCTTATCTTCAGTTTGGGTTTTATTGCTGAAATCCGCTTTGCTTACTGGAACATGACAACGCATGACGACACAGGTCCCACCTTCCGCTTTGCTACCGCTAAACCCGGAGCAACTGGCACGCCTTCAGGCGGCCACGACCGATTTCACTCCCGCACAGCTTGCGTGGGTTTCTGGCTATTTCTGGGGCGTGCTGAATCAGCAGCCAGGCAGCAATACGGCGTCACCAGCGCCTGCCGCTCAAATGCCGGGCATTACGCTTATCTCCGCCTCGCAAACCGGTAATGCGCGTCGTGTGGCGGAAGCCCTGCGCGATGATCTGATCGCCGCGAAGCTCAACGTCACTCTCATCAACGCTGGCGACTATAAATTCAAACAAATCGCCAATGAAAAACTGCTGATCGTGGTGGCGTCGACGCAAGGGGAAGGTGAACCGGCGGAAGAAGCCGTGGCGTTGCATAAATTCCTGTTCTCGAAAAAAGCGCCGAAGCTCGATAACACCGCTTTTGCCGTGTTTGGTCTTGGCGACACCTCTTATGAGTTTTTCTGTCAGTCAGGAAAAGACTTTGATACGAAACTGGCTGAGCTGGGCGGTGAACGTCTGCTTGACCGCGTCGACGCTGATGTTGAATACCAGGCCGCGGCTGCCCAGTGGCGTGCCCGTCTGGTTGATGTCCTGAAAGCACGTGCGCCTGCGGCATCGTCTGTGCAAGTTGCCGCGAGCGGTGCGGTAAACGAAGTACACACCAGTCCGTATACCAAAGAAGCGCCGCTGACGGCGTCGCTTGCGGTGAATCAGAAAATTACCGGCCGCGACTCTGAAAAAGACGTGCGCCATATTGAGATTGATTTAGGCGATTCCGGCCTGCGCTATCAGCCGGGCGATGCATTGGGTGTCTGGTATCAAAATGATCCGGCTTTGGTTAAAGAGTTGGTAGAACTGCTGTGGCTGAAAGGGGATGAACCGGTCACTGTTGATGGCAAAACCCTGCCGCTCGCCGAAGCACTGGAGTGGCACTTCGAACTGACGGTCAACACCGGCAATATCGTAGAAAATTATGCCACCATGACCCGCAGCGAAACTTTGCTGGCGTTAGTGGGTGACAAAGCGCAGTTGCAGCATTACGCCGCAACCACGCCCATCGTCGATATGGTGCGCTTCTCTCCGGCGCAACTGGATGCCCAGGCGTTGGTTGATCTGCTGCGCCCGCTGACGCCGCGTTTGTACTCCATTGCCTCTTCCCAGGCGGAAGTGGAAAGCGAAGTGCACGTTACCGTGGGTGTGGTGCGTTATGACATTGAAGGTCGTGCCCGCGCAGGCGGCGCGTCCAGCTTCCTTGCCGATCGTGTAGATGAAGAAGGTGAAGTTCGCGTGTTCATTGAACACAACGATAACTTCCGCCTGCCGGCGAACCCGCAGACGCCGGTGATTATGATTGGACCTGGCACCGGTATTGCGCCGTTTCGTGCATTCTTGCAACAGCGTGCGGCTGACGGAGCCGAAGGCAAAAACTGGCTGTTTTTTGGCAACCCACACTTTACCGAAGATTTCCTGTATCAGGTGGAATGGCAGCGTTACGTCAAAGAGGGCGTACTGAGCCGTATCGATCTCGCCTGGTCCAGAGATCAAAAAGAAAAAGTCTACGTACAAGATAAACTGCGTCAACAGGGCGCGGAACTGTGGCGCTGGATTAATGACGGTGCCCACATTTATGTCTGCGGCGACGCCAATCGTATGGCGAAAGACGTTGAGCAGGCTTTGTTGGAAGTGATTGCCGAATTCGGTGGTATGGATATCGAAGCGGCGGATGAATTTTTAAGTGAGCTGCGCATTGAGCGCCGTTATCAGCGAGATGTCTACTAATGAGCGAAAAACATCCAGGACCATTGGTGGTCGAAGGCAAACTGACTGATGCTGAGCGCATGAAGGTTGAGAGCAACTACCTGCGCGGTACCATTGCCGAAGATTTAAATGACGGTCTGACCGGCGGTTTTAAAGGCGACAACTTCCTGCTGATCCGTTTTCACGGTATGTACCAGCAGGATGACCGCGATATCCGCGCCGAACGTGCCGAGCAAAAGCTGGAGCCGCGCCACGCCATGCTGCTGCGCTGTCGTCTGCCGGGTGGGGTGATCACCACCAAACAGTGGCAGGCGATCGATAAGTTCGCCCATGACAACACCATTTACGGCAGCATTCGTCTGACCAACCGTCAGACCTTCCAGTTTCACGGCATTCTGAAGAAGAACGTGAAACCGGTACACCAGATGCTGCATTCAGTCGGGCTTGACGCTCTGGCTACCGCCAATGACATGAACCGTAACGTGCTGTGCACCTCGAACCCGTATGAATCTGAGCTGCACGCCGAAGCCTATGAATGGGCGAAGAAAATTTCCGAGCACCTGTTGCCGCGCACCCGCGCTTATGCAGAGATTTGGCTGGATCAGGAAAAAGTCGCGACCACCGATGAAGAGCCGATCCTCGGTCAAACCTATCTGCCGCGTAAGTTTAAAACTACCGTGGTAATCCCGCCGCAGAACGACATCGATCTGCACGCCAACGACATGAACTTTGTGGCGGTTGCGGAAAACGGCAAGCTGGTGGGCTTTAACCTGCTGGTGGGCGGTGGTTTGTCGATTGAGCACGGCAACAAGAAAACCTATGCCCGTACGGCAAGCGAGTTTGGTTATCTGCCGCTTGAGCATACGCTGGCCGTGGCGGAGGCTGTGGTGACCACGCAGCGTGATTGGGGTAACCGTACCGATCGTAAAAACGCGAAAACCAAATACACGCTGGAACGCGTAGGCGTTGAGACCTTTAAAGCTGAAGTTGAGCGCCGGGCGGGGATCACGTTTGAGCCGATCCGTCCGTACGAGTTCACTGGTCGCGGCGATCGTATCGGCTGGGTGAAAGGGATCGACAATAAATGGCATCTGACGTTGTTTATTGAAAACGGACGCATCCTCGATTATCCGGGCCGACCGTTGAAAACCGGTCTGCTTGAGATCGCGAAGATCCACAAAGGCGAGTTCCGCATTACCGCGAACCAGAACCTGATCATTGCCGGTGTTCCTGAGAGTGAAAAGGCGAAGATCGAAAAGATTGCGCAGAAGAGTGGCTTAATGAACGCGGTAACTCCGCAGCGTGAAAACTCAATGGCCTGCGTCTCGTTCCCAACCTGTCCGCTGGCGATGGCGGAAGCCGAGCGTTTCCTGCCAACGTTTATCGACAACATCGACACGCTGATGGCGAAGCACAGCCTGAGTGATGAAAACATTGTCATGCGTGTTACCGGCTGCCCGAACGGCTGCGGCCGCGCGATGCTGGCGGAAGTTGGTCTGGTGGGTAAAGCACCCGGACGTTACAATCTGCATCTGGGGGGCAATCGCATCGGAACTCGCATTCCCCGGATGTTTAAAGAGAACATCACCGAGCCGGAAATTCTGGCATCGCTGGATGAACTGATTGGGCGCTGGGCGAAAGAGCGCGAAGCGGGTGAAGGCTTCGGTGACTTTACGGTGCGTGCGGGCATTATTCGCCCGGTGCTCGATCCTGCCCGGGATTTCTGGGAATAATGTGAAATTGACTTATCGGGTCTACTGAATTTGTAGGCCTGATAAGCGTAGCGCCATCAGGCAAGGCAAACAGCGAGGAATTTATGTCCAAACTCGATCTCAACGCGTTGAACGAGCTGCCGAAAGTTGAACGCGTTATGGCGTTGGCGCAAACCAACGATCAACTGGAAAAATTGAGCGCCGAGGATCGCGTGGCGTGGGCGCTGGAAAACCTGCCTGGTGAATATGTTCTGTCATCAAGTTTTGGGATCCAGGCAGCAGTAAGCCTGCACCTGGTAAATCAGGTTCGCCCGGATATCCCGGTGATCCTCACCGATACTGGCTATCTGTTCCCGGAAACCTACCAGTTTATTGATGAGTTAACGGACAAGCTCAAGCTTAATCTGCAAGTCTACCGGGCAAAAGAGAGTGCCGCCTGGCAGGAAGCGCGCTATGGAAAACTATGGGAGCAGGGCGTTGAAGGCATTGAGAAATACAATGACATCAACAAGGTCGGGCCGATGAACCGGGCGCTACAGGACCTGCATGCGCAAACCTGGTTTGCCGGTCTGCGCCGCGAGCAGTCGGGCAGTCGAGCGCATTTGCCGGTGCTGGCTATCCAGCGCGGCGTGTTTAAAGTGCTGCCGATCATCGACTGGGATAACCGTACGGTTTACCAGTATCTGCAAAAACACGGACTGAAGTACCATCCGTTGTGGGATCAGGGCTATCTGTCAGTCGGTGATACCCACACCACCCGCAAATGGGAACCGGGAATGGCGGAAGAAGAGACGCGTTTCTTCGGATTGAAGCGCGAGTGCGGACTGCACGAAGGGTAACAGGAAAGTGGTCCGGTAAGATTTACATCCTACCGGACCACTTCTTCAGGATTTACCCGCTTTTGCCAGTTCTTTTACCAGCGGCAGCATAATGCGTACCACGTCGCGGCTACGGCGTTCTATCCTGCCCGGTAACGCTTTATCGATATGCTGCTGGTTATCCAGTCGCACATCGTGCCAGCTGTTGCCTGCCGGGAACGAGGCGCTTTTGGCGCGCTGTTGATAGCCATCTTTCTTGCCCAGGTTCCAGTTGGTCGCTTCAACGGAGAGAACGGAAATGCCCGCGTTGTCGAAGACTTCTGCATCGTTACAACATCCAGTGCCTTTCGGATAGTCTTTGTTCAGACCTGGATTGGTGCTGGCAACGATACCGCGACTGTGCGCGATAGCCAGCGCCCGGTCGCGCGTCAATTTTCGCACCGCTTCCGGGGTTTTCTTACCGCTATTGAAATAGAGCTTATCGCCGACAATCAGGTTATCGAGATTGATAACCAGCAGCGTGTTTTTCTTCTCTGCAGCGCTCATTCGCTTCAGAATGTTCTCCGCGCCCAGTTTGCCTTCTTCCTCGCCGCTGGTGGCGATAAATCGGATGCCGTATTGCGTCGGTACGTTTTTGAGTTTTTCCGCCAGTTCCAGCATCACGCCAACACCGGCAGCGTTGTCGTCGATACCTTGCAGGGTTAGTCCACCCAGATTGGCATCTGAATCGGCGTCGCTTTGTGCGGCGTAGGTGTCGAGGTGCGCCATGATAATAATCTGCTGCGGCGCTTTACCTTCATGTGCTGCAATAACGGTGCTTCCCGTTACGTTATGCCAGTTTTTACGGTTATCTTTAGCGGTATAAACATAACGGCTATTAAACGTCCGAATATCGCTGCTATAGCCCATCTGTTGAAATTGCTGACGTATATAATCAGCAGATAACATTTCTGCCGGAGATCCCGTCACGCGGCCTGGGAAAAACGTTGCGATATATCGAGCCTGGGTATTTGCGATATCTCCAGGTTTGGAGGATGTTGCCTGTGCGGGAAGGATGAAGCACGCGCCGAGCGCCAGGGCGGTAGTCAGGTGGCGCAATGCGGAAAACATAGTGAGTCCTTAAATACCAAGCAAAAATTTTCAGCCGCTAGTATGAAACCGTGATCGAGGTAAAACAATTTCATTTGCTCCTAAATGCCCTAAATTCGGTAGCTTAAGCACTTTTTGATATTTGCTTTTCCAGATCGTTATTCCTTTGAGGAACTACTCATTCCAATTCGTAATTTCATTCGCCTCCTTGCCCTCCCTATAGTCAGGTTATCTGAGCATCGTTAGCAAAATAACGGCATTACATAGGAACGGTTATGGATCAAAAACGACTTACCCACCTGCGGCAACTGGAAGCGGAAAGCATCCATATCATTCGTGAGGTGGCCGCCGAGTTTTCTAATCCGGTGATGATGTATTCCATCGGCAAAGATTCCAGCGTAATGCTGCATCTGGCGCGCAAAGCGTTTTATCCTGGTACGCTGCCGTTCCCCCTGTTGCACGTTGATACCGGCTGGAAATTCAGCGAGATGTACGAGTTTCGTGACCGCACGGCGAAAGCCTACGGCTGTGAACTACTGGTGCATAAAAACCCGGAAGGGGTGGCGATGGGCATCAACCCGTTTGTCCATGGTAGCGCCAAGCATACCGACATTATGAAAACCGAAGGGTTGAAGCAGGCGCTGAACAAATACGGTTTTGACGCCGCGTTCGGTGGTGCTCGTCGCGACGAAGAGAAATCGCGTGCTAAAGAGCGCATTTACTCTTTCCGCGATCGTTTTCATCGCTGGGACCCGAAAAATCAGCGCCCGGAGCTGTGGCACAACTACAACGGGCAGATTAACAAGGGCGAAAGCATTCGCGTATTCCCGCTCTCTAACTGGACTGAACAGGATATCTGGCAGTACATCTGGCTGGAAAATATCGACATCGTGCCGCTATACCTGGCGGCGGAGCGTCCGGTGCTGGAACGCGACGGCATGCTGATGATGATTGATGACGACAGAATCGATCTGCAACCTGGGGAAGTGATTAAAAAGCGCATGGTGCGTTTCCGTACGCTTGGTTGCTGGCCGCTGACAGGCGCGGTGGAGTCGAATGCGCAGACGCTGCCGGAAATCATCGAAGAGATGCTGGTCTCAACCACCAGTGAACGTCAGGGGCGCGTGATTGACCGCGACCAGGCGGGCTCCATGGAGCTGAAGAAACGTCAGGGGTATTTCTAAGGAGCCGCCATGAACACGACACTTGCACAACAAATTGCTAATGAAGGCGGCGTTGAAGCCTGGATGGTCGCCCAGCAACACAAAAGTCTGCTGCGTTTTTTAACCTGCGGTAGCGTGGATGACGGGAAAAGTACCCTGATTGGCCGTCTGCTGCACGACACGCGTCAGATTTATGAAGACCAGCTTTCATCGCTGCACAATGACAGTAAACGTCACGGCACTCAGGGCGAAAAGCTCGATCTGGCGTTATTAGTTGACGGTTTGCAGGCCGAGCGTGAGCAGGGCATCACTATCGACGTGGCGTACCGTTATTTCTCTACCGAGAAGCGTAAATTTATTATTGCGGACACTCCCGGACATGAGCAGTACACCCGTAACATGGCGACCGGTGCGTCGACCTGCGATCTGGCGATCCTGCTGATCGATGCGCGTAAAGGCGTGCTGGATCAGACTCGTCGTCACAGCTTTATCTCTACGTTGCTTGGGATCAAACACCTGGTGGTGGCGATCAACAAAATGGATCTGGTGGACTTTAGCGAGGAGACATTTAATCGCATTCGCGAAGACTATCTTACTTTTGCTGAACAACTGCCGGGTAACCTGGATATCCGGTTTGTGCCGCTCTCTGCACTGGAAGGCGACAACGTGGCTTCGCAAAGCGCCAGCATGCCGTGGTACAGCGGTCCGACGCTGCTGGAAGTGCTGGAAACCGTTGAGATCCAGCGCATTGTTGATACTCAGCCGATGCGTTTCCCGGTGCAGTATGTGAACCGACCGAATCTGGATTTCCGTGGTTATGCCGGGACGCTGGCCTCCGGTAGCGTGAAGGTCGGGCAACGCGTCAAAGTGTTGCCGTCTGGCGTTGAGTCCAGCGTGGCGCGGATCGTGACTTTTGATGGCGATTTACAGGAAGCGCATGCAGGCGAAGCAATCACCCTGGTGCTGAAAGATGAGATCGACATCAGCCGGGGCGACCTGCTACTTGATGCCGGTGAAGCATTGCCAGCGGTACAAAGCGCTGCCGTTGATGTGGTGTGGATGGCGGAACAGCCGCTGTCGCCGGGGCAGAGCTACGACATCAAAGTTGCCGGCAAGAAGACCCGTGCACGCGTGGATAGCGTGCAGTATCAGGTCGATATTAATAACCTGACTCAACGTGACGTTGAAGCGCTGCCGCTAAACGGCATCGGTCTGGTTAATTTGACCTTTGACGAGCCGCTGGTGCTGGATACCTATCAGCAGAATCCGGTTACGGGTGGGCTGATTATCATTGATCGCCTGACCAACGTTACCGTTGGCGCGGGGCTGGTGCGTGAGCCAATCGTCCAGGAGCACGTCGCGGCTTCTCAGTTCAGCGCGTTTGAGCTGGAGCTTAACGCGCTGGTGCGTCGCCACTTCCCACACTGGGGTGCGCGCGATCTGCTGGGAGGCAAATAATGGCGTTGCATGACGAAAACGTCGTCTGGCATGCCCATCCTGTTACACCGCAACAGCGGGAACAACGCCACGGTCATCGTGGTGTTGTGCTGTGGTTTACCGGGCTGTCTGGTTCCGGTAAATCCACGGTAGCAGGGGCGCTGGAAGAGGCGCTGCATAAGTTGGGGGTGAGCACTTATCTGCTGGATGGCGATAACGTGCGTCACGGTCTGTGCAGCGATCTCGGGTTTAGCGATGCCGACCGCAAGGAGAATATTCGTCGGGTTGGCGAAGTGGCTAACCTGATGGTCGATGCCGGTCTGGTGGTGTTGACCGCTTTTATCTCTCCGCATCGCGCCGAGCGACAAATGGTCCGTGAGCGCGTGGGAGAGGGGCGTTTTATTGAGGTTTTTGTCGATACGCCATTAGCAACGTGTGAAGCACGCGATCCAAAAGGGCTGTATAAAAAAGCGCGGGCGGGGGAGTTGCGCAATTTCACCGGAATTGACTCAGTATACGAAGCGCCTGAATCGCCAGAGATTCATCTTGATGGTGAACAATTGGTAACAAATTTGGTACCCCAATTATTAGACCTGCTGAGGCAGGAAGATATTATCAGATCCTGAGACACCCGAGCTTGTATGCCCGGTCAGTCACGGTCACAGGATTAGATATGCGTAACAGCCATAACATTACTATTACAGAGTCAGATACCTTCGCTGCCGACGACGAAACCACCTGGTCACTTCCGGGGGCCGTGGTCGGATTTGCAGCGTGGTTGCTGGCGCTGGGATTTCCGTGTCTGATGTATGGCCCTAATACACTGTTTTTCTTTATTTATACCTGGCCCTTTTTCCTCGCATTGTTGCCCGTGGCGATCGTCGCGGGTATTGCCCTGCACTCGCTATTAAAAGGACGGTTGTTGCTGAGCATTACCTGTACCCTGCTGGTGGTTGGGGCTATGTTTGGCGCACTATTTTTATGGTTATTGGGTTAAGCTCACGTCAATTTCGCATAATCGCAGCGGTTGTTCACTCTCTGGCCATAATTCAAACCGTAACCAACAATGAGATTATGTTCTCCTTACACGGGGTATACGTAACAACGGGCAAATGTGGTACATTTGCCCGCGTTGTCGCGGCATTCCCGCCCGTTGATGTAAAGTCGTCTGCGGAAGTTATGGGATGTTAATGCCGTTTTTCAGGGGGCAGGATGGGTAAACTAACGCTGCTGTTGCTGGCTTTATTAGTCTGGCTGCAGTATTCGCTGTGGTTCGGTAAGAACGGCATACATGACTATAGTCGCGTCAACGATGATGTTGCTGCGCAGCAAGCTACAAACGCGAAACTTAAAGCGCGTAACGATCAGCTCTTTGCCGAAATTGACGACCTCAATGGTGGACAAGAGGCTATCGAGGAGCGTGCGCGTAACGAACTCAGCATGACTAAGCCGGGCGAAACCTTTTATCGTCTGGTGCCTGACGCGTCTAAACGCGCTCAGACTGCAGGGCAAAACAATCGATAAACCGTCCAGGGATTTAACATGGCAGCCACTTTATTGGACGTTTGCGCCGTGGTGCCGGCTGCCGGGTTTGGCCGCCGAATGCAAACAGAGTGTCCTAAGCAGTACCTCTCTATTGGCAATAAAACCATTCTTGAACACTCGGTTGATGCGCTGCTGGCTCATCCCCGGGTGACGCGAGTCGTCATCGCTATCAGCCCAGGCGACAGCCGCTTTGCCCAACTTCCACTCGCTGCGCATCCGCAAATTACCGTAGTGGATGGCGGCAACGAGCGTGCCGATTCTGTCCTTGCCGGTTTGCAAGCCGCAGGGGAAGCCAACTGGGTACTGGTGCATGACGCCGCGCGTCCGTGTTTGCACCATGATGATTTATCCCGTTTACTGGCAATAAGTGAGACCAGCCGCACCGGCGGGATCCTGGCGGCGCCCGTACGCGACACGATGAAGCGCGCGGAGCCGGGCCGAACAGACATTGCTCATACGGTCGATCGCACCGATTTATGGCATGCGTTGACGCCACAGTTTTTCCCTCGTGAGCTGTTGCACGACTGCCTGACCCGTGCGCTCAACGAAGGCGCAACCATTACGGACGAAGCCTCGGCGCTGGAATATTGCGGCTTTCATCCGCAACTGGTTGAAGGACGCGCTGACAACATCAAAGTCACTCGCCCGGAAGATCTGGCGCTGGCGGAATTTTATCTGACCCGAACTATCTAGACACCTCATCCTTCACGCTGCAACGAGGCAGCCTGCAGGATGCTGTGTATATCAGGAGAAGGCATAATGCGAATTGGACACGGTTTCGACGTACACGCTTTTGGCGGAGTTGGCCCAATTATCATTGGTGGTGTACGCATCCCATACGAAAAAGGATTGCTGGCGCATTCTGATGGCGACGTGGCGTTACATGCGCTAACTGATGCTCTGCTGGGCGCGGCGGCGCTGGGGGATATCGGTAAACTCTTCCCGGATACCGACCCGGCCTTTAAAGGTGCAGATAGCCGTGAATTATTGCGTGAAGCCTGGCGGCGTATTCAGGCCAAAGGCTATACGCTTGGTAATGTGGATGTGACGATTATTGCTCAGGCGCCGAAGATGCTGCCGCACATTCCGCAGATGCGCGTGTTTATTGCCGAAGATCTCGGCTGCCATATGGATGATGTTAACGTGAAAGCGACCACCACGGAAAAACTCGGTTTTACCGGGCGTGGGGAAGGGATTGCCTGTGAAGCGGTGGCGTTACTCATTAAGGCAACGAAATGACTGCGTTTGAAGATCTGACGTATCTCCATGGCAAACCACTGGGCCATGGCGTTCTGAAAGCGAATCCGGAAGACTTTGTCGTCGTCGAAGATTTAGGCTTCGAACCGGATGGCGAAGGCGAGCACATTTTGGTGCGCATCCTGAAAAACGGCTGTAATACCCGTTTTGTGGCTGACGCGCTGGCGAAGTTCCTGAAAATTCACGCCCGTGAAGTAAGCTTTGCCGGGCAGAAAGATAAACATGCGGTTACGGAACAGTGGCTGTGCGCACGCGTCCCCGGCAATGCGATGCCTGATTTAAGCAAATTTGAGCTTGAAGGCTGTAAAGTGCTGGAGTACGCGCGCCACAAGCGTAAGCTGCGTTTAGGGGCGCTGAAGGGCAACGAATTTACGCTGGTGCTGCGTGAAGTGAGCGAGCGCAATGACGTTGAAGCGCGTTTACAGGCGATTGGCGAGCGTGGCGTACCGAACTATTTTGGCGCTCAGCGTTTTGGTATCGGCGGCAGCAACCTGCAAGGGGCGCTGCGCTGGGCGCAAAGCGATGCGCCGGTGCGCGATCGCAATAAACGCAGTTTTTGGTTGTCGGCGGCCCGTAGCGCGTTGTTTAATCAGATAGTCAGTGAACGCTTGAAAAAAACAGACTTTAATCAAGTTGTTGACGGCGATGCGCTACAATTGTCGGGACGTGGAAGCTGGTTTGTCGCCACACTGGAAGAACAAACTGAATTACAGCGTCGCGTCGATGAGAAAGAATTGATGGTAACAGCGGCATTACCGGGCAGCGGTGAGTGGGGAACTCAGCGCGACGCGCTGGCGTTTGAAGAAGCCGCTATTGCTGATGAAACCGCGCTGCAGTCTCTGTTATTGCGCGAGAAAGTCGACGCGTCGCGTCGCGCTATGTTGCTGTATCCACAACAATTAAGCTGGAACTGGTGGGATGATGTAACCGTTGAGTTACGCTTCTGGCTACCGGCAGGTAGCTTCGCCACCAGTGTTGTAAGGGAACTTATTAACACAATGGGTGATTATGCGTATATTGCTGAGTAACGATGATGGGGTCCACGCACCCGGTATACAAACGCTGGCGAAAGCGCTGCGTGAGTTTGCTGACGTACAGGTGGTTGCCCCGGATCGTAACCGCAGTGGCGCGTCTAACTCGCTGACGCTGGAATCCTCACTTCGCACGTTTACCTATGATAACGGCGATATCGCCGTACAAATGGGTACGCCTACCGATTGCGTCTATCTGGGCGTAAACGCATTAATGCGTCCGCGTCCGGACATTGTCGTTTCTGGTATTAACGCGGGTCCTAATCTGGGTGATGATGTTATTTATTCCGGTACCGTTGCGGCGGCGATGGAAGGTCGTCATCTGGGGTTCCCTGCGCTGGCTGTCTCGCTCGATGGGCATAAACACTACGATACTGCTGCCGCAGTAACCTGTCGTATCTTACGGGCGCTGAGCCGTGAACCGCTGCGCACCGGTCGCATTTTGAATATCAACGTGCCGGATTTACCGCTGGATCAAATTAAAGGAATTCGCGTCACCCGCTGCGGCAGTCGCCATCCGGCGGATCAGGTGATTCCACAGCAGGATCCGCGCGGTAATACGCTGTACTGGATCGGGCCGCCGGGTGAAAAATGCGACGCCGGGCCGGATACGGATTTTGCCGCCGTCGATGAAGGCTATGTTTCCATCACGCCGCTGCATGTCGATTTAACCGCATACGGCGCGCATGAGGTGGTTTCTGACTGGTTAGACAGCGTGGGAGCCGACACGCAATGGTAAGCAGACGCGTACACACTCTTCTTGAACAATTACGTGCGCAGGGCATCAGAGATGAGCTTGTTCTCGATGCGCTCGCCGCCGTGCCGCGTGAAAAATTCATTGATGAGGCGTTTGAACATAAGGCCTGGGACAATATTGCCCTGCCGATTGGCCAGGGGCAGACGATTTCGCAGCCCTATATGGTTGCGCGGATGACCGAACTGCTTGAGCTAACGCCGCAGTCCCGGGTGCTGGAAATTGGTACCGGCTCTGGCTACCAGACGGCGATTCTGGCGCACCTGGTGCATCATGTGTGCTCCGTTGAGCGCATTAAAGGTTTGCAGTGGCAGGCACGTCGTCGCCTGAAGCAGCTTGATTTACATAATGTTTCGACCCGTCATGGTGATGGATGGCAAGGCTGGCAGGCGCGAGCCCCGTTTGACGCTATCATTGTAACGGCAGCGCCGCCCGAGATCCCAACCGCATTGATGATGCAGTTGGATGAGGGCGGCATTCTCGTCTTACCCGTGGGCGATGAGCACCAGTTTTTGAAACGGGTGCGTCGTCGGGGAGGCGAATTTATTATCGATACCGTGGAGGCCGTACGTTTCGTTCCCCTTGTGAAGGGGGAGCTTGCGTAGATACTGGCTCTGAATACCTGGAGTTTTCCTGGATATTCTGGAATTAGTCAGCGTATCGTGTCGATGCTTTGCACGGTGATTACGTCACTGGTTTTAACCAAATTTTCCTGGGGGATAAATGAGCGCGGGAAGCCAAAAATTTACCGTTCGCCGTATTGCGGCATTGTCACTGGTTTCATTATGGCTGGCAGGTTGTTCTAACACCTCGAATCCACCAGCGCCAGTCAGCTCCGTTGACGGCAGTTCATCTACGAACACCAGTTCCGGCATGCTGATTACACCTCCGCCTAAAATGGGCTCGACGTCGACAGTACAGCAGACGCCACAGATCCAGCCGGTGCAGCAACCAACCACGCAGCCAACGCAAATCCAGCCTGTCGCACAACAGCCTGTACAGATGGAAAACGGTCGTATTGTGTACAACCGCAAGTATGGGAATATTCCGAAAGGTAGCTACACGGGCGGCAGTACCTATACTGTTAAGAAAGGCGATACCCTTTTTTATATTGCCTGGATCACCGGGAACGATTTCCGTGACCTCGCACAACGCAATAACGTTCCGGCCCCGTATGGCCTGAATGTCGGTCAAACTCTGCAAGTGGGCAACGCGTCTGGCGCACCGATTACCGGTGGAAATGCCATCACCCAGGCGGATGCAGCACAGCAAGGAGTTGTGACCAACCCTGCACAAAATTCCACCGTTGCTGTTGCTTCGAAACCAACAATTACGTATTCTGAGGATTCAGGTGAACAAAGTGCTAATAAAATGTTGCCGAACAACAAGTCTGCTGGGACCGTGGTCACAGCGCCTGTAACGGCTCCAGCAGTTAGCGCAACCGAATCAACTGCAAGCTCAACGTCGACAAGCTCGCCAATCTCTACCTGGCGCTGGCCGACTGACGGCAAAGTGATCGAAAACTTTGCGGCTACCGAAGGTGGCAATAAAGGGATCGACATTGCAGGCAGCAAAGGACAGGCTATTGTCGCGACCGCAGATGGACGCGTCGTTTATGCCGGTAATGCGCTGCGTGGTTACGGTAATCTTATTATCATCAAACATAACGATGATTACCTGAGCGCCTACGCCCATAACGATACGATGCTGGTCCGGGAACAACAAGAAATCAAGGCGGGGCAGAAAATAGCTACCATGGGTAGCACCGGAACCAGTTCAACACGCTTGCATTTTGAAATTCGTTACAAGGGGAAATCCGTAAACCCGCTGCGTTATTTACCGCAGCGATAATTCGGCGGAACCAGGCTTTCACGTGCTAGTTCCGTTAGGGATCACGGGTAGGAGCCACCTTTATGAGTCAGAATACGCTGAAAGTTCATGATTTAAATGAAGATGCGGAATTTGATGAGAACGGAGTAGAGGCTTTTGATGAAAAAGCCTTGAGTGAAGAGGAACCCAGTGATAACGACCTGGCTGAAGAAGAGCTGTTATCGCAGGGGGCCACACAGCGTGTGTTGGACGCGACTCAGCTTTACCTTGGTGAGATTGGTTATTCACCACTGTTAACAGCCGAAGAAGAAGTTTATTTTGCGCGTCGCGCACTGCGTGGGGATGTCGCATCCCGCCGTCGCATGATTGAAAGTAACCTGCGTCTGGTGGTGAAAATTGCTCGTCGTTATGGCAATCGTGGTCTGGCATTGCTGGACCTGATTGAAGAGGGCAATCTGGGACTTATCCGTGCAGTCGAGAAGTTTGACCCGGAACGCGGGTTCCGCTTCTCAACATACGCAACCTGGTGGATCCGCCAGACGATCGAACGGGCGATTATGAACCAAACCCGTACGATCCGACTGCCGATTCACATTGTAAAAGAGCTGAACGTCTATCTGCGTACCGCGCGTGAGTTGTCGCATAAACTGGACCACGAACCGAGCGCAGAAGAGATTGCTGAACAACTGGATAAACCGGTTGATGACGTCAGCCGTATGCTCCGACTCAACGAGCGTATTACCTCGGTAGACACCCCTCTGGGTGGTGATTCCGAAAAAGCGTTGCTGGATATTCTGGCCGATGAAAAGGAAAACGGTCCGGAAGACACCACGCAAGACGATGATATGAAACAAAGCATCGTCAAATGGCTGTTCGAACTGAACGCCAAACAGCGTGAAGTGCTGGCACGTCGTTTTGGTCTGCTGGGGTACGAAGCTGCGACACTGGAAGATGTGGGCCGTGAAATTGGTCTCACTCGTGAACGTGTTCGCCAGATTCAGGTTGAAGGTCTGCGTCGTCTGCGTGAAATTCTGCAGACTCAAGGGCTGAATATCGAAGCGCTATTCCGCGAGTAAGCACAAGTTCTATCAAGAAAGGCCAGTCTCATTGGGACTGGCCTTTTTCTATGTTTGTTGCCTGATGGCACTGCGTTTATCAGGCCTACGGGGAGCTGGACTTTGTAGGCCGGATAAGACATTTATGTCGCCATCCGGCAGATTAGTTCATCATCTTACGCACCAGACGAGTGAACTGCTCACGCTCTTCATCGGATAATCGCCCCAGAAACTCCTCATCCACGCTATTGCCTAACGGAGTGGCGCTGGCCAGTAATGCCTCTCCTTGCGCGGTTAAATAAACAAACCGCCGACGCTTATCCGCTGGATCGTGCTCACGCTTGACCAGATCGCGTTTTTCCATCCGGCTCAGCATTTCCGCAAGCGTCGCTTTGGTACAGACTGCTGCCTCGGTCAGGGTAACCTGCTCAATGCCGGGCTGTTCGGCAATGGCGCGCATCACCGCATACTGTGGTTTGGTCAGATCCGGTAATTCATGTTGCCAGCGAGCCGTATGATGCTGAAAAAGCTGGCGTAAAAGGTGGAAGGCTGTATTTCGTAACCGCATGAGAACTCCGGGATTTCTGTCAGTCTCTATCATAACGGGTAACGCGTCATAGTTTAACCATTGCTGCTTTAGCAATCAGTGCGAGTTGCTCTTGCCCGAAATGCATCGAGGGAGTATTTTGATAAAACGTTCGTACACGAACAAATTTGAGGGTTGCATGAGACTGATTGTAGGAATGACCGGGGCAACCGGCGCACCGCTTGGCGTGTCGCTACTGCAGGCGCTGCGGGAAATGCCGGGGGTGGAAACTCATCTGGTGCTGTCAAAGTGGGCCAAAACCACAATTGAACTGGAAACGCCGTACAGCGTCCGCGAGGTGTCTGCGTTGGCCGATTTTTGCCACAACCTGGCAGACCAGGCGGCAACCATCTCCTCCGGGTCGTTTCGTACTGACGGCATGATCATTATCCCCTGCAGTATGAAAACCCTGGCCGGTATTCGTGCAGGCTACGCGGAAGGACTGGTAGGGCGTGCCGCTGATGTGGTGCTGAAAGAAGGGCGCAAGCTGGTACTGGTGCCGCGTGAAATGCCGCTTAGCACCATTCATCTGGAAAACATGCTCGCGCTTTCCCGCATGGGCGTTGCGATGGTTCCCCCGATGCCCGCGTTTTATAACCACCCGCAAACGGTCGATGACATCACGCAGCACATTGTGGCTCGCGTGCTCGATCAGTTTGGTCTGGAACACCCCAACGCCCGTCGCTGGCAGGGATTACGACAGGCGCAGAATTTTGCACAGGAGAATGAATAATGGCATTTGATGATTTGCGCAGCTTTTTGCAGGCGCTGGACGACAAGGGACAACTGCTGAAAATCAGTGAAGAGGTCAACGCCGAGCCGGATCTGGCGGCGGCGGCCAACGCAACCGGGCGTATTGGCGACGGTGCCCCGGCGCTGTGGTTTGACAATATTCGTGGATTTACCGACGCCCGCGTGGCGATGAACACCATCGGCTCGTGGCAGAATCACGCCATCTCTTTAGGTCTGCCGCCAAATACCCCGGTGAAAAAACAGATTGATGAGTTTATCCGCCGTTGGGATAAATTTCCGGTTACGCCGGAGCGTCGTGCCAACCCTGCGTGGGCTGAAAACTGTGTTGATGGTGATGAGATCAACCTGTTTGATATTCTGCCGCTGTTTCGCCTCAACGATGGCGACGGGGGTTTTTATCTTGATAAAGCCTGCGTGGTGTCGCGCGATCCGCTGGATCCTGACAATTTTGGCAAACAGAACGTCGGCATCTATCGTATGGAAGTCAAGGGCAAGCGCAAGCTTGGTCTGCAACCGGTGCCGATGCACGATATTGCGCTGCATCTGCATAAAGCCGAAGAACGTGGTGAAGATCTGCCGATCGCCATCACGCTGGGTAACGATCCGATCATCACCCTGATGGGAGCTACTCCGCTGAAGTACGATCAGTCGGAATACGAAATGGCGGGGGCGCTGCGTGAAAGTCCGTACCCGATCGCTACCGCACCGCTCACCGGCTTTGACGTACCCTGGGGGTCAGAAGTGATCCTTGAAGGAGTCATTGAAAGCCGTAAACGTGAAATCGAAGGTCCGTTTGGTGAGTTTACCGGTCACTATTCCGGTGGACGTAACATGACCGTCGTGCGTATCGATAAAGTCTCTTATCGCACCAAACCGATCTTTGAATCGCTGTATCTGGGAATGCCGTGGACGGAGATTGACTACCTGATGGGTCCTGCAACCTGCGTACCGCTTTATCAACAGCTGAAAGCTGAATTCCCGGAAGTGCAGGCGGTAAACGCCATGTACACCCACGGTTTGCTGGCGATTATCTCCACCAAAAAACGCTACGGCGGCTTTGCCCGCGCGGTGGGGCTGCGCGCAATGACGACGCCGCATGGCCTGGGTTACGTGAAAATGGTGATTATGGTTGATGAGGATGTTGACCCGTTCAACCTGCCGCAGGTGATGTGGGCGCTGTCTTCGAAGGTCAATCCGGCGGGAGATCTGGTGCAATTGCCGAATATGTCGGTGCTGGAACTTGATCCGGGTTCCAGCCCGGCGGGGATTACCGACAAGTTAATTATTGATGCGACCACGCCGGTTGCGCCGGATAACCGTGGGCACTACAGCCAGCCGGTATGCGATTTACCGGAAACGAAAGCCTGGGCTGAAAAGCTGAGCGCCATGCTGGCCAACCGTAAATAAGGAGTAGCAGATGATTTGTCCACGTTGTGCCGATGAACATATTGAAGTGATGGCAAACTCGCCGGTGAAAGGCGTCTGGACGGTATATCAGTGCCAGCATTGTCTGTACACCTGGCGTAATACCGAACCGCTACGCCGCACCAGCCGCGAGCACTACCCGCAAGCGTTTCGCATGACGCAAAAAGATATTGATGATGCGCCGATGGTGCCGAGTATCCCGCCGCTGCTGGCGGAAGATAAGCGCTAATCAACATAGCCGGGTGCGGCTTCGCCTTACCCGGTATACAATTGCTTAAGTTCTTTTTTGCAGCATGACAACAAGGATGTTTTCAGAAATATGTCACTCTATCGGCGAGTCGTTTTATTATCTTTACTGGGAATGAGTTCTGGCGCGCAAAGCGCATCACATGAACAAATCATGCAAATCTATAATAGCGGGTCCGTTGGCTCTGTTATTAAATGTCAGGCCCACATGGACGTTAAGAGTGGGGATGGCACAATTCCAGTACAGATTATGTCCGTAATGACGATAACGGGTCGGCAATTTCATCACCTCTATTATGATAGTGCGATAACCTATTCAATCGTTAATGCAGAAAAGCCCTATATGTATGTGTCTGTTTCGGCGGAAGAAAATATCCAAGAAGAGCAGCGAAAAATACGTAGTGAGCTCGATCTTTCAACCCTGCGGGTCGATTTTCCTGGAAATCCTGAAATGGCGAATACAGTGCGTGAACTTTTTCGGGAACAACGTGTTACGTACGCTAATTATACAGATATTACCGTTAGTGAACCGCCGAGCTATACGGTCAGGCAATATAGCAAAGATTCTATTTCTGGCGTCATTCTTCAGACTTGTACGCCGATGGCGCAACGCTGAGGGGCCTGGAAATGGTAGTTCATGTCGGCCCGATAAGCGCAGCGTCACAACGCACTAATATTTAGCCTCGGAATATCCGGGGTTCGTTATTTTGCGAGCAGGCTCGTAGCAAATGGCTTAAATTGTTCGAGGAGATGGCGCCTGGAATAGAATAGCGGCGGGTGCTTGAGGCTTTCTGAGCTTTGAGCATTTGCAAGGTCCCGGAAAGACAAAAGCCCCAGGAAATAGTTCTATCAACCTGAGGCTAGCGTTCAAACCTAGACCATTTGGATGTTAGTCTCTTCTTTGCAGGGAGGCAAGACATGCTGACAAAATATGCCCTGGTGGCGATTGTAGTGCTGTGTTTCACGGTGCTGGGATTTACGTTAATGGTTCGAGATTCGCTGTGCGAGTTAAGTATCAAAGAGCGTAATATGGAGTTTAAAGCTGTTCTCGCTTACGAACCGAAGAAGTAGCAACAACGCGGGGGAAACCCCGCGTCCTGATGGCCTGGTTTTGTCCTCTCGCACCCATTCCCGAAGTGCGCGCCAGTTGTTGTAGGCCCGATAAGCCAGGCGCCATCGGGCATTACAACGTTACACCAGACTCTTCAACCGATAGATCCACTCCAGCGCCTGGCGGGGCGTTAGCGAATCCGGATCGAGATTTTCCAGCGCTTCGACGGCGGGTGATGTTTCTTCCGGAGCCGATAGCAGCGACATCTGCGTGCCGTCGACCTGGGTCGCAGCAACATTCGGCGCTATGCTTTCCAGTTCACGCAGTTTTTGCCGCGCGCGTTTAATAACCTCTTTCGGCACACCTGCCAGGGCTGCGACCGCCAGACCATAGCTCTTGCTTGCCGCACCATCCTGTACGCTGTGCATGAAGGCGATGGTATCGCCGTGCTCTAATGCATCCAGATGCACATTTGCTACGCCCTCCATCTTCTCCGGTAACTGAGTCAGTTCGAAGTAGTGGGTGGCAAATAACGTTAATGCTTTGATTTTATTGGCGAGGTTTTCTGCGCACGCCCACGCCAGCGACAGGCCGTCGTAGGTGGAGGTGCCGCGTCCAATCTCATCCATCAGCACCAGGCTGTTCTCGGTGGCGTTGTGCAGAATGTTGGCGGTTTCGGTCATTTCTACCATGAAGGTAGAACGACCGGATGCCAGATCATCCGCCGCGCCCACGCGGGTAAAGATGCGATCGATAGGCCCGATCTCCACTTTCTGCGCCGGAACGTAGCTGCCGATATAGGCCAGCAGAGCAATCAACGCGGTCTGGCGCATATAGGTACTTTTACCCCCCATGTTCGGGCCGGTGATGATCAGCATCCGTCGCTGAGGCGAGAGGTTAAGCGGGTTGGCAATAAACGGCTCAGTCAGCACCTGTTCCACCACCGGATGACGTCCCTCGGTAATACGAATACCAGGCTTGTCGGTGAAGGTCGGGCAGGTGTAATTCAGGGTATAAGCACGTTCCGCGAGGTTGACCAGTACGTCCAGTTCCGCCAACGCGCTGGCGCTCTGTTGCAAATCAGCCAGGTGCGGCAGCAGCATGTCGAACAGTTCGTCGTACAGCTGTTTTTCCAGCGCCAGCGCTTTGCCTTTTGAGGTCAGAACTTTGTCTTCGTACTCTTTCAGTTCCGGAATAATGTAGCGTTCGGCGTTTTTCAACGTCTGGCGACGCACGTAGTTAATCGGCGCCAGATGACTTTGCCCGCGGCTGATCTGAATATAGTAGCCGTGTACGGCGTTAAACCCGACCTTCAGCGTGTCCAGACCGGTGCGTTCGCGTTCGCGGATTTCCAGTCTGTCGAGGTAGTCGGTTGCGCCATCAGCCAGCGCCCGCCATTCGTCCAGCTCTTCGTTGTAGCCCGGGGCAATGACGCCGCCGTCGCGTACCAGCACCGGCGGAGCTTCCACCACGGCGCGTTCCAGCAGTTCACGCAGCTCGTTAAACTCACCCATTTTCTCGCGCAGCATTTGCACGGGGGCACTGTCTACGTTTTCCAGCTGTGCGCGCAGTTCCGGTAATTGCTGGAAAGCATGACGCATCCGGGCCAGATCGCGTGGGCGCGCGGTACGCAGGGCCAGGCGGGCCAGAATACGTTCCAGGTCGCCGACCTGGCGCAGTACGGGTTGTAATTCGCTGGTGGTATCCTGCAGCGCGCCGATGGTCTGTTGGCGCTCGGTGAGGATTTTAGTGTCGCGCACCGGCATATGCAGCCAGCGCTTGAGCATACGGCTACCCATCGGCGTTACGGTGCAGTCGAGTACCGAAGCCAGCGTGTTTTCAAAGCCGCCTGCCAGGTTCTGGGTAATTTCCAGATTGCGGCGAGTGGCGGCGTCCATGATGATGCTGTCCTGCTGGCGCTCCATGGTGATGGAACGAATATGCGGCAGCGAGGTGCGCTGGGTATCTTTTACGTACTGCAACAGACAACCGGCAGCGCAAAGTCCGCGCGGGGCGTTTTCCACGCCAAAGCCGATTAAATCCCGCGTGCCAAACTGCAGGTTTAACTGCTGGCGGGCGGTATCAATTTCGAATTCCCACAGTGGGCGACGACGCAGGCCGCGACGCCCTTCAATCAATGAGGTTTCGGCGAAATCTTCGGCATACAGCAGTTCTGCGGGGTTGGTGCGCTGCAATTCTGCGGCCATGGTTTCGCGGTCAGCAGGTTCACTGACGCGAAAACGCCCGGAGCTGATATCAAGCGTTGCGTAACCATAACCTTTACTGTCCTGCCAGATAGCAGCCAGCAGGTTGTCCTGGCGTTCCTGCAGCAGTGCTTCATCACTGATGGTGCCTGGCGTGACAATACGCACCACCTTGCGTTCTACCGGACCTTTGCTGGTCGCTGGATCGCCAATTTGCTCACAAATAGCAACGGACTCGCCCTGATTGACCAGCTTGGCGAGGTAGTTTTCTACGGCATGATGAGGAATGCCCGCCATCGGGATTGGCTCGCCCGCAGATGCACCGCGTTTGGTCAGGGAGATATCAAGCAGCTGAGACGCGCGTTTCGCATCGTCATAAAACAGTTCGTAAAAGTCGCCCATGCGGTAAAACAGCAGTATTTCCGGGTGCTGAGCCTTCAGCTTGAGATACTGCTGCATCATGGGCGTATGGTTAGTGAAGTCCGTATCAAGTGACTCTTTCATATTGTTTTTGCTCTTTTTTTAATCTTTTTGGGTACCTGGGCAGTCTCACGTGAGCCCCTGGAAACTCACATAAACCCACAAATTTGTCATTCGAAAGCCGCCTGAAGGGCAGTAACGACGAGCCTTGGTTCGACCAGAATGGCCTATCTTATCACCGACAACGACTGAGATTCACCCGTAGGTTTTGCCGTCAGAACCCTTATTGATTATTCATTTTCCGGCAACGCATAGTTCTGGCAGTAGAGATAGGGGATCCCCTCTTTGGTAATCAGATACGTCTCGCTATTCAGCGCAAAAAAATCGACGTTAGATACGCTGGTGTTGGTCAGGAAAAAGTCGGGGAGTAATTCCTGAATGAGAGTGGCGGGTGCCGTTTCACGATTAGAGATCTGGATTTTCTGCGAAATCCAGACCGGGCTTGAGCCGTAGCTGGATTGTGTAAAAAGTACCATGCGCTGCACGGTCTGTTCATTATTGTCGGCATCTTTGATAATGCCATCAATATTCACAATACCTTTGCTGCCGCCGGTTTTTATATCAATGATGCCACGGAACGAAGTGGTATTGCGTACAATCTCGATAGCTGAACGGCAGGTCAGATTATGTAACTCGCCATTGTTTTTACTGTACCGATAGACGACGGCGACAATTAGCGTAACAAAACAAAGCAGCAGGATAATACCTGTCTGAATGCGGGACGTTCTGGGATAAAAATTCATTAGCTATCATACCGTGGGTAATAAACCGACTGACAGGCATTTTCCTGCCTGGCTTTCATCGGTGAGCGACACACAAGCACGGACAATTTTTTGGATTCAGGATAGGTGGTGATATAGATAAATTTATGGCTTTGACACAGCCCCGGATTTTTATCGATAAACGCGGTATGTCGAGAGAAATTACTGGCATCGTTATTAAAATAATACTGACAGTCAGTGGGGGCTTTGCCCACAGTGATATAGCCAGAGAAATAGTTATCGCTGGTTTGCCACGGATACAATATAAGCACACAAATTATCAGGGTAATGGTCAGCATTACCATTTCTGCAGTAGTCATCAAAGGTTGACGCGGTCCGCAAGGCAACAGTTCTTCGATGGCGACATCCGGTGCTAAGGGTTCAACCGTAGAAGAAGGGCTGTCTTCTGGTGTTTCAATCACCTGAATATCACATTCGTCCTGAATGATTAGCCCTTTGCGGGGGATCGTGGTGATAAGCGGTTGTTCCAGCTCTAGTTGTAGCAGACTTTTACGCAAAGAGAGAATGCTTTGATAAAAGGCGTTGAAGCTCACCTGACGGTGATTTTTACCCCAGCCGAATTCCAGTAGTTCGTTTTGTGAAACCACTTGCCCGCGATGTTGAATAAGTAATAAAAGACATAATGACGCCGAGTGTTTGAGTTTTATCCGTTGATTGGGTTGATCTACCCGCGCCAGACATTGCGTCGCTGGCATAAATATTATTATTTTTTCAATCAGATAACTGACATTGCCAGTCTCAGACATAAGGTCTCTACTCTTGCTGATGCGCCAGGCGGTTGGTGAGTCATGATACCACTTTGCCCATAAAGACCACCAGTATGGACCCGACTCTACAGCGAGAACCGCTAAATGTTTCAATTTAGTATCATAATATAACAACAATGATAACTTTTTAATGAAAATAAACCATAATTAAATCAATTGATTGTATCTTTTTGGTTACATTGCAAAGAACAGAAAGATGAAAAAATATCGACAAAGATGATTGCCATTAATTCTTTATGGACAGCGCCCTATACTGCCTGGCACCACCACGCGAAAAGAGCAGAAGCCTGAACGCGTCAACGGCACCAGGGAATGTTGGTGGTAGATGTAGAAGGGAATAAATGTCAGCTTGTTTGCAGGCTGACATTTATTTTTCGTGCTAAGTAAATTTATCCTCATTTGACAAAGCCTTAATTTTCGGTAGAGAGTCCCATGTTCCAGAAAGAAATTGAAAATGCTGTAGTGCTCGTTGGCGATGAAATGAAGAAGTCAGATAATGCCTGGCTGTCGTTACGTAAAAAACGTCAGCGTATTGATTTGAAGATTGATGGCAATATCTTGTTTCTGGAGAAAGGGACTGTCTCTGTTTATCGCGTGGAAAATGATTTAGTCACGGTGAGTATTTCTGCACCGGCTATTCTCGGTCTGCCACAAATGCGTACGGAAGTGGCCGGACACTATTTACGTTGTGACACCGATTGCGAGATGTGGGCGATGAGCGTACAAAACGCCGATCTCCTGTTTACCGCTAAAAACTTATGGAAGCAGGCGTTTGATATCTTAACGCACCATCTTCAACGTTATTTCCAGCGCGAGGCGTTGCAATCGCACCGCACTATTCGCGAGCAGATTATTGAACACGTGAAATATATCTGGGCAATGCAGCCCGATGTCCGAGAGAAAACGTCCGTGTATACCTTTATTTTGACCCGCAATCATATCTCACGCAGCGCCATCCATAAGGTGTTACAGGAGCTGGTTAATGACGGGAAAATCACCCTGAATCGCGGAAAACTTTCCTTTTGCATGCCGTTATAATTTCTGCGCTCCCTGACAATAATGAAAGGGAGCACAACCGATCAACGTTCTCTGAGTGCCTCCGCGCGTGCGCGAATAATCGGTTTTAACAAATAGCTCAGAATCGTTTTCTTACCGGTGAGAATATCGACGCTCGCCACCATGCCGGGAATGATAAGCATCGGATGCTCTTTTGTTCCCAGGTAGTTTTTGTCCGTTTGCAGGCGCACAACATAAAAGCTTCGCCCCTGCTTGTCGGTCACGGTGTCTGGGCTTATCTGCACCACTTCGCCTTGCAGACCGCCATAGATGGTGTAATCGTAAGCGGTAAATTTCACCATCGCATGCTGGCCTGGATGGAGGAAGGCGATATCGCGCGGTTGTATTTTGGCTTCGATTAACAGCTTGTCATCCAGCGGTACGATTTCCACCAGGTCGCTGCCCGGCTGAATGACGCCACCGATAGTGTTCACCATCACCTGCTGAACGATACCGCGCACCGGTGAGGTGACCATGGTCCGATTCACCCGGTCTTCTAACGCTTTTACGCTGGCCTGAGTCTTGCTCAGATTGGTACGCGCCTCGTTGAGCTGGGCCAGCGCATCGCTCTGGAAACGGCCACGGCTTTCACCGATTTTATTCTCAATCTCTTTAATTTCTGATGCGGCCTTGGGTAGCGACAGGCTAATAGAATTGAGCTGCCCGGCGGTTTCTACTTCGGTACGATGCAGGCGCAGCAGTTCGACTTTTGAAATGGCGCCTGAGGCGAGCAGCGGTTCGGACATTTTGATTTCCTGACGGATTAACCCAAGGCTGTGCTTAAACTGATCCTCCTTCGATTCAAAGTCGCGCAACTCCTGTTTTTTCTGCACCAGCTGTTCTTCGAGCCCGGATATTTCGTTGTGAAACTGCTCCCGGCGGCTGTTGTACAGCTCGGTTTCTCCCCGGGCGACATCCGGCGCCTGGCTGGCTATCTCTGGGGAAATAATAAAGTCGCGGTTCTCAACTTCCGCCGTCAGGCGTTCTACCTTGGCGCGCAGACCGAGCTTATCGGCTTCAGTTTCGCCAACGTTGGAGGCGAAACGCGTGTCATCGAGGTGCAGTAATGGGGTTCCGGCGTTAACGATTTGCCCTTCATGCACATATAGCTCGGTGACAATCCCCCCTTCCAGGTTCTGTATTTTTTGCAGCTTAGATGAAGGGATTGCCTTACCTTCGCCGCGCGTAACTTCATCAATTTTTGCAAAGCCGGCCCACACGAAAGACAAAACCACCAGCGCGAGGATCGTCCACAGCGTCAGTCGTATTACTCTCGGGGCGTCATCAATAATGGCCTGGCTGACCTCATTAATACTGTCGGTTTGATTTTCATCACGGCCGCGAAAGTAATGCTGTAAGTAGCGGCGGGCTCGAGCCAGGAAATCAGCGAGATGCATTAATCTGCCCCTTTTTCAACGCATCCATCACTACCGCTTTCGGGCCGTCTGCGATGATGCGTCCTTTATCAACAATAATCAGACGGTCAACCAGCGACAGCATGGAGGCGCGGTGCGTGACCAGTAATAACGTTTTTCCCGCGATGCAGGGAGCCAGCGCGTGTTTGATCTTCTCTTCGCTGGTGTTGTCCATCGAACTGGTGGGTTCATCCAGTAGCAGGAGAGGGGGATCCAACAGCAGCGCGCGCGCGAGCGCCACCGCCTGCCGTTGACCGCCGGAAAGCTGAGAGCCGCGCTCACCGACCTGTAGGTTATAGCCGTCAGGATGCAGACGGGCGAAATCGTTGACGCCTGCCAGTTCTGCCGCTCGCAGCATGGTTTCGTCGTCGACATAGCGCGCCCCGCACAGCAGGTTGTCGCGCAGCGTGCCGTTGAACAACTGGATGTCCTGCGGCACGTAGCCGATGCTGTGGCGCAGATCGTTCACATCCAACTGACGAGAGTCGATACCGTCGATCAGCAGATTCCCGGCGCTCGGCTGGTACAAATTGACGATAAGTTTACTCAGTGAACTTTTACCGGAACCGCTGCGTCCGATAATGCCGATGCGCTCACCGGGCTGAATGGTCAGGTTTATTTTGTGCAGCGACAGGGTTTGTTGTTCCGGATAGCTGAAATCCACATCGCGAAATTCAATGCTGCCCTGTAACTGTTCCCGCTTGAGCGGATTTTCATCCGCGCGACGCTCCTGCGCCAGCGACATCATTTTCTCGGTATTTTTGATGGTGAGCTTCGCCTGCTGATAGCGGGCGATAAGGCCGGTAAGCTGGCCCAGCGGCATCAGAGCGCGACCATTGAGCATGTAGCAGGCGATCAAACCACCCATACTCAGCTTACCGCCGATAATCATGTATACCCCGACGATGATCATCACCACGCCCGAAATTTGCTGGAACCAGCCGGTGAGGTTGCTTGCCAGGCTGGACAAGGTTTTGACGCGCAGTTCCAGACGACTCAGGCTGCCCAGCGTCTGTTCCCACTGGAACTGGCGTTCACTTTGGGCATTGTTCACTTTGATGGCATCCAGGCTGCCCAGGGTTTCAATCAGCAATGCCTGACGTTCGCTGGCGAGGCTCATGGTTTTTGCCACCGCGTCGTTGACCGGTTTTTGCAGCGCCCAACTACACAGCAAGGCAATCGGCAATGTCAGTATCGGGATCCATGCCAGGGCGCCGCCGATAATGCCGATAACGATCAGCAGCAACAGGGTGAAGGGCAGATCGATAATCGTCGTCAGCGTGAGCGATGAGAGGAAATCACGCAGCGACTGGAATTCATGAATGTTTTGCGCAAAGCTCCCCACCCGCGCAGGGCGCTCTTTCATCTCCATGCCGGTAATGCGTTCAAACAGGGTCGAGGAGATGATGAGATCGCTTTTTTTACCCGCAAGATCCAAACAGATACCGCGTAGCATTTTCAGGATCAGATCAAAGATAAAGGCCAGACAAATCCCCACCGCCAACACCCACAACGTGACCGTTGCCTGGTTTGGCACGACGCGGTCATAGACGTTCATGGTAAAAAGCGGCGTGCCGAGCGCAATCAGGTTGATCAGCAGGCTGGCCAGCACCGCATCCATATACAGAAAGCGTGATAGCTTCAGCGTGTCTTTAAACCAGGATTTAGTGCGTGGCAGGAAGGCTTCCGCCTGCAAATCGAATTCATGACGCGGATGCGCAAAAATGACTTTACCCGCATAGTTGCGCTCAAGCGTGGCTAAATCGACGCAAATTTCTCCACCTTCGCTTTCGCTGGGCATAAAGCGGGCGCTGCCGTCATCGTTCCATGCTAACAATACGCCGGTTCCGCCAGCGTTCAATAACAACACTGCTGGCAAAGACATTGCCGGAATTTTATCGAGCGTGCGCCTGACGACTCGCGCTTTTAAACCGGCTCTTGCCGCCGCGCGTGGAAATATATTCAGCGTGAGCCGATCGTTTTCTAATGGCAGACCGCTGCTGAGTGTTGAACGACTCGCCGGTTTACCATGCAGAGAACACAGAATAAGTAAGCTATCTAATAACGGGTCGTCATTATGGCTACGTGGGTCGTGATATTGAGAACCTGGCGGAACATAATTCTCGGGGACGTCATTTAATAATTCGGCTTGTGCACTCATTTTCGCAACCATTCTGACCGTACACGGTTAAATAATAGCAGGCTTATAATAAGCATGTAGGTCAGAGATTTAATGGGTATTAATAATTATTAATTAAGTTCCGGTAAACTATTTTCTTCTGCAGAATCTACCGGTTGCCCTGACGGCGGCGGTGTGATTTTTAGAATATTCATTAATTCACCGGTGCGTTCGCTAATTCGATAGCCGCTGGTCATTGCCAGATAACGTAATTCAACAAGGCGACGTTTAGAGGAGAACACTTCATTTTCACTATCGAGTAAATCCAGCAGGGTACGTTCGCCAAGACTGAATTGATCCTGATAAGCCGTGCGCACTTTGACGCTTCGGTCGGCATATTCTTCTGCAGAAGGAAGCTGGGCGCGTGCGTTTTGCAGCGCTGTCCAGGCCAGGCGTAGCTCCTGATTCAACTGGCGAAGCGTGTTATTGCGCACATCCTGAGCCTGCTTGTGCAGATAAGCGCGGGAGTTCATATTGGCTTTGTCGCTGCCGCCCTGGTACAGGTTGTAATGCAGTTTAACCATCGCCTCCCATTCTTCGGTGTGTGCGCGGGTGGTATCGGTGTTGTTGCTAATCCCGCGGGAAAGCTCTACGTCTACGCGTGGGTAGAAAGTTGATTTCGAGGCCTCATATTGCTGGTGCGCAGCTTCGATATCCGCATTGGCGGACTTCAGTAATGGATTATTTTTCTCCATTCGGCTTTTGGCTTCTTCCAGCGAGGTCGGCAGCTGAGAGTCAATGCTCTCTGGCTGGCTTAAGCCCTGCGGATCCATGCCCGTTACGCTGACAAAGGTGGTTTTCGCGTCTTCCAGATTGGTCTGCTCGGTCAGCAGATTGTTACGCGCCTGGGCCAGACGCGCTTCGGCCTGCATAAAGTCTCCGGAGCGACCAACGCCCTGATCGGTACGCAGTTTTATCTGGTCGTAAATGCGCTCATGATTCGCCAGATCGTCTTCTGCAAGGCGCACAAACTCTTCGCGTTGCAGCACATCGAAATAGGCCTGAATTACGGCATAAGCGGTACTTTCGCTGGTGTTCATTACGCCGTAGGCGCGCGAGTCAACGGTCGCTTTTTGCCGCGCCACTTCGCTATTGGTGGCAAAACCGTTGAACACATTTTGCTCAAGGCTGAGAGTCGCTTCGTTAGGCGATTGAGTCAGACCGTTATTGCGACCTGCCGCGCGGGTAGTCGCATCATCAACATTTTTGCGCCCGGCTTCTGCGTTCAGATTCAGGGACGGTAAATAGCCGCCTTGTGCCGCCCGCAGTTCTTGCTCTGAGGAATAACGGCTATTTATTGCGGCATTAACTTCTGGATGATTCGCTAATGTTTCTTTAACGGTATTTTGTAAGTCTTCTGCAATTGCTACATTTATTGAAAAGCACGAAAGCAGAAAAACTAAAAACTTCTTCATGACATGAATGCCTTATATCTCACGGTTATGACATCCAGTTGTCGTCGCTATCATCCATTTTTACAAATGCGTTATATTAATTAACAAATATGAATTATCTTAATTAATGGCTGTTATCAGCTATTCGACGACATGTTTTGTCACATCGTGTTTTATTTTTGGTTATTTTTTATTATATTCATTTGCCAGTCAAGTCTCATGTAATTGCATTCAATAAAATGTGTTTTTTTCTACATTGAGATATTAATGTTTACATTAAATTAATGTGATATTTGTTCGTTAATATATTAGCGAGTTTATAAAAATAATGATGATATTTAAGTGAGGTTACGGTGAGCAAATTACTCGGTGTGATCAAAGCAATCATTGGACAGGTTTACGTTGTTGATGCCAATGGCGCACAACGACAGGTTCATGAAGGCGACAGGGTATATAGCGGTGAAGAAATTGTGACCGGCGCCAGCGGCGCGGTAAGTGTCTCTTTACCAGACGGAAAAACGCTGGATATCGGGCGTAACAGCCACTGGGGCGAGCATGGGCTACAGGCCAGCCATAACCCGGAGAGTAGCGCCCAGGATATTGCCGCCGCACAAAAAGCCATTGCCGAAGGCGCTGATCCGACGCAGGTGCTGGAAGCCACCGCTGCAGGTAATGAAGCGCCGATAACATTAGAGGGCGGCGGAGGCGGTCATACTCTGGTGCAGCTTGAATTGACCGGGCAGGTGGTTGATCCGACAGCAGGTTTTAACACTCAAGGTCTCGGTAGTCCGGGCTGGGATATCAATCTGCCGATAGGAGGCGTGACTGCGGGCTCCGCGAATGTTTTCCCGCCAGAAGTGCAAATTACCGAGTTTGCCGGCAACGATGGTTTTATTAACAAAAGCGAATTTCACCAGACCCATTTAAGTGGCACCAGTAATCAAAATCACGTCACGCTTACCTTCACCGATAGCCAAAAAAACACATTCACCGTAACTGTTCCGGTTAACAACGGGCACTGGAATATTGCTACCGATCTGGCAGGACTGGTACCTGGAAATGTAACAGTGGTGGCAATCGCGACCGATGTGACGGGACGGACGGCGGAAAGTTTTGGCCATGCGCTGATTGATATTACTGGACCAAATATCAGCATTAGCGTTGAAAATGTCACGCCGGATAACCTCATAAACTTCGAAGAGTCACGCCAACCGCAAACGTTAATCCACGGGATTGTCGGCGGTGATGCAAGGCCTGGCGATCTCATTTCCTTACTGGTCGATGGCCGGGAATATACCGGCGTTGTTACCGACCCGGGAACAGGGACTCTGACTTATACCATCCCGGTGCTGACTCAGGGATTATTGAATGACCCGAACATTCACGCCACGTTAACCTCTGTCGACGATGCCGGAAACAGCACCACGGTTTCTACCGATCATCACGTCAACAACGATCTGTTTGCGCAAAATGCCGTGACCATTGAAACGGTGGCGAATGATGATGTCGTCAACGCCAATGAGTTTCGTATGCCGACCGTTATTTCAGGCGTTGCCAGCGGTGATGCGAAAGCGGGCGATCCGGTAACGCTGACCATTCAGGGCAAAGCGTTTCACGGCACGGTTTTCGACGATCATGGTCAGCTACGCTATGAAATTGTGGTGCCTTCCGCAACCCTGAAGGAAGGTGCGAACGATGTGCAGGTGACGCTGGTCAGCCATGACGCTGTAGGTAATGAAGCCACCGCCGTAACGCATCGCACTGTGGTGCTGGATACTCAGGCGCATAACGCGCTGTCCATCGACAATGTGACCGACGATAACACCCTGAATCGTGTAGAGCTGTATATGCGCAACCAGGTGATTTCCGGCACAGTGAGTGGCGAAGACGCCAAAGTTGGCGACCCGCTGCAACTGGAGATTAACGGTCATCAGTACCACGCTCAGGTTATCTCCCTTGGCAATAACAGGCTGGGATACCGTGTTGCGGTGAGCTCATCTGACTTTGCAAATAACAGCACGCCGGTTGATGGTAACGTGGAAGTGAAGGTTACAGTCACCTCTCACGATGCGGCGGGCAACCTGGCGATTGCCACCGATACTCACAGCGTACACATTGATAATCTCGCGACTAATCAGGTCAACATTGGCGTGGTAGCGACGGACGATGTGGTCAACGCCATTGAAAACCGTATGACTACGCTGATTAGCGGCGTGGCGGGCGGTGATGCCAAAGCGGGCGACGCGGTTGTCGTTAGCGTGCAGGGGCTTAAATTTGCCGGAACGGTGGTCGATGATAACGGCCAGATGCGTTACGAAGTGGCATTACCGAAAGGGACGCTGCTGGAAGGTAAAAACGATGTGGTGGTGACCCTGGTCAGTCACGATGCGGCAGGTAACGAAGTAACGGCGATCGCGCACCGTACCATCATGCTGGACACTCAGGCGCACAACTCTCTGACAATTAATGATGTAGACAGCGATAACACCCTGAATCGGAGTGAGCTGTACTCACGTAACCAGGTCATCTCCGGCTCCATCGGCAGCAATGAAGATGCTAAACCTGGCGATCCGGTTCAACTCGAAATTAACGGTCACCAGTACCGCGGGGAGGTTATCGATTTAGGCAACAATACGCTGGGCTACCGTATCACGGTAGACACTTCAGACTTTGCCAACAACAGCGTACCGATTGACGGTAATGTGGAAGTGAAGGTCACGGTTACCTCTCACGATGCGGCGGGTAACCTGGCGATCGCCACCGACACCCACAACGTGCACATTGATAACTTTGCCACCAACCAGGTCAGCATCGACGCGGTAGCGACGGATGACGTAGTCAACGCCATTGAAAACCGCATGGTAACGCTGATTAGCGGTGCAGCCGGCGGTGATGCCAGAGCAGGCGATGTGGTCACTGTTAGCATGCGTGGGCAAAACTATACCGGAACGGTCGTTAATGATAACGGCCAGTTGCGCTATGAAGTTGCACTGCCGAAGACGGCCTTGCTGGAAGGCAAAAATGAGGTGGCGGTAACGCTTGTCAGCCATGATGCGGTGGGGAATGAAGTTACCGCTCTGGCGCATCGCACCATCACGCTGGACACGCAGGCGCATAATACTGTCCGTATACATGACGTCACTGTAGATAATGCGTTGAATTATCAAGAGCTAACGGCGGCTAAACAGACGATTACCGGTTTTGTTGGCGGTGAAGATGCGAAGGTCAACGATCCGGTCTTACTGGAGATAAACGGCCATCAGTACAGCGGTAAGGTGATTGATTTTGGCCGCGGAAAACTGGGGTACAGCATCGATGTAGACTCGTCTGCATTCGCCGATAACAGCGGTCATGTGCTGACGAATGTGAAAATTACCGCAATGGTGACTTCTCATGACGCCGCGGGTAACCTGGCGATCGCGACCGATTCCCATAAAGTTCATATCGATAACTACGCGGAAAACACCCTCAAGATTGACGCAGTGGCGACGGACAATGTGGTCAACGCCAGTGAAAACCGGATGCCCACCATTATTAGTATTGTAGCCGGTGGCGATGCCCGGGAGGGGGATGCGGTAAAAATAAGCGTTCATGGGCAAGACTTTAACGGCACGGTGGTCAACGATAACGGTCAGCTACGCTATGAAGTGGTTCTGCCGCATGGAACCTTGCATGAAGGTAAGAATGCGGTAGTTGCGACCCTGTTGAGCCATGACGCGCTGGGCAACGCAGTGACCAGTGAGTCGCACCGGATTATCACGGTTGATACTCATGCGCAAAACGCTATCTCACTGGATAACATTGCCACGGACAATGTCATCAATTTCCAGGAACTGTCTGCGGCAACACAGCGCATTACCGGCATCGTCGATGGTGAAGATGCGAAAGTTGGCGATCCCATTCAACTGGACGTTAATGGTCATCAGTACGCAAGCCAGGTCATTGACCTTGGTAACGGGCATCTGGGTTACCGCATTGATGTTGACTCATCAGCCTTTGCGAACAATAGCGTCCATGTGTTAACGGATGTCGATGTGCATGTCACTGTCACCTCTCATGATGCGGCGGGTAACCTTGCCATCGCTACCGATAGCCATAAAATTCACATTGATAATTTTGCCAACAACGAGGTAACGACTGATGTAGTGGCATCGGATGATGTGGTGAACGCCATTGAAAACCGCATGCCGACGCTGATTAGCGGTATCGCGAAAGGTCTGGATGCCAAAGCGGGTGACGTGGTGACTGTTCACGTGCAGGGACATAATCAGGACTTTAGCGGCACGGTGGTTAACGATCACGGCGTTCTGCGCTACGACGTGTTTGTTCCAACAGGTGTGTTGCAGGAAGGCAGCAACGACGTGATGGTGACGCTGGTCAGCCACGACGCTGCGGGCAATCAGGCGGTAGCGGTAGAGCATCGAACCGTTACGCTGGATACGCAAGCGCAAAGCACCGTCACTATTGATAGCGTCACTGATGACAACAACCTTAACCATCTTGAGCTGGATACGCCGATGCAGCTCATCAGCGGTAAGGTCGGCGGTGATGCGCAGGTTGGCGATGCGGTGATCGTAGAAATCAATCACCATACGTTTAACGGCAAGGTGATTGATCTCGGGGGCGGTCACTTAGGCTATCAGGTCCCGGTCGACTCAACGGCGTTCAGCGATAACAAAGGTAACCAGGATAAAAATGTGACCGTGAGCGTCACGGTTATCTCCCACGATGCGGTTAAAAATGAGGTCATTACCACCGCAACCCATGACGTCCATATTGATAACCATGCCGGGGCCAGAATTACCGTTGATACGGTAGCGGGCGATGACAAGCTCAACGGTGCAGAAGCCGCGAAACACCTCACTGAGGTGATGGGGACGGTTGGCGGCGGCGATGTGCATGTCGGGGATAAAGTTCAGGTTATCGTACATGGACATACCTACGAAACAACCGTTCAGCGACTCCCGGAGCATAACAATGCGCTGGGATATAAGCTGGACGTTCTGAGCCGCGATCTGGTCAAAGACCCGCATATCGTGGCCCGCGTAGTCGGCGAAGATAATGTGCATAATTTCCAGAAAGCGGAGATATCGCACGATCTGGTGGTTGATTTACATGCGAAAGCCATGCTGACGATTGATCCCGTTACTGGCGACAATATGATTAACGGCGATGAATCAAAACAGCCATTCACCTATGTAACCGGGAAAGTGGCTGGGGATGTTCACGTCAATGACGTTGTTTACCTTACCGTGAATGGTCACGTCCTGACGGGGAAAGTGAGTGACGTAGGAGGCGGGGTTCTCGGCTACAGCATTAAAGTCAGTACTGCCGACCTGATCTCCGATCCGCATTTAACCGCGACGGTCAGCACCACCGATGGTGCGGGCAACCCGGCTACGGCCAATGCAGAAACCACCGTTATTATCGATACCCGTGTGGATGCGCAGATAACCATTGATGCCGTGACGCCGGATAATACGCTGAACCTTGCTGAGCAAATGCATGGCTATACGATAGTGAGCGGTACGGTGAGCGGTGAAGTTCATCCGGGCGATCCGTTCACCATGACCATCAATGGCCACAACTATTCAGGCGTGGTGGAAGATCGCGGCAATCAGCAGATGGGCTTCCATATTCCGGTTGCCACGGCCGATCTGGTTGCCGATCCGCATATCGACGTCACCATGGATATCACGGACGATGCCCTGAACCATGCGCAAATTACAGCGCATCATACGGTTACGCTGGACGCTGAAGCGAAAGCCTCAATCACTATCGATCCGGTAACGGGCGATGATGTATTGAATCAGATTGAATTAGGGCAAACCACGACGATCGTCAGCGGTACGGTCGGTGGCGATGCAAAAATTAATGATGTGGTGCACCTGAATATTGGTGGCCATACGGTTGATGCCACCGTGGTGGACCTGCCAAATCTGGGAACGTTGGGTTACGCCATTAAGGTGGATACGCATTGGCTGCAAAACGATCCGCATATTACTGCAACCATCACCACTACCGATGTGGCGCGTAATAACGCGACGGCAGATGCGCACAGTACCGTAGTCATTGACGATAAGATTGACGCGATTGTGCATATTGATCCGATTGTCACCGATAGCGGTGATGAGGTGATTAACCACGACGAAGCCCTGAAGCCGCAAACGACGGTTACGGGTACGGTGGGAGGCGATGTCAAAATCGGTGATACCGTTGAGTTGACCATCAATCATCAGATCTACTATGCGCAGGTGGAAGATCACAACGGCCAGCGTGTTTTCAGCACAAAGGTATCGACCCTGGATCTGCTTCTGGATCCGAATATCCATGCCGAAGTAACGGCAAAAGATGACGCAGGCAATATTGCATATGGGCACGATGACATGCCTGTGGTGGTTGATACCGTTGCCGATGCCGGGATAACGATTGACTCTGCGTTAAGCTGGCAAGGCATGGCGCTACCCGCTGGAGACCGCCCCGAATTTGTGACGGTAACAGGGCATGTTACCCCAGACGCGAAGCTTAATGATTTGGTTACAGTTGATGTGGGTAACAACACGCACCTGGAAACACATGTTATTACCCTCCCTGATGGGCAATTGGGTTACACGCTGGATATTCTTTTCCAGGACTGGAATAACAACGGCAATATCACTGTCTCCATCACCACCCATGATGATCATGGCAATACGGCGACAGCAGTAGAACATAAATTTATCGATCTTCCGTGGGTAACCAATACCTTTATTCCAGCCAATACTCCTTATGGTATGCACACCCCGTCGACAACAGGTACTGGCACCACACCGCCGCACCAACCGACCGTGCATCTCACCGTTGATAAAGTGGCGAGCGATGACGTTCTCAACCACGATGAAGCGCAAAAAGGAACCACGGCAATCCGAGGTCTGGTCACCGGCGACGTTCAGGCCGGGGACGATGTTATTGTCACCATCAATAATGTGCAGTACTCCGGGCACGTCATGACTATCCCGACGATGCCGGGGCAACTGGCATACGAAGTGGATGTGCCGACGAGTGAACTGCAGGCGCATCCAACGTTTGATGTCTCTGTTACGGCGGGGATTGCGACAGACTTGGTGCAGAAAACCATCACCATCGACACGGATAACCCGCTGCAGATAACGATGGATAAGATTGCCGGTGATGATGTTATCAATGCGGCGGAAGCGCAAAGCGGTAAAACCACCATCAGCGGTAAGGTAAGCGGTGAAGGGATTCATGACGGGAGCGTGGTGAGCCTGCAGGTTAATGGCAATACGCTGACCGCGGTAGTACATGATGATAAACACGGTCACTGGGCCTGGTCGACGAAGGTCAGTATCAACGACCTGCATAATGATCCGGATGTTGTCGCGACGGTATTAGCGACGGATGCTCATGGCAATCAGGGCAGTGCCTCCGCCAGCAGCCATGTCGTGGTCGATCTGAGCGCTAATGCTGGCGTGACGATTGATAAAATTGCCGATGACAATGTGCTGAACGCGCAGGAGTCGCAGCAGCATAAGATGACCGTAACGGGGTCGGTCTCAGGAGATGTGCACCCGGGCGATAAGGTGACGCTGACGGTTAACGGCAACCCTTATGCGGCGACTGTCGATAATAATCATCACTACAGCGTGGATATCTACACCCAAGACCTGCTGGCCGACAGCGCCATTGTCGCGACAGTCTTAGGATATGACGATCACGGCAACGTACAGCCAGCCAGCTTCACGCAGGGCTATTCGATTGATAAAACGGCAGGCGGCAGTGTGACCATCAACACCGTCGGCGGCGACGATATTATCAATGCTGATGAAGTGAAAGGCGGTAGCGTTGAGGTGAGTGGTACGGTGGATGGCGATGTGCATCTCGGTGATAAAGTCGACATTCTCGTCGATGGCGTCACGGTACATACGCGTGTTATTGAGCTGCCGCATATGAACGGGCAACTGGGCTACAAAGCGATGGTGAGTACGGTCGGGCTGCAGAACGATCCGAATATTCATGTCAGCGTGCATGGGCACGATGCGGCGTTGAACCCGATGCTTGCAGAGAACGACAAAACGGTCACTATCGACACGCATGTCGATGCCAGCATCGTGCTGAATAAGGTGTCAGTTGATGATGTGCTGAATAATGAGGAAACTCAGCATGCGAAAACCACCATCAGCGGCTATGTGACCGGGGATGTGGACGTCGGCGATCAGGTGACTATCACAGTTAACGGTAAAGATCTGGTCGCTGATGTGAAAAATAGCGGCGGTCAGAAGGTCTTTAGCGTAGATGCCAGTACGATTGACCTGCTTCACGATCAAAAGATTCTCGCTCACGTTATCGCCCATGACGACGCCGGTAACCGTGATGAAATCCATACCGATAAGACCATTACCATCGACAGGACCGCTGCGGGAACGATGGATATTGATAATGTCACCCAGGATAATGTTCTCAATCATCAGGAACTCATTGGAGCGACGGTGAGGGTAACCGGGCATCTTGGCGGTGATGTGGATGTGTGGGATTCGATCAAATTAAACATTGGCGGTCAGGAATTTACCGGTTCGGTAGATACGCTGAGCAATGGCGATCGGGTTTATCACGTTGATGTGGACAGTCATGTCATGGAAGTGAACACCACATTTTCGGTGGAGGTCAAAGGCCATGATGCGCCGGGCAATCCGTATTCAAAGACAACGTCCCACAGCTATTCGGTTGATCAACAGGCAGACGCCACGCTTATCGTCGATAAAGTTACCGGGGATAACCATATCTCACGCGCGGAATCACAGCATACCGTCACGCATATTACCGGCAGCGTGAGCGGTGATGTGCATGATGGCGAGCATATTAAAGCGCTGGTAAATGGTCACCAGTACGATGCCATTCTTCATCAGGGCAATAATGGGCTGACCTATGACATTGAGGCCGATACCTCCGCATTCCGTGCAGGTCATAACCGGGTAAACGTATTGGTTGAGGCGCATGATGACCACGGCAATACTACACCTTATAGCCAAACGCTGAACGTGACGATGGACGATCCCACGCCAGTGAAAGGACATACGGTGGATAAAGGGAATCATGCTGCGATGCAACATGCGCTGCATAACCTGTTCGATGACAATGCATTGTCTCTGTCTTACGCGCCAGCAGCAACCGGGCACGGCCAGGCGACAGCCGTGCTCAGCGCTGACGATAAGGCGAAGGGCGTACTCGAAAAAGTCGATCTCAGCGATCTGGCGCGCGAACTGCATGAAGGCGTAGATATTGCGAAGTACATTCAAAGCGGCGGCGATCATCACTTGATCGCCAGTCCGGCAAAAGTGGCGCATGGAATAGATACCGCGCTGTCTGGTCCGGCAAGTAGCGAGATGCATTCTCCGACCTACTCGTTAGATCACCTGATTGCTAAACCCGATCAAAACCACACCCACTAACGATTGCCTGCTGCCCTGCGTAAACAGGGCAGCAGCATCTTGCAAAATGAAAAGGCATTGATATGAATTCTGATTCATCTGCTGCAAACGTGCAGGCAGAAGGCGGGGCAAAAAGCCCGGAAAATGGCAACCAGCAGGCTTTAGCGACGTTGCAAAAAAGCGACCTCGAGATGGTGCGCGTGCTCGACGATCTGATTTACCTGTTGATGCGTAAAGGCGTGATTGCCATTACCGATCTCCCGCCGATGGCGCAGGTTAAATTATTGAATCGTGCGAATGCGCGCCAGGAACTTGGCGGGTTAGAACAACTACTAGGCGGTGATGATCGTATTTTTTAGCTGACGCAGGCAGTGAGTTTGTTGGCCGGATAAGCGAAGCGCCATCCGGCAATATACAAGCGTCTCAAGACTGCCTGCTTTTATCACAGCGGCGCGGGTTCACCTAATAATTGGCCCATTGCGCCATCAATCCCTAACTCCTGCAATACCTTCAGTTCGCCTTGTGTTTCAACCCGTTCGGCAATGAGCGGCAAGTCAATACTGCGCGTGGCGCTGCATAACACTTCAATAAATAAACGCTTATCGTTTTCTTCATCAATATTGCGGATATAGCTGCTGTCGATTTTCAGGTAAGCAAGTCCCCACTGCGACAGATGGCCGATCATATCGAAACGACTACCGAAGTGTTGCAGACCCAGCGCGCAGCGGTGCTGACTGACGGCTTTAACAAACGCCGCCATTTGATAAGGGCCTGGCAGTTGGTTCTCATCGAGTTCCAGAATCAACTGACTGGCTAATTTCGGTGAATAGCGCAGTGGAGTGAGTAGGTCAGCAATGGCGGTCGCACTGGCGACAGAGCTCCCGGAGATACTCAATGCCAATTTTCCGGGCGCGGTTTTCAACTGATTCAACGTCAGTTTCAGCATCACTTTATCGAGGCGTTGGCTCCAGCCAAAGCGGTGGATCCACGGCAGGAATCGACCGGCGGTAAGGGTATTACCTTGTTCATCAATGATGCGCGACAGCACCTTGTAATGCAGAATTTTGTCGGGCTGGCGGCAATCGACCACCGGCTGATAAACCAACTGGAACTGCTGGTTTTCCAGCGCATGCTCCAGACGAACAAACCACAAATGCTGATCTTCTGTACTCGCAGGTACCTCTGCGGTGGGAACGACCTGATGATCGGTGCGCGTTTCGGCTTCTACCAGCAGGCGATCGGCCTGAATCAGCAATGACTGGGCGTTATCCCCGGCGCTAAACGGTACCATGCTGGTGTAGGCAACCGGCTGTTGGTCTGACATCCCGGTGGCGTAAAAGGCCGTCAGCTTTTGGCCGAGCGAATGGGACAAGTCCAGCATTTCACCGTGGGTCACGCCAGGACATAGCAGGGCAAACTCACCGCCGCGAATGCGGGCCAGCGTACTGTCGAGAGAGGCATATTTTTCTTTATGCGCGTTCAGCAGGTTGGCGATATTGAGCAACAGCTTATCGGTATGTGGTCCGCCAAAACGCTGATTCAGACCGCCCAAATCCTGAACGCGGACCAGCAACAGATATCCCGGCGCGGTATCGGCGTCGCTTAGCCGCGCCTGAAGCTGCATATCGAACGCCCGGCGGTTGGCAATTCCAGTCTGGCTGTCGAGATAAGCCTCATTGTGCAGACGTTCGCTGTAGATAGCTTGTTCTTCAAATAACGACTTGAGCTTCGCAGCCATCAAATTCATAGCGCCCACAACGCGGCGCAATTCTGGCGTTTTGGGCAACTCGTGGAGCGTCAGAAACTCGCGGCGGGTAATCGCTTCCGACTGCTTTGCCAGATAATTGAGCGGGCGTAGCAGCTTGCGCAGCAGTAGACTACCGGCGATTAAACAGGCGAGGCTGCAGGACAGCATCCACAACAGATTACCCAGGGTATTGTCCCACAGACGCTGTACGGCAAAGATAGGATCGCTGGTCACTTCAACCCGTGCAGCCTGCTGCCAGCCGCGCATAATCGTTGCCTCACCGGTTTGCGGAGTGACATCCACCAGAGCAACGAACCAGCCTGGGACGTCGGGAATAGATGACGCAGCGCTGCGCTCAAGCATCATTTTGCCGTTTGCCAGGTCGACGATGCGGATTTTTTTGTAGTAACCGCTATCGAAAATAGAGCTCACCATCAGCTCGATCATTGCCGGGTCGTTGACGTTGGGCGTCAGCGAAACGCCCAGCGCCGTTGCCGCATCCTGGGCATGTGAAAGAAGTTGGTTATTGGATTGATTGCGGGAACTCTCCAGCGTCACAATAAAATTGCCGCTGAATACAACCATCATAAAGAGAGAGATTGCCAGAAGTAACTGTTTAAAAAGAGACACGGGCGATTCCTATTTATCCATCGGGAAGCCTTCTTCCCGCATTTTGGTGAAAACTTGCTGCCAGCGAGATAGCCTTTTGCTGTCCCCAACACGTTTATTGTTCTGATTGCCGGGAAGCCAAAGGCCAGTGTTGTTAAAGGAGTAGACGGGTAATAAATCCATGCGCTGCGTAGCAGGTGAAATAGTGCTGGTCAGGCTGTCGAGCACCAGAGGAATCGCCTCAGGGGTGGCGTACCAGGTCAGCACCATGTGCGCGCGGTTTAAGCGCAGGGCTTTAACGTAAGTGATGCGTAGCTTGTCTTCGGAGACGCCCAACTGGCGGAGGGTGAAATATTTGGCGATCGCGTAGTCTTCACAATCCGCTTCACCTTTGCGCAGCGACTCAATGGGAGTGGCCCAGTAATCCACGCTGTGCCAGGCATCAATGTCTTCGGTATAACGGATTTTATCGTTAAAGAATTGATTTACGGCGCGTAATTGCGTTTGCTCGTCGGCACTGCGCAACGTAAGCAAAAGCTGTTGCCAGGCGCGGATCCGTTGTTGCGCCTCTGGCGTTGCCGGGCCGTAAAGCGCATCAGAATTCTGCTGAATACTGGCAAAATCCCAGGCCGCACGTAGCGAATGGACCGATAGCAGCAACAGCAGCATCCCGGGGATTTTCCACAGGCGAAGCAGGCGGTGGCGTAAGCTGTTGCTGATAATGTTCAATGGTTATGCTGGCAACTGCCTGGCGATGGATTTTTCATCTTTTCGCAGGTCCAGGGAGACAACCACTTTTTGCGTAATTGCATATTGGTCGGTGAGGCAAAAAAGTCCTTCAGCGTACCGTTAACAAACGCTACAAACTGCGGATCGTTTTTCCTCATCATAATGGCATAGTGCATATCGTTACCGATGCTCTGTGCTGAAACGCTGAACAGTTCGGGTTGCTCGCTATGATTAATCAGCGGCCAGGCGAGAATATCATCAACAAAGAATGCGGCGGATTCATTATGCGCCATCTTCTCAAATGCCCCCTTTATGGTAGTGCTGGTAATCGTTGAAATATTAAGATGTTGCTCTCTGTTTGCTTTATTAAATTCCAGCAAATCTTTTGAGCTTCCGGTCAGACTCACCGTGCGTCCTTTAAGATCGGCAATTGACTGGATATTATTTTTACGCAAAGAGATGATGCGCATCTTTGCGGTGTAATAGTTGTCAGAAAACGACACGCTGGAGGTTCGCTCCGGCGCATTGGTATTTACGCCACAGTCCATATCTATTTTACGCGTGTTTAATGCGGAGAAGCGTTCGGCAAAATTCACGGGAATATAATGAATGGTTAGATTGTTGAGCTTCAGATACTGGCGTAACTTATCGGCAATCATGTTACATACCGCGATGGTATACCCCGTGACCTTGCCACTGTTGTCTGTAAAAGAGAACGGCGGCAGCTGGCGATAACCCACGTTTAGCACGCTGCTGTTCTGAATGTGGTCGAGCGTCGCAGCGTTCTGTTGCGCCATCAGCGCGGGGGAAATGACGATGCCTGCCAGTAACAACAGCCATTGCACCGTGCGCTTCATCCTTGTCATCTCACGATTAATTATATTTTTCATAATCAAAACTGATCTTCTTTTTAGCTGCGGTTAATGCTTTCAGGTTGTCTGACATGGGGATGTTTAAATTAATAGCTTGCGGGGCAATGGGAGACAGAAACCATTTATGGTACAGCGCAGTAAATTCGTTGCTGGTCATCAGGGAAGAGAGCGTGGCATCAACGAATTCTTTAAATTCTTTATCGTGTAACGGCAGTAACAAGCCTGCCGGTAGTGGAGCGCTAAGCGCAATGTTGGAAAGTTCATAGTCTTCAGGGTTAGGTGTTTGCGCAATCATCCCTTTCAGTAAAACGGTGCTGGAGATCAGCGCAGAATACTCGCCGTTCTTCAGTTCATTGAAGGCTGTAATGTTATTGGTATCGAGCTGAATATTAATATCCAGGTCATTAGCAGCATTCACTTTTTGCAGTTGTTCAACGTAAATCGTACCACTTTTTACCAGCACGCTATGTCCCGAAAGTTCTGCCAGACTGTCATTACTTTCATTTTTACGCATCACAAAGCGGGTGCTTGAAAAGTAAAACGGCAGTGAAAATTCGCTAATAGTGTGGCGACTTTTCGAATAAAAGGCAGGTATACACATGATGTCTGCCATGTGGTTTTTAATCAGTACAAACTGCGATGCTGAATTGGCTTTTACCCACTTTACATTCAGCTTTTTAAGCTGAAGTTTTGTCTTGAGCGCGCTGACGATACTGTTGCAGATATCGATAGAGAAACCCGTAGGGCGGTTGCCGTTCTGCCAGGAAAAAGGAAACGCATCATCCTGATAACCAAGGGTAATGGTTTTTGTAGTCGCGATCTGCTCCAGCGTGTGCAGTTGCAACTGAGTTCCCGCTAAGCATGGCGTAGCCCCAACCATCAGCAGGGCAACCGCCATCAGCATGCGTTTTGCCAGGCGCAAGATGTCAGACATGGCACAGTCCTTCTTCACTGACCTCTGCGGCAAACGCGGCAAGTACCTCACGTTCACGCAGCGGATAGCTAAAGAAATAGCCCTGTACATTCTGGCATTCAATGGCGCGCAAAATGTCGCGCTGCTGTGCGGTTTCCACCCCTTCAGCGGTAACCGACATATTGTATTTATGGGCAAACTGAATCAGCATCACAATCAAATACTGGCTGGCATTATCCTGCTGGAGCTTATCGACCAACGTGCGCGCGATCTTGATACGCGTGAAGGGATAGATCAGCAGATAGTCCAGCGCTGCGTAGCCGGTTCCTAAATCGTCCATCGCGATTTCGATACCCAGAGAACGGATCTCTTTCAGTACGGGTAAGGCGATCGATTTATCCAGTTTTTCTGATTCGGTGATTTCTATTTCCAGGCGTTCCGCTGAGATCTGGCTGATGCGTAACGCATCTTTAATCACGTCAACCAGTCCGGGGCTGTGCAACTGGTAGGCCGAGATATTAACGGCAACTCTGACATGCTCTGGCCATTTGGCTGCGGCTTCGCAGGACTGGCGAATAATCCATTCGCCTAAACGCACAATCAGGCCGGAGCTTTCGGCGATATTGATAAAATAATCGGGATAAATCAGCCCTTTAGTGGGGTGATTCCAGCGGATCAGCGATTCGTAGCCATAAACGCTTTCATCTTGCAGATTAATAATCGGCTGGTAATGAAGTTCGAACTCCTTGTTATCAATACCATCGATAATTTCCTGATTAATGAACAGGCTGTGGGTTTGCATCATCACCATGCCGTCTTCGAAGAAGTGGTAGCAACCCCGGCCATGATGCTTAGACGCGTACATGGCAAGGTCGGCATTGATCATGAGCGTTGAGGTAGTATTCCCCTGCCTGGGCGCGGTGGTAATACCGATGCTACAGCTGATAGAAAAAGTATGAGAACTCCAGGTAAACGGGGTGCTCAGCGCGCGGATGATACGCTTCGCCAGCCGATTCGCTTCTTTGATGGCGTTGTCGTCGACATGTTGCAGGATGGCGAATTCATCACCGCCCAGACGCGCCGCAATATCGTTGGGACCCAGCAATAACTGCAGACGTTGGGCAACGCTGATTAACAGTTCATCGCCCGCTTTATGGCCGAAGGTGTCGTTCACCGGCTTGAAGTTGTCGAGGTCAATCAATAGCAGATTGAACGCTCTGTCCTCCAGATGCAGTTCACTGACGCGCTTATCCAACGCCTGGCCGAACGAAACGCGGTTGGGTAATCCGGTGAGTGAATCATGATGGGCCATATGCTCCATCTTCTGCGACATTTCATGCATGCGTTGCAGATAGCCACGCTCTTTCATCGCGACGCGCAGTTTTTCAATGGCCCCGGCCAGATGCCCAATTTCGTCGTCCTGATCAAGATAGGGGGTTATGCAATCCGTCTCTTCATGGGCGATGCGGGTGAGGGAGTTTATCAGCAGCGGAACAGGACGGAACAGGCGGCGCATAAACATTGTGACCAGGGCCAGCGTCACCAGTAAAATCAGAACAAAAATGATACTGCTCTTTTTAAGCATCGCGTCGTAGGTGGCATACAACTCGCTTTTTTTACCGATGCTGCTTATCAGGCTCCCGAGGATCTCACCAGAAGGCGTCAAAATAGGTACGGCGCTGATAAAGCACTCTTCGCCATTAATCTGGGCGAAACCAACATAGTAATTGACCAGCACATCGCGCGGCAGGCGGCCTGAGAAGGAGATAATCCCTTCGCCATCTTCTGATTTGTTATTGATGCCAACGAAGCCTTTCTCCGGCGTATAGAGAAACAGCCAGGTGGGGCTGTGCGTCTGAACTGACGCCAGCGCCAGGACGTCTACCGGGTTATAACCGGTTTGCAGGATGGAGTCGGTATCGCCAATCTGTCTGTCGGAGACGATGCGGGATATCTGCCCCGCATCGCTGGTCTCAACCGAAACGGTGGTATACACGCTACGGATGATGTAGGTCATAATCTGCGCATTTGCTTCAGCTCGCTGTACCCACTGCTGATAAGAAAAGTTGTCTATCAGGCTCCAGTTAGTAAAGGCGCCAGCGCTAAAAGCAATAACGATACCCGCCAGCAAGAACTGCGTTATTTTGCCAGTGATGGAATGTTGCCACCCTTTTATTGCTTTAAGGGAAAACAGAGACTTTGCCACGGATTATGTTAATTCCTGAAAAGATTACGCGATACTAAATTTAATTTCTGTTATTACTTAATGGAATATTATTGTTGCAAACAAGTAGATGAAAGATGTGAAACGTAATGACGTAACAAATAACTAACATTGAACCATGGTGAGTAATGACAAAAATAACGGTATGCGAATATAGATAACGCTGCTCTTTTCGTCAACAGGCAAAAGTGTGCATAAAAATACATTTTTCGTTATGCCCTCGACAACATATTAATGTTGACATTAATGCTGTCCGCGAAGCTTTTTTGTGCACACTGGTTGGAGGTGCTAATGGCTTATCTCTAAGGTTCTTGTTTTTTTACGTGACATCAATGAATTAGCTTTTATTTTATCAGGGGAGGGCGTGGCTTTATCCCTGCGGGATGTCCATTTTTGTCTATAAATGGGTATTTATTTCCTGATTTGATATGAATAAGATGCTCACTTCAATATAGAACCTTATTTTATTTTCTCAGTGCGCGGTCAATGTTGACAATTTTGCTATGGTGCATCGACTGACCCAAAAGGATTTGTTTGTGACATTCGAGTCTGGATTAAAGTCCTATTGGTATAGTGCATAGCGGATAAATTGATTTGGACGCAATAATAAATACAAACACTGTGAAAAACATTCGGGAATGGTGCCTGCCACTTGTTTTACCCGGCCTTTTTTACCCATTGGCACAATATCTTAACGGTTACAGTATTCTCAATAATACTATTTTAACAGTTTACGATCTCCGGCTGGCCGTATTTTCAGCCGCATTAGTCTTGTTTGGTTTTCGGGTGATACCGGGATTTGTTCTGTTCCTTATCGTCATGTTTGCGATCGGCCCGCAAAACCAACGGGTAGATGCGTTGTGCCTGATCGTGGCTTCCACCTTAAGCTACGCCGCTTACCGCAGAGTCACGGGCAGACGCAGTTGCGTTAGCTTTGGTCGTATCAAAATCAGCCTTAATCGTCTGGTCTGGCTGTGTGGCTATAACGTCCTGCTGTATCTGGTGTTGGGCAAAATCTTTGCCATATTTGTCACCCATGGCCAACGACCGGATGTGGATAACTTTCCGGCGTTAAGTCTGGGTATGCTGGTACGCGTTCAGGGGAGCATCAACGGCTGTCTGACGGGTATCCCTTTATTTTACAAGATATATCGAATCATCCGTCGACCATCTTTCCTGCTGACTTTCTGGCGGGCAATTGCTGCACAATGTAAAGGCAATATCAGCGCCTTTGGCGCTATTTCATGGTGCGCCTTACTCTTTGTGTTGATGTTCTTTTTAACATCACCGGACAATCTGAACGTCTTTTTCTCTCTCTATAGCCTGATCTTGCTGTTCCCGTTAATGCTGTGGGGATCCATTAAAATTGGTCATTTGTTCACCATGCTGGTGTGGACCATCGTGGTGATCATTTTAGGCAAACATAACGACAGTTATATCGCCAGCGATGTGGACTTCATTCAGCATCAGGCGCTGGTTTCAACGTTGATCTTTGTCTTTACGCTTACCATCGTGATCATGGGAGTGCTGGCCAAATTTACCCGCCAGCGATTTAACCAGGCGCTTCTGCTCGGCCTGACCGATCCGATGACGGGTATGGCGAATCTGCGTGCGCTGAAGACGGAGCTGTTTACGACTGAGCACGCGACGGTGTGCCTGATACAAATTCCGGAGCTGGAGCTGTTTTCGCGCCGCTATGGCTTTCATTTTCGCGCCCGCTATCAGAAGATCCTCGCCGACCATCTGCGCCAACACCTGGTTAAAAGCGAGAAAGTCTATTACCACGCGGGTTACGATCTGCTGATTCGGCTTGAAAATAGTACCTGGGAACGGCTATGCGACTTGTACCAGGCGGCCAATAGTTTTCGGCTTTTTTACAATAACCATCGGCTGGGTTTTCGCAGCGGTTTGGGCTATTGCCTGATTAACGATCTCAGTGATGACATTTATCAGTTGGTGGGGAAGCTGGGCATGGTGGCGGGTTTATCGCTGACCAACGGCAGGCCGGAAAACATTGAGGCGCAGCATAGCCGGATCCTCGGCAACCACATTGTCGATAAAACGGAAATTCGCACCGCGCTGCAAAATGCGCTGGATAACAACACGTTTGTGCTGATGGCGCAGCCAATCGTCAGTACCAATGGTGAAGCGCCGTATCATGAAATATTGATCCGCATGCTCAACGAACGGGGGGAATTTATTCCTCCGAACAGCTTTCTGCCGGTTGCTCATGATGCGGGGCTGGCGCCTGATATCGATCTCTGGGTTATCGAAAATACCCTGAAATTTATGCGTAACCATCCGCAGCGCTGTTTTTCCATCAACCTGGCGCCGGTGACGGTATGTCGCTCCAATATTATCGCGAAGTTCACCCAGCTCCTGCACGATTACGCGGTGGAGCCGCAGCGAATTATTTTTGAGATAACGGAAGCCGATACGCTTTCAGACAAAGAGCAAACCGTGGAAACGCTTCGTTTAATACGCCAACTGGGATGTCGGGTAGCCATTGATGACTTTGGTACCGGGTTTGCCAGTCATGCCCGCCTGATGAATATCGAAGCAGACATTCTGAAGATCGATGGCTCTTTTATTCGACGGATCACCGAAAGTGAAATCAGCTATTACATCGTCGAGTCATTCTGCCGCGTTGCCGAAATGAAAAATATGCAGGTTGTCGCCGAGTTTGTTGAAAACGCTACGATTCAGGCGTGTCTGGAAAAAATGGATGTGGGGTGGTTACAGGGATATCACATTGGCAAGCCTACGCCGCTGCTTTCGCTGGAATAAGCAGAGCGCGAACTTCTTATGACCAAAAAGAGTCATTTCTTCTCAGGTAGAGAATAAAAAATATGAGTGACATTATTAAAGTGAAAAATCGAACGGCGGGTGCCAGCGGTGTGGGGCCGCGCGTTCGGGTGCTATCCTGGCTACACAATATCCATCCCGGTGTAGCGATGAAGCTCGGCATGATTCTGGTGGTTTGTATCGCAACATTGCTGATTGGCGCCTCTTTTATATTATCGTCTTATCTTTCCAGACAACTGCAGGTCAATGCGCTGGAGATGATTAAGACCAACACGCGTATATTCCACAACAGCATATCTAACGAATTCCAGCGAGTGACACGCGATGCGGAGCATTACAGCAATGTTTATATTAACAACTACCAAAACGTTGCCAATAAACCGCTGCGTTACATGGACTCTACTGAATTAAAAGCGGTCCTGAGTAACCCGAACACCAACGCGCATTTCACCGAACTAACCAGCGTATTTGCCAGCACGTTTATTTTGCAAGGCGAGCAGTTTGTGCGCGTTAGTAGCACCTTGCTGGCAAGTTCAGGCAATACGGCAACCGCAACGGCGTTGGGGCGCGACAACCCGGCATTACCGTTACTTTTGAAGAACAAACCTTTTTCCGGCGTAGTGACGCTATTTGGTAAGCAGTTTATTAGTCACTATGAACCGATTGCCGATAAATATGGCCAGGTGGTTGGGGCGGTTGCGGTAGGTTTTGACGTCAAACAAAGTCTGCAACCGATTATTCAGCGTTTGCTGAATGTGCATATTGGCAAAGATGGCTATGCCTACGTACTGGATGCCGGATTTGAACCGGGTCGGATGTTGGTCCATCCCTCATTGAACAACCAGCAGGCCATTAATATTACTGATGCCAATGGTTTTAAGCTATTTGCCGATATGCTCGAACATAAAAATGGCAACACCTATTACAACTGGGTGAGCGGTTATGGCGCATTGCCGAAAACCAAAGTCGCCGTTTATGAATACGTTGAAGGGATTAACTGGATAATCGCAACGACCAACTACGTTGACGATGTCGCCAAAAGCAGCAATCTGGTGCGTAACGGTCTGCTGTTATTCACCGCGCTGCTGCTGCCCATCATTTTATTGCTGATTGCCGTTGCCAGCCGCTTCCTGATTTCCCGACGCTTAAACCGCGTATTGGGGATTGCGCAGAGTATCGCTGAAGGCGACTTAACGGTGGATGTGCAGGTCGATCATCACGATGAGATTGGCGAGTTGTTGAGCGCGGTAGAAACGATGCGCCAGCGTTTGCACTCGCTGGTCGGTGGTATGGTTTCTCATGCGAATTCGGTACATCAGGCGTCGCTGCACATCACCGAGGCGGTAGATGGTCAGGCGTCAACCAGCGTGGAAACCTCTTCTTCAGTGGCTGAAATTACCTCCACCATGGAGGAACTGTCAGCGTCTTCCACGCAAATTGCTGAACATTCGCGGGCGGTTGTGGATATCGCCAATCAGACCCTTGATGACTGTAATAAAGGTTCAGAATCGATGTCGCAGTTGCTGATGCGCATGACGGATATTGACACCGACAATCAGCAAAACATGCGTGAAATCATGATGCTCGGCAATAAGTCGACGGAAATCAGTCGCGTGATGGTAATCATTAACAGCGTCGCGGATCAAACGAAACTGATCGCCTTTAACGCCGCGCTGGAAGCGGCCAGCGCCGGGGAAGCCGGTAAGCGTTTCTCGGTGGTGGCAGCTGAAATCCGCCGTCTGGCCGACTCGGTAACGGAATCGACGGTTGAGATTGAGAATAAGATCAGCGAGATCCAAAACGCAATCAATCGCCTGGTGCTGAACGCCGAAAAAGGCGGCGAGAGCATCAAAGCGGGCGCCAGAGCGTGCAAAGTCAGCGCCGAGCATCTGAATGATATCGTCGTGACTGCAGAGCAAACCTCGACGGCGGCGCTGCAAATATCCCTGTCTACCCAGCAGCAGAAAACAGCAAGTAATCAGGTGGTTATGGCGCTGCGAGAGATTGTCGTTGCCAGTAACTATACCTCGCAGTCCATCAAAGACATTCTGGTTGTCAGCCAGGACATGACGCAGTTGTCGAAAGCGCTGAAAGAGGCGTCGTCCTCATTCACTCTGATGGAAGCAGAAGCATGAATAGCGGCAACATTCGGGTGCTGATCCTCGACCTGGGCAGCGCGTCGCGTAATGAGCTGGTCAGGCAACTGGAGGATCACCCGCATATTAAGGTGGTGGGGCAAGCAGCCCATCGCCGGCTGGCGATTCGGTTGTTGCAACAGCTGATGCCCGATCTGCTGATTCTGACGCTGGATACCTCAAGCGCCGATAACGTCGAGGTTGTCGAAACGATTATGGCAACCAGCGCCATCCCCATTTTGGTCATGAGATTTTGCCCAGAAAAACAATGGGATGATGATTACATTTCACGCGGTGCGCTGGCGGTGCTGCATCATAGCAGTGATTTCCCGCTATCAACGGACGCCCTGCATCGCAAAGTAGAATTGCTGGTTGGCGTGAAAGTTATTCGTCATATCAAGGGATTACGCCATCCAGGTGAACCGGTGATGCCAACTGCACGACCGACAACGGATGCCGCACAGTCGCCGCAGGACTGGCCTTTTGTGCTGGCGATTGCCTGCTCGACGGGCGGGCCGCAGGCGCTGAGTAAGCTATTGCAGGAACTCCCCGGTACGTTCCCGTGTCCGGTGCTAATCGCCCAGCATATAGCTGATGGTTTCGCAAAAGATATGGTGCGCTGGCTCGACAGCGTGACCGAGCTGAAGGTACGACTGGCGCAGGAAGACGATCGGGTACAGGCCGGGTATGTATATATATTACCGCCGGAGCAGCATCTGATCGTCAAAAACAACCAGCGTCTGGCGGCGATCCCCAGACAGGAAAGTGACGTTTACCATCCCAGTTGCAATCTGTTGCTGGAGTCGGTGGCTGAAGTGTTTCGCGAAAAAGCCGTCGGACTGATTATGACGGGGATGGGCAGCGATGGCTGTCGCGGCATCGAGCTTATTTTCCGGCGAGGCGGCAGAACGCTGGCGCAGGACGAAGAGAGTTCGGTGGTATTTGGTATGAATAAGAACGCGATCGACAAGCAGTTGATACACCGCACGATCCCACTGGATGGCCTTGCCAAAGTGTTGCTTGCAATGGCGTGTCACGGGCGCTTTGAGAGTAAATTGCTATGATCCCCAATCTTCCTGATTATGCCCGTCTGATCAAAGAACGGGTCGGTTTACACTTCGATAACGCCATGGAAGCACTGCTGAAAACGGCGCTGAGTCGGCGAATGGCTGAGCGAAAAATCAGTGATTACTATGAATACTACGAGCAACTGCGTATCTCGCAGAACGAGTTTGATAGCTTCATTACGTTGATTACGATTAACGAAACCTATTTTTTCCGTGAAAGCGATACGCTGGATTTAATCTGTGACAAGTGGATCCCACGTCTGTTGCAACAGCGTAGCGGCCCGGTGCGTATTCTGAGTGCCGGATGCTCCTCGGGGGAAGAAGCCTACTCGCTGGCTATCAAGCTGCATGAGAAATTCCTCGGCGCGATGGCGCAGCGTATTGAAATTTACGGCTGTGATATTGACCCGGCAATCCTCGCAAAAGCCCGTAACGCCTGCTATTCAAGCTACTCGTTTCGCGGCGTCGACCCGAGTATTCAGCAACGTTATTTTACCCGCTCGGGAAACCTCTACCGGCTGCATGATGAGATTCGTGAGAAAGTCTCCTTTCATCGCACCAACATTATAAAAGAGCAGTTGCTGCCGGAAGTGGACATCATTTTGCTGCGCAACGTGTCCATCTATTTCGACACGCCAACGCGTCGTGAACTGCACGGTAATTTATTGAAGATGTTACAGCCGCAGGGGGCCTTATTTTTTGGCAATGCAGAAACGCTGGCCAACAATTTCGACATTCTAAAACTGGAGCAGGAAGAGGGCATTTTCTATTTTTGTCACCATCGCGAAGCGGCGAAGGTCGCGCCCGTGCCCCGAGCTGCATCGCGCGTTGCGCCGCCGAGAACGGTGGTTGAACAGGACGCTTCCGCGCCAACGGTGCAGCAGAATAATGACTGGCTGAAGAAAGCACGCGCCTGTCTCGATGAGAAATGTTTTTCTGAAGCCGAAAAGTGTATCGCCTGCGTATTACGCGACGATCCCCGTAATCAGGATGCGCTGCTGATCCAGGGGGTGATAGCCCTTGAGCAACGTGAATTTTCTCAGACAGCCGGCAACGCGCAGCAGATCCTCGCGCAGGATGAGTGGTCGGCAGAGGCCAAAATGCTGCTCGGCCTGGCGATGATGTGGCAACACCAGACGCAGCAGGCTATCGCCTGGTTCAAACAGGTGGTTTATCAGGAACCGGGCTACTGGCCGGCACACTATTACCTGGCCGAAATGTACCGACAAAGCGAGCTGCGCCAGCCCGCACAACGGACTTATCGCGTGGTAATGCAGTTACTGAATGCTGAAATGAACAATCCATCATCGGTTTGTCGTCTGCGTTTGCCGATCGTTTTTCCAGGCCATACGTTTCGTTTCCTGTGTGAACATCAACTGGCGCAATTCGCCCACCAAAGTGGCTAATAAGAGCGATTATGGCTATCTGTCTAAAAAAATTCGTTCTGCGCTTTATTGATGAAGGGAGAGGTCATTTGCAGACGATCAGCGAAGGGGCGTTTCTCCTCTCCGCTGATGAGCATACGGAAGCCTGGATAGGCGAGATGTTTCGCGCCGCGCATACCCTGAAAGGGGGCGCGCGGATGCTGAAACTGCAAAGTATCGCCGATGTCACTCATCATCTTGAGGATGTATTGAGTGAGCTGCGTGATAACAAACTGACGCCGGACAGGGCGCTGGGCAATCTGATTCATGAGTCCGTGGAGTATCTCTCCGGCCAGTTGACGCAGCTTTTTGTCAGCGAAGGGGATAATCAGTTGCCACCGGCGGACGCCGGGCTGTGCGAACGCCTTGCCCGCGCCAGCCGGGGAGAGGCTGTCACACTGGCGGTCGAAGGTGCAGGGACAACGGAAAAAGCAGGCACCCCAACGCCTGCAGCGGCAGCCAGCATGGATTCCGGCATTAAGCAGGCCGATTTCGTGCGGGTAAAGCTGAATAAGCTCGATGGCCTGATCGACATCCTGGGGGAAGTTCTCGCCGGGCATGACCGCCTTGAGCAACAGATCCAAAATCTGAGTCAACTGGTCCCGCGACTGCCAGGCCTGAGTGCCGAACAGCTTCGCCAGCAGATCCACGATTTCAGCGCGCAGTTGAAAGAGAGCGTCCAGCTCCAGCATTTGCAAATGTTTGAACTTTACGACGTGGCGGCACGGATCCGCATGCTGCCGCTTTCAACGTTGTTTGAACCGATTTCGCTGCAGGTCAGTGAGCTGGCTTCCACGCTGAATAAGCAGGTGGTATGCCGCTTTGTCGGCGGAGAAGTGGAAATCGATCGTCAACTGATTGACCGCTTATCGGAGTCGCTGACGCATTTACTGCGTAACGCCGTCGATCACGGGATTGGCGAGATCGATGAACGTCTGGCGCTCGGTAAATCCACGCGTGGCACCATTACCATCACTACCCAACAGGACGGCAGTGGGATACTACTGCGTATCGAAGATGACGGTCGCGGTCTGAACTATGAGGCCATCAGCGCGAAGGCGGTCAGTAAAGGTCTGGTTCCTGCTTCCATGGCCGGGCAGCTCTCCGAGCAGGAGTGTAATGAGCTGATTTTTCATCCTGGTTTTTCTACCAGCAAGATAGTCTCCGAGCTTTCCGGTCGCGGCGTGGGCCTTGATGTGGTGCGCAAAACGGTGGTGACCGATCTGCAAGGAGATTTGCAGGTTTATAGCCGTGCGGGCATCGGAACCAGCTTTAGTCTGCGTCTGCCTGTTTCGCTAACGATGATGCGCATTCTGCAATTTGAAGAGCAGGGACACCTGTTCGGTCTGGCCGCGCAGTATGTGGTCGAGGTGGTGGAGTGCACCGCGCAGGGAATTAGCGATATTGCCGGGCGACCCGCCATTATTTTGCATAACGAGTTTATCCCGGTGGTCTGCACAGGCGCCTTGCTGGGTATTAATGAGCGTCAGGGAAGTTCTCCACCGGCTGGGCAGCGGTTAATCGTGGTGCAAAACCAGTTTAGCAAAATGGCGCTGCGGGTGGATAAGCTGCTCGATGAACGCAAGATGATGATCAAACCGTTACCGAAGCATATGCAGCAGCAGTCGCTGGTTTCCGGGATGGTACAAACGCCGGAAAACCAACTGGTCAGCATTCTGCAAGTCCCCGCGCTGATGGCGATGGCGCAGCAATCGCGACAAACCACGGCACCCGCACCGGCGGCAAACGTTACGCCGGATGCCTGGCACGTGCTGGTGGTTGACGACTCCCTCAATACCCGCGAGATAGAAAAGAATGTGCTGGAAGCGCACGGTTATCAGGTCACGCTGGCAGAAGACGGATTGTCTGGACTGCAAAAAGCGAAACTGACCCAGTTTGATGCCGTACTGACGGATGTCGAGATGCCGTTTATGGATGGTTTCACCTTCACCAAATCCTTGCGAGGAGAGAAAAATTATCAGCACACGCCAATCATCATCGTGACGTCCCGCGCAAAGGAAGAGGACCGGCGGCGAGGGATTCAGGTGGGGGCGGATGCCTACATCGCCAAAGGCGATTTCGAGCAGGACAGTTTGATAAAAACATTAAAAATGCTTTTGTGCTGATGGCGCAAAATCGAGAGAGAAGATGCGAATTTTATTAGTTGATGATGATCTTTTTGCGGCCGAACTGGCGTCTATTTTTTTGCAAATGGATGGCTACGATGTGGTGATTGTGGAAAGCGCGATTTCCGCCTTAGCAAGCCTGGACTCGGACAACAATATCGACCTGGTTATTAGCGATCTGCATATGCCAGAGATTAGCGGACTGGATTTACTGGCGTTGTTACGCGCTCAGCACTGGTCCAAACCTTTTATTTTACTGAGTGCCAATGAAGTGACGGCCAGCGACGTTGCGTACGACCGTTGGGTTAAAAAAGATGAAAACCTTGCGGAAAATCTGGGGGCTGCGGTGAACGCGCTACTGCAGCCACCTGCGGTTACGAAATAAGCCTGGGCGTGTGATGAAACAAGAAAATAAACACATAGCGATGGCGGCTGCGCAGGAAAAAATAGCGCGTTTGCGCCAGGGGTTTTTACGTCGAATCCCCGACATGCTGGCGCAAGCGGAAAGATTACTCGTTCAACTGGTCGCAGAGCCCAGCGAAGCCTGTCGTAAACAGCTGCATATTCTGCTGCACAGTATCCACGGTTCGGCGGGATCATTTGGTTTTAGCCCGCTGGCGAATGCTTCAGCAGAAGGTGAGCGTTTACTGACGGAGCCAGAAACGGAGGCTGGCACGCTGCATTACGATGAGCTGCGGCGAATCATTCGCTGGTTGTACACCCTGACTCAGGAGCAGCTCAATCTTGAGCATCGCATCAGCGATACGGATTTCACTTTACCGATCGCCGCGCAACGCCCGGAAGAGGGATATGTTCGGCGGGCCAGCAAGCCTATCTACCTGTGTGATGATGACCTCGACCAGGTTGAACTGCTCGCTACTCAACTGCGCTGCTTTGGTTTTACCTGCCATGTGTTCGCAAGCACGCAGGATTTTAGTCAGGCCGTATTGTTGCAACCGCCTGCCGTGGTAATTATGGACGTCAGCTTTCCGGACAACGCCTACGGTGGACCGCTGGCGATGTCGGATCTGAAGCGCAAAGTGGGTAAACCTTTCCCGGTGTTGTTTCTCTCGTGTCATAGCGATTTTAACGCCCGCATCAACGCCATTAAATCCGGCTGTGATGGTTACTACGTAAAACCGGCTTCGATTACCGATTTAGTACAGGAACTTCACCGCCTGACTCAACCGTCGCTGAGAAAACCTTATCAGGTGCTGATGATCGATGACGAGCCGGCGGTGGCGGAGTACAACGCCGAAATGCTGCGCATGGCGGGAATGGAAGTACATGTATTGGAAAAACCTCACTATTTACTGCACGTGCTGAATGCGCAACCGATCGATCTGGTGTTGATGGATTACCACATGCCGGAGTTCAGCGGCGAGGAACTGACAAAACTGATTCGCCAAATACCGCAACATATTGGCCTGCCTATCGCTTATCTCTCCAGCGAGACCAACAAGCATGCGCAGTTGGGAGCGATGAGTATTGGCGCGGAGGATTTTATTCTCAAACAGGCCGATCCAGAGGAGTTGATTCGAGCCGTATCGATCCGCGCGGAAAGAATGCGCGTCCTGCGTGCCCGCATGTCGCAGGACAGCCTGAGCGGGTTATATAACCACTCGACGACCACCCATTTTCTTAAAAGCGCGATTGCCGAGTCGAACTACAGTGGCAACCCGTTTTGCATGGTGATGGTGGACCTGGATCGCTTCAAAAGCGTTAACGATACCTACGGTCATGCGGTCGGCGATCAGGTGATTGTCGGTATTTCGCAGCTGTTTTCGCATCGCTTACGCAGCACCGATATCGTGGGGCGTTACGGTGGTGAAGAATTTGTCATCATCATGCCTAACACCAGCAGTGACAAGGCGGCGCGGGTGGTCGAACGATTACGTAGAGATTACGAACAGGTCACGTTTTCCGTCAATGATGTCAGCTTTCACAGCACCTTCAGCGCGGGTATTGCGCAATGGCAGTTTGGCGATCGGATCGAAACGCTGCGCGAACGTGCCGATCAGGCGCTATACGCCGCGAAGCAAAATGGCCGCAACACCTTCTGCGTTGCTGAGTAAAAGGAGAAAACATGAGCCAACAGCTGGAGCACATTCTCGCGCTGAATCATGGCGAAAAGCCGGAATGTGAAAACGTTGATGAGCCGCAGCGTACGCTGGTGTTATTTCAACTGGCGGGTAAGAATTTTGCTTTTTACGGCGCGCAGATCAAAGAGATCCTCGCAGAGCGCCCGATCTCCTGGGTTCCCTGTTGCCCGCCAATGCTTGAAGGGGTCATTAATTACCGCGGGCGAGTCGAGTCGGTGATGAGGCTGGACAGCCTGATCGACACCCCTGCCGTCAATCTGGCAGGTAAACGCACCATCCTGATTGGTTGTGCCGAAAAAATGCAAAGCGGGATCCTGATAGACAAACTGATTGATGTGCTGGACGTTGTTGAAAGCCAGATTCATTTGCCGGGAGACTCGCTGCCTTCGGCGCTGCAAACGATCGCAGTGGGTGTGGTTAACGTGACGGAAACCTGGTTCACGCTGCTCGACCTGAATCTGGTGTTTGATCGTTATCAGGAGACCCGTGGCTATGACGGCTCTCACTAACCTTGCAGCGGTGCGCGTCACGCTGGGTTCGCAGAATTTTTATATTCCGGCCAGCCAGGTTGGACGCTGCGCGCTGGTGACGCATGTTGTACCGGAAATCCCGCGCTTTAGTCACTGGCTGGGTATTGCCGATGAGCAGCAGGAGGGCAGACACTTGCATTTATGCGTTCCTGACAGCGGCGTTGATACCGGCTGGTACTTTTGGGGACAGCTGGAGAACGTGATGCTCTCCAGCGACACCATTTTTGCCGTTCCGCCGCTTCTGGCGCGCAGTTGCCATCTGCCTGCGCTGCGCGCTTTGGTGGGGCGAGAGGCGTTCAGCCCGCTGTTAAGCTGGCGCTGATTAGCCCTATAGCACATCATGCAGGCGTCGCCGTTCTAAACGGCGGTCGCGCAGGGTGGAATAAATAAAGGTAATCACAAACAGCAGGGAAAATAGTACGACGATGGTAGGGGCCGGAGCACTGTCGATGAAAAATGACAGGTACACGCCCATAAACGAGGTAATAACCGACATAACCACCGCCAGCCACAAGGCGTGAGAAAACTTTCGCGTCATTAAAATCGCAATGGCGCCAGGCGCAATCAGTAAGGAGATCGACAAAATAATCCCGACTGATTTTAGCGTGGCGACAATCGTCAGGGCTATCATGCATAACAGGCCGTAATGCAGCAGTGCGGTGTTAAGCCCGCTGGCTTTTGCCTGATGCGGGTCGAACGCATGCAGCAGCAGATCTTTCCATTTAAGTCCGATGATAAGCGCTATTCCCAGCGTGATAACCGCGGTTTGCATGATATCGCTTAACGATACGCCCAGCATGTCGCCGAACAGTATATGATCGAGATGGACTTCTGACTGGATAGAGACGTACAGCACCAGTCCCGCACCAAACATGCCCGAAAAGACAATCCCCATCAGAGTATCGCGTTTGATACGGCTGTTATCGTCGAGATAGCCCGTCGCCACCGCACAGAATAGCCCGGCGATAAACGCGCCAATTGCCAGCGGGATACCTGCAATCCATGCCAGCACAATTCCCGGGAAAACCGCGTGGCTCATGGCATCGCCCATTAGCGCCCAGCCTTTGAGTACTAAAAATACCGACAGCAGCGCGCAGGGGACGGCGACAATAGTGGAGATGACCAGCGCATTGACCATAAAGCTGAACTGAAAAGGTTCCAGCAGCATTGTTAAGATCATACTTGCTCCTTGTTCACCAGACGGGCTCGGCGGCGATTCGCCAGCAGACCGTGTTTTGGCGCGAAGACAAATGCCAGCAGGAACAGCAGCGTTTGCAGAACGACAATAATTCCGCCGGTTGCGCCGTCCAGCCAGTAGCTCAGCCAGGCGCCGAAAAAGCTGGTCAGGCTGCCGATAGCGACGGCGATGGTGAGCAGGCGAGGAAAACGATCGGTCAGCAGCCAGGCCGTTGCTCCGGGCGTCACCACCAGGCAAATCACCAGAAATGCGCCGACGGTTTGCAGTGCGGCGACGGTGGAAACGGAGAGCAGCGTAAAAAATAACAGCTTCAACCGGCCCGGGTTCAGACCGATAGACCGCGCGTGGTTTTCATCAAAAAAGACCACCATCAGATCTTTCCACTTCAAAAACAGGATAGTCAGCGAGATAACGCCGATGATGGCAAGTTGCAGAATATCTTCCGGCGCAATCGCCAGCACGTTGCCGAGAATAATGGTCTGAATGTTCACCGACATCGGATTGAGCGACACCATAAATAGCCCGATACCGAAAAAGGACGAAAAAATCAGTCCGATAATGGCATCTTCCTTCAGGCGTGAACGTTGATTGAGAAACAGCATGCTGCCCGCCGCCAGTCCGCCGGAAAGAAATGCGCCAAGCGCGAAGGGAAGCCCTAACATATAAGCTCCGGCAACGCCCGGAACGATAGAGTGCGACAGCGCATCGCCAATCAGCGACCAGCCTTTGAGCATCAGATAGCAGGAGAGAAACGCGCACAGGCCGCCGACCATCGCCGAGACCCACATGGCGTTGAGCATGTACTGGTAGCCAAACGGCTCCGTCAGCCAGTTCATGATTATTTACCCTCGCTTGTCGCGCGTCGCGAAATAAACGGGCGTTCATCATCGGTAATCACGTGTTGTTCACCGCCGCTCAGCGCAACGTGACGCAGTACGCCGCTGAATGCCAGCTCGAGATTCTCGTGAGTAAAGGTGATTTCGGTTGGTCCACTTGCCAGCACCGTGCCTTTAATCATCACCGTGTAATCACAAAACTCGGTGACGGATCCCAGATTATGGGTAGAGACCAGCATGGTCCGCCCCTCATCACGCAGTTCACGCAGCAGGTCGATGATCCGGGCCTCGGTTTTCACATCCACGCCGGTGAAGGGTTCATCCAGTAAAATAACCTGCCCGTCCTGCGCGATGGCTCTTGCCAGAAAAACGCGTTTTTTCTGCCCTCCGGATAATTCACCTATCTGGCGATGGCGATAGTCCAGCATATCCACCCGCGCCAGCGCCGCATCCACGCAGGCGTGGTCAATCTGTTTTGGCCGACGCAGCCACCCCATATGGCCAAAGCGTCCCATCATCACGACATCTTCCACCAGTACCGGAAATGACCAGTCCACCTCTTCTGACTGAGGGACATAGGCAATCAGATTCTGTTTGAGCGCCTTATTAACCGGCTGTTGCAGAATCGATATTTCCCCGTGCGCCAGGCGGACAAAACCCATCAGCGCTTTAAAAAGCGTTGATTTTCCCGAACCGTTTACGCCGACCAGAGCGGCAATTGAGCCGCCCGGTATCTGAAAAGTGGCGTCCCGCAATGCGGTGTGACCGTTGCGATACGTCACCGTAACCTGATTTACGGTAATCGCAGAGTGACTCATGGTTGTCTCTCCAGGCCCTTATTGATGCCGTTGACAATGGTTTGTGTGGTTACGCGCAGTAAATCCAGATAGGTCGGAACCGGGCCGTCGGCAGCGCTGAGCGAATCGACATACAGCACGCCGCCGTAATGTGCGCCAGACTCACGGGCAACCTGACGTGCTGGTTTGTCGGACACGGTGCTTTCGCTAAATACCGTTGGGATATGATGCGCTCTGATCGCATCGATCACCTTGCGTACCTGTTTGGGCGTGCCTTGCTGATCGGCATTGATTGGCCACAGATACAGCTCCTGAAGGTTGTTATCACGCGCGAGGTAAGAGAATGCGCCTTCGCTGGTGACCAGCCAGCGTTTATCAGCAGGGAGCTTGGCCAGTTCTGCATGCAATGGCGCCAGGGTCTGCTGGATTTTTGCTTTATAATTCTGCGCATTTTTCTGGTAGGTGGCGGCATTGTCTGGATCGTATTTCATCAGCGCATCGCGAATGTTATCCACGTAGATAAGCGCGTTCTCCGCTGACATCCAGGCATGCGGGTTTGGTTTACCGTTGTACGGCCCTTCGCTGATACCCATTGGCTGCACGCCGTTTGAGACCATCACTTCCGGTACGCCGGACAAATTTTGGTAGAAGCGGGCAAACCATAGTTCGAGGTTAAGGCCGTTGGAGAGAATAAGCTGCGCGCCTTGCGCCCGTTTTATATCTCCCGGCGTGGGTTGATATTCGTGAATTTCTGCTCCGGGTTTGGTGATGGAGCTGACGTCCGCCGCGTCACCCGCTACGTTGCTGGCCATATCGGCAATCACCGTAAAGGTGGTTATCACTTTGAACTTTTCTTTCGCCCAGGCGGGTGACAGCGTCAGCGCTGTTAACGCGCTGGCAAGGAGAAATGATTTCAGATGGGGCAGATGCGGCATAGTATCCCTCACAACAAAGTGGTTAATTTATCAACGAATATAGCCTTTGCTATGTTATATAGCACAAGGTATAAATAAATGAAAATAATTCTTATTTGCGTAGGGAGCTAAGGAATTGGCGGGGGATAATGCGTTTCACGCCGACAGAATTGCCGGCGTGTCGGTGATGAATTACCTGATGATTACGACTTCTGGAACTCAGTGACGGTGTCCCATGCAATCTGTTGTAACATTTTGGCGGTAGCAGGGGTCATGTCCGTATCAACGGGAAGCGCGCCACCGACCGGAGACTGGTTATACAGGGTGGCAAAGAATACGCATGCGGCGAGATACGTTCCAGAAATTGAAGGATGTACACCATCATGATAATACAGATTTATCTCCGGATGGGTTTTGCGCGCTTTCTCAAAAGCCAGGCCAACCGGAGCGACATATCCTCCCGTTTTCTGCGCAATAGAGATATAAGCGTCCGCCAGTTTTTGGCTATCTTCGGGTTTGTCTTTTTTCGGCCAGGTCATGAAATAGACGACTTTTGCACCCGCTTGATGTGCCATGTTGGCCATTTGGGTTGCAGAATCAACGAAGTTTTGTCGGGTACTTTCTTTCTTTGAAATCGTTTCTGTGGAGTTCCCCTGTAATACCACTACATCCCATTTCTGTAGCGTGTTCTGGTAGCGCATATTCTCAATTTGCCAGCCTAAATGGCCGCTGGAAATCGTGATCCCGCGATACTTATACCCTTTTGCATGGTCAGGCAATAAAGACTGTGTCAAATCCCGTAATCGGGTATTGATATTGTTGTTATAGAACGTGAACGAGTTGCCATACAGCGCGACGATTTTATTCTCGCCATCCATTTTCGCATGTGCGGAAGGCGCTAATAATGTATCAGCGTGAGCGCAGATACTACTCAGTGCCAGGGTTGTTACTGCGGCAAGCAAAGTAATCTTTTTCATCGGTTATCTCTTAGAAATCGTAACGGAGCCCAACGATAAGCGCATCATCATTGGTTTTTTTGTTCTTACTGGCGAATTCTTTATCGTAAGTAAATGATAACCACGTATCCTCAGCCAATGTTAATTGCGCCTCAGCACGCCAGTCTTCTTTTTCAGCAATATCTTTACCGTCTTCATTTAAAAAACTATACCCGGTGAGTACCTTGACGGTGCCAAAGTTGTAGGAAATGAGCGAATCCATTCCTTTATAATTATTATCACTATTGTTATCACGGGAAATAGAAGTCCGTAATGCGGTTACCGCGACCTCATAGGCTTTATAACCGAGTTGTAACCCTCCCATAATTTGATCGTTTTGATTACGCCCATCGGTGGTCACTACGCCATCCTGTCGTTTGTAACGACTGGCCGCGAGTGCTGGTGTAATTCTAAAATCACCAAATTTGAAAGACTTGCGATAGCTGGCCATCGCGCCGTAATCCAGGGCTTCGTTGTCGCTGTTGCCATTACCGGAGACCCATGCCAGTTGAATTTCGTTACCGGCAAATTTGGCGTTCCACTGAACGGTGCCGTCCTGGCGGTTGAACTGGTACGAATCATCTATAGTTGTAATACCATAGCTATAGATATTGGGAGTGAAGTTTTTATATTTATCGGTCATTTTCATTACCTGATACAACGGGTTTTTGGTTCTCCCGGTGATCAGTTCACCCCATGTTTTATTTGACAGACCGACATAGGAATAGCGGGCCTCCATATCGCTTTCACCGGTATTGTTATCATTTTTTTCGGTACGCACCTGCCATTCCAGACGACCCACGATTTTAGTTTCTGGCAGAATATCCAGATCTCGGGTGAGATAAATACCTACACGGCCACCCAGATCGCTTCGGCTTTCACTGCCGGCAAATGAATTCTGGCCACTTGCTATTTTACCCTCAACGCGGCCATAGATATCCAGAGTATTGCCATCCTTATTATAGACGTTTAAGGCGAACGCCGAGGAACTCATACCCATAAGTAATATTAGTGAATAATTTTTTAGCTTCATGTCATCCCTCAAACAAGCATTAATTTCCTGACCATAAAAATAAAGTTCACAGCGAGGTAATTGTTTGTGGAAATGGAATGACAGCGGTATGGGAATTATTTTTTCTCGTGATGAAATGTGATTATTCACGCATAAATATCTCCGTTTTCACTATTGTATTAATGGTTCTTATATTTAATAAGCATTTTTTTGGAAATATTACGGTTGTTTAAAGTGTAATTCACAAATTACTGTGAAGTACATCGCACTTCTACTTGGTGAGAAAAATGAAAATGGGAATATTGCATTCTCATGGCCATTTTGGGGTGGGAATACTATTTTCCCCTATAATTTGGAAAACAGATCCCGCAAACTTGATTAATCACATTTTCGATTTTGACGCATTCATTGGCCGGAGAGGCGCTGTATGTTCGGTAAGCAAACAACGGTATTTGATTCTGATCTTTATTCTTCATTGTTCACCCAGGGGCGGATGCGGGAAATATGGTCTGACGACAATCTGCTGCGGTGTTGGTTGCGGTTTGAGGCGACTGTCGCTCGCGTGCAAGGCGAGCTGGGGATTATCCCTGAGCAAGCCGCCGTCGAAATTGAAAAAACGTGCAGGGATATACAGATAGATTGGCCGGCCCTGGCACAGGAAACACAGACGGTTGGTATGGCGATAAAACCGTTGATCGATCAGATCTCTGCTTGCGGCACACCGTTGGTCAGCCAGTTTCTGCACTGGGGATGTACCACTCAGGACCTGCTGGACTCTGGCATGGCGATGAGACTACAACAAACGCTGCATCTGCTGCGCGAGCAATTACTTGATGTTGGCGAAGCGATGAAAGCGATGGCAATACGTCATACCAGGACGGTGATGGTTGCGCGCACCAATTCGGTGGATGCCTCTGCGACAACATGGGGGCTACATGTTTGCAGTTATCTGGCGGAGGTTAACCGCCATCTGATAAGACTCCAGCAGTTGTACCCGCGCGCGGTCACCGGGCTCTTTGGCGGCGCGGTAGGTAATCTGGCCTCGGTGGGCGAGCAGGGAATGGAAACGCGTGAACGGCTGATGCGAGCGCTGGGTCTGAACGTGCCCTGCGGCATTAATAATGCCAGCCAGGATGCGGTTGTTGAAGTCGTGCAGTTTTTTGCCCTTGTTCACGGCACGCTGTGTCGTCTGGCCAACGATGTCGAAACAATGGGACGCACGCCGATTGCTGAAGTGCTTGAGGGTGAGGGCGGCGGAGGGTCGAGCACGATGCCGCACAAAGTTAATCCGCGTGCCAGTAACATGATGCAAACGCTGGCAAGGATGGGATGGATGTATGCGTCTGGCGCCCCAGCAATGCTGGATCAACAGGACGTACGGGCTGCCTCAATGAGGGTATTAAACTGGACAATCCTCCCGGAGGCCTCTAATGCTTTATCGACCAGCCTGACACGCGCAAAGAATCTGCTTGCGCATCTCATTATTAATGAAGAGAAGATGCGCGCCAATTTTGACTGTTCGAAGCACTTTATTATGTCGGAATCGCTGACGATGAGGCTTGCCGCCAAAATTGGCAGAGAGTCTGCCTATAACTTAGTTAAAGACCTGCTGAAGCATGCAAACGGTGAGCAGAGTTTCATGGAGATTGTCCAGGCTAGCCCGGAAATCCGCGCATCATTATCTGTAGAGGAAATTGCCGACGCCTGCGAGCCGCTGTCATATATCGGAGCGAACGACGCGCTAATCGCTGAAACTATAGCTGAGTTCGATCGCGTGAAAACCCCAGAGATAGCCTGATGCATCCTGTTGCCAGGAGTGAGAACACTCCTGGCTGCTGGTGGGTCTAAGTATTGTGGGCTGATGCTGAAAATGTTTCGAAAAAGACAAACAACTCCTCCAGTTGGGCAAAATTCCCCTCGCTCTCACCTTTCTCATACGCCAGATGCAATATAAGTTCGATAAAAAAGAAGCCAAGAATACGGCTTTGAAAAATGGATTGTACGTCGCTGGGAAGAACGAACTGCAGATCGCAGAACTTACCGTAAGGATTCGCCTCTGAGTTGGTAACCAGGACCACGACGGCATTCTTTTTTCTGAACCACTTTGCAATATTGAGCGCTACCCGGTTAAATCGGTAGTAGGAGAACACAATCAAGACATCCTCCTCCTCAATATTGAGGAGGCATTTGGGGAGTTCGCTGATGTCCGTCGGTAACAGGGTGATGTCACTGCGAAAGTACTTTAGCAGTGTACAAAAGTGCGTTGCCATTGCATGAGATGATGAAGGGCCGACGACATAAATATGACGTTGATTGTTCAATACCAGATCGATAAACGCATTAAGGCTTTCAATATCGATATTATTTTTAAATTGATTAAATAATTCTGATACTTTGTGGGTGAAATCGGTAACGATACTTTCAGTGGTAATGCTGGGGTTGTTACGTAGTTTGATGTTTTTCTCAAAGGGTGCGGATATTTTATTTTTTGATAGCGTAATGTCTAATGCTTTGCGAAAAGCAGCATAACCCGTAAACCCAATTTTATTTAAAAATCGGCCAATGGTGGCTTTGCTTACCATCGCATTTTGCGAGAGATCAACAATGCCATGATAGGGGAGTTCATTGAAGTGTTTATTAATGTACTCATTAAGTCGGCACTCAGATTCAGTCAGATCACCCATATTAAGAGTAAGTGAGTTATACTCATCCAGACTTAACGTGTTTTTTTTGTACATAGATAACACCCGATGGCTGCTGTATATCAACGTTGTTATAGGGGAATACGCTTTCGACGTCAATCATAGAATGAATATGTTGGAAACCCGCATCCAGCCTTTTCTAAGGGATGCGACCGCATTCAGATGAGTTGCGATCTTACTCACAAAAAGTGGTGGGAAAACACCTTTCCCGTATTTTACAACCGCACAACCCATTACAATTAAATCTCAATATTTGAGTATGTAATACGTTAAATTTACGTGCATATTATAGCTGCTTATATATAGGTGTGATTTTTTACTATCCTACATAAGCTATGATGATATGTCAGAAAACCCTACCCGATTTGTATGGCATAGGAATTGTTATTATGACGGCGTTTATTATAGCAATAGTGATAACAGTTATTGCTGCATGGTTAATTGTGAAAAACTATCAGCCGCAAACTGTTCTATTACTCGCTGGACTGGCATTATTGACCATTACCGTACTGTTTTATCCTGAAAACAGCATTCTTTATGATAAAGCAAAATCCACGGGGTCAACCTGGCTGGATATCTTTAGTTTTGCAAAAGAATCGCTTACCACACAAATCGCGGGTATTGGTCTTATCATCATGGCGGCGGGTGGATTTGCCAGCTATATGGATCACATTAAAGCGTCGAACGCGATGGTGAATATGTGCATTCGACCGCTGCAGGTGATTAAAGCGCCATACCTGATCCTTGCGTTAGGGTATATCTGCGCACAGCTTCTGCACGTGGCAATTTCAAGTGCGGCAGGTCTGGCAATGTTGCTGCTGGTAACATTCTTCCCGGTCCTGGTACGCCTGGGAGTCAGTAAAGCCTCCGCGGCCGCGATGATCGGTCTGTGCGCGTTTATGGATTTAGGGCCCGCGGTTGGTACGGCGAATCTGGCAGCCAAGCATGCTGGCATGGAAAGCGCTATCTACTTTGCTCATTACCAGATGCCAGTGGCGGTGGTCGTAATGCTGGCCGTGGCGGTGGTGATTTACTTCAGCGCGAAGTATTTCGACAAAAAAGATGGCTTTGTTCCTGGAGCGCAAAGCGTAGCACAAGCGGAAGAAGAAGGCCGTAAGGTGCCCGTCATTTATGCGCTGTTGCCCGTCTTGCCTGTGGTACTGGTGCTGGTCTTTAGCCCTTTGGTTATCAAATCCATCAAAATTGACGTGGTCACAGCAATGATCCTTGGCGCGGTCGTCGCTTTTTTCTTCGAACTGGTGGCTACCCGAGATTTCAAAAGCTGCTGCAAAGGATTACAGGTCTTTTTCAAAGGGATGGGCAGCATGTTTACCAGCATCGTTTCCTTGCTGGTATGTGCGGATATTTATGCCCAGGGGCTGCAGAAAATTGGCGCTGTGGACTACCTGTTGCAGTCCGTGCAAAACGCAGGGCTGGGTTTTACCAGCATGACGCTGGTAATGACCGCGCTGGTGGGCGTCACCGCCGTCCTGACTGGCTCTGGCGTTGCAGCCTTTTTCTCTTTCTCCGGCCTGGCACCTTCGATTGCGGCAAAATTCGGTGAGAGCGCTGTCAATATGATCCTGCCAATGCAGTTGATGGCGGGAATGGGGCGCTCAATGTCTCCGGTGGCTGGCATCATTATTGCGGTAAGCAAGGCAGGGGAATGCTCACCGTTTATGATTGTCAGAAGAACGCTGCTTCCAGCGCTGGCCGGTATCGCGGCGATGCTGGTTGCCAACTATGTCCTGATTTGAATCCCGAGAGCCTGTTAATGCAGGCTCTTATTTTTTTATCTGGTTGTAATTTATGGATGGCAACGTGACAAACGATGTTTTATACGTCCCGTTTACGGGGAAGTTACTGCTTGAGTCTCCGTTATTAAACAAGGGAAGTAGCTTCACGCAGCAAGAAAGACATGACTTTAACCTGAGTGGGCTACTGCCTTGCGCGATTGAGAATATTGATGAACAAGCTGAGCGGGCGTATCAACAATATCTTGAGGCTGAATCCCACAACGCTCGACATATTTACCTGCGTAATATCCAGGATACCAACGAAACTTTATTTTATTACCTGTTGAAAAAGTACCTGCCCGAGATGTTGCCAATCGTTTATACCCCAGTAGTCGGGGCTGCCTGCGAAAAATTCTCCTGGATATATCGTCGGGCGCGTGGTGTCTTTATTTCCTGGCCCGATCGCGATCGTATTGACGATATTTTGCATGATATTCCACGACACGATATCAAGGTCATCGTCGTCACTGATGGTGAGCGCATTCTGGGACTAGGTGACCAGGGCGTTGGCGGTATGGGGATCCCTATCGGGAAACTGTCGCTCTATACCGTCTGTGGCGGGGTTAATCCGGCGAATACGCTACCCATTCTGCTGGATGTCGGTACGAACAATACGCGACTGCTGGACGATCCGCGCTATATCGGCTGGCGTCATCCGCGCATAACTGGCGAAGACTACTTCGCATTCATTGGTATGTTTATTGCTGCCGTAAAACGGCGCTGGCCTAACGTTCTGCTGCAGTTTGAAGATTTCGCCCAGCATACCGCTGTACCGTTACTGGACCGCTATCGCGATGAGCTGTGCTGTTTTAATGATGATATTCAGGGCACGGCGTCGGTGGCTCTGGCGACCGTGGTTGCTGCCTGTCGTGGCAGCGGCCGCGATTTCCGTCAGCAATCGATTGTGATTGTGGGCGCGGGTGCTGCCGGATGTGGGATCGCCCGACATATTATCGCCTGCCGCATCTCTGAAGGAATGAGCCAGGCCGAAGCCCGACGGACCATTTTTATGGTGGATCGTGACGGTCTGGTGATGACCACCAATCATGGATTAGCGGATTTCCAGCAACCGCTGGCGCAGCCTCCCGTGGCCTTATCTGACTGGCTGTATGAGGGGCAGACTCCGTCGTTACTGGAGGTTATCCACAATGCCAAACCTTCGGTGATGCTGGGTGTGTCGGGCCAGGCCGGATTATTTTCGCAGGAGGTGATTAGCACGATGTACCAATACTGCGATCGGCCGATTGTTATGCCGTTGTCGAATCCCACCTCGAGAATGGAAGCGCGGCCAGAAGATATTGTTCGCTGGACCGAGGGACGGGCCATCATCGCGACCGGCAGTCCCTGCGATGCGGTTGAATTTAATGGGTGTTCCATTCCGGTTGCGCAGTGCAATAACGTTTATGTTTTCCCGGCCATCGGTCTGGGGGCTATCGCCAGCGGCGCGGCGCGAATAACAGAAGCCATGTTGATGGCGGCAAGCCGTGCGCTGGCCGATGCTTCTCCGCTGGTGCATAACGGGGAAGGCGCTCTGTTGCCGGAGATTGGGACAATCTGTGACGTGACGCGCCGCATTGCCTTCGAGGTCGGCAAGACGGCGCAGCAGTCAGGTGTGGCAGAGAAGATGAGCGACGACGCGCTGTTGCAGAGCATCAACGATAACTTTTGGCTACCGCACTACCGTCCTTATAAACGCAGGGCAATTTAGTCATTCTCGTGGGGAATTGATCTCATGTGATGGTTGCCTTCACTGTTAAGGTGTATTATTTATGCAACTTAATTGTGGAGGCATCATGTCCGGCAAACGTATTGCACGTGAAAAAATGACGATCCAGAGAATGATCTCGCTGTATGAAAGCCAGTGTCCGCAGGCTTCAGACGAGCCGGGGCATTACGATGCGTTGTTTGCCTATGCGCAAAAGCGCCTCGATAAGTGCGTATTTGGTGAGGAAAAACCGGCCTGTAAACAGTGCCCTGTGCACTGTTATCAACCTGCTAAACGCGAAGAGATGAAGCAAATTATGCGCTGGGCTGGACCAAGAATGCTCTGGCGTCATCCGATTCTGACCGTGCGTCATCTGATTGATGACAAACGTCCGGTACCGGAATTGCCAGAGAAATACCAGCGGAAGAAGTAATTCTATGCCGGATGGCGGCGATGCTTTATCTGGCCTACGAGAGCAAGCGCTCCTGCCGCGTAGGCCCGATAAGCACAGCGCTATCGGGCAAACTGGCCATGCGTTGACGATGGCGATTACGCTTTGGTGGCAATCAGAATGGCTGAGGCTTTGATCAGCGCAACAACGCGGCTTCCCTGGCTCAGTTTCATTTCTTGCTGACTTTCGTTGGTGACGACGGCAACAATCTCAAAGCCTGCGTCAGTTTTGATATGTACCGTGGCGTTGACTGCGCCTTCGGTGACCTGGGAAACGCTACCGGCAAACTGGTTACGGGCAGAGAACTTCAGGCCGCAGTCTTCTGTTGCCAGCGTTACCCACGGCGCTTTAATCAGGGCAATCGCCTCTTTCCCTTTTGCCAGACCCAACGCCTGCTGGCTGCTATGGGTTACAATCGCGACCAGTTTTGCGCCGCCAGCCAGCGTCAGTTCAACTTCATCATTCACTGCGCCCGTAGCGACTGCGCTCACCGTACCGGTTAATTGATTACGTGCTGATACCGCCATACTGCCTCCTTTCGTTGAGATATCACCCAGTATAACCACACTGGCTAAACCAGTGCATCCTTATCAATGCCCAATCGTTTCATGCGTGAGAGTAACGTTGTGCGTTTCAGCCCCAGTCTTTGCGCCGCGCCTTTCGGACCGGCAACGACGCCGTTGGTCTCTTTTAGCACGCGCATTATCAGCTGATATTCATCTTCGCCGTCCTGCGCGACTTCGGTCGCCACTGGTGGGGTGGATGGCGTCAACGCGACAACATCCGGCAGGGACAGTTGCAGCACGTTGCCTCGGGTGAGCAGAACCGCGCGCTCTACCACGTTTTCCAGTTCACGCACGTTACCCGGCCATTCCATATTGCTCAGCGTACGCAGAGCTTCGGCGGGAATACTGTCGATATTGCGCCCCATCCGGCGGGCAATCTTAAAGGTGAAGGCTTTCACCAGTAGCGGAATATCTTCCGGGCGCTCACGCAGCGGCGGCAGATGGATCGGGAAGACGTTCAGCCGATAGTAGAGATCGTTACGAAACTCGCGATCGGCGACCATCTTTTTCAGATCGCGGTTGGTGGCGGCGATCAAGCGAACGTCGGTCTGGATCAGCTTATTGCTGCCCAGACGTTCAAACTCCTGCTCCTGCAGAACGCGCAGCAGCTTCGGCTGAAGTTCCAGCGGCATGTCGCCAACTTCGTCGAGGAACAACGAACTTTTGTCCGCCAGTTCGAAACGCCCAATCCGCTGCGTGCTGGCCCCGGTAAACGCGCCGCGCTCATGGCCAAACAGATCGCTTTCCAGCAATCCGGCAGGCATTGCCGCGCAGTTCATTTTCACCATTCGGCGGGCGTTGCGTCCGCTCAGGTTGTGAATTGCCCGCGCGATCAGCTCCTTACCCGTTCCGGTTTCACCCAGAATCAGGACGGTGCTGTCGCTTTGCGCCACCATTTCGACCTGCTTGAGTACGCTGTACATCGCTTCGCTGCGGCCAATGATTTCGCCGAACTCACTCTCCACGTTGTTGAGTTGTTCCGTCAACGCCAGGTTTTCGTCGACCAGACGTTCCTTCAGGCGGTGGATCTCCTGGTAGGCGAGGGCGTTATCTACGGCGATCGCCACGCGTTCGGCGATTTGACGCAGTAGTTTTAGGTTGGCGGTGGTGAACACTTTCTCTTCGCACTGCGCCAGCTTCAGTACGCCGAGCATAGTATTGCCGGACATCAGCGGCAGCAGGCACAGAGTCTGTAGCTGGTTACCCCAGGTTTCGAACAGCATCCGTTCGTAAGGAGCAAGGGTATCGCGTTCACTCAGGTTAATCAGCAGCATCTCTTTGCTTTTGAAGACCCGTTCAGAGAGTGTGCCTGCTTCGTCCACCTCACTTTGTTCGTGCGCCGGATGATGTTCATCCAGATAATGGGTGGAATAAATGCTGAGTTTATTCTTGCGATCGCTGCGTAACACGATGCTGATAGCATCAATGTCGAAGTAGTGATGGATCTCCTTGGCGACTTCGCTAACCAGTTCATCAATGTCGAGACGCGAGAGCACCGCATTGGTGATGGCGACCAGGATGCGAAAGTTGTCGCGCTCGCGGCACAGTAAATCGTAATCGACGTTGTTGCTGACCCTGCTTTGAATTTGTTCAGCAACAACGCCGACTATTTGCGTGAAGGTCTGCAGCCGGTTGTACTCTTTTTCACTCCACGGCCGATCTTCATTACGGATGAATTCGCAGCCGCCAAAGATTCGCCCATCTGCCGCCAGCGGCAACAGACAGTAGTGGCCAAATTCAGAATACAGCCCGCCTGAGGCCAGTTGCGGCCAGGTTTCCGTAAACTCATGATAGTTGCAGTGCAGCGCATCGGGGCGAGACAAAATACGGCGTACCGGGCCATGCGCCAGCACCGTTTCGTCTTCATAATCGATGGGTTTACCATTTTCACGCGTCGCAAAATAACGCGCACGCTGCGTTTGTGCCTGCCACAAGACAATAGCCGCACAGTCGGCCAGCGCTGAACGCTTGACCAGCTGCGAAAGCGCCTCGCTGAGAGACGGGAGATCGGGCTGCTGTAATAATGTACGAGTAATATCGAACAGGCCTTGCTGTCCAAGGTCACTCATCGGTGTATACGACATATTGCTTTTCCAGGAAAAGCACCGCAGAACGGTGCGAAAACGGTAAATGAATTATAGGTATAAGTCGTAATTTATTGCCGGATTGGTCCGGCTACACGAACCGTAGGCCCGATCGGCAAAGCGCCATCGGGCGAAAATGCATCGTTAATGCCGGATGTCGACGCAAATGCGTCTTATCCGGCCTACAGCTTGCTGCCAACCGGCTGTTAGCATATACGAGGCAATGGCTCGGCGTGCGGTAAATCGAGGGTTCGTTTCACGCCGTAGAGTCCGGCAAGACGTACACCTTTGCGTTCCACCACTTCACCAATCATTGCGGCATCGCGCCCTAACGGATGCGCGCGCAGCGCGGCAAGCGCCATTTCAGCCGCCTGGCGCTCAACGGCAATCACCAGCTTGCCCTCGTTAGCAAAGTTGAGCGCATCCAGACCCAGCAGTTCGCAAACGCCGCGCACCGCGGGCTTCACGGGCAGGGCCGCTTCAGACAGCTCAATACCAAATCCGCATGAGGCGGCAAATTCATGCGTTACCGCATTCACGCCGCCACGGGTCGCGTCACGCAGCGCCTTCACGCCGGGAATATCACGTAGCGTCTGGATAAGCGGCGTTAATACCGCGCAGTCGCTGACCAGTTCACCATCAAGACCCAACTGTTCGCGCAGGTTAAGGATAGTTGCGCCGTGATCGCCAAGCGTACCGCTGACCAGCAGCACATCGCCCGGGCTGAGGGTCTGTGCCCCCCAGTGGATGTTGGCGGGGATCGCCCCCATTCCGGCGGTGTTGATGAACAGCTTGTCTGCTGCGCCGCGCTGCACGACTTTGGTATCGCCGGTTACGATGGCGATGCCCGCTTCGTGCGCGGTTGCTGCCATGCTGTTAACGACGGTTTTCAGCGTCTCCATCGGCAGACCCTCTTCGAGGATAAAACCACAGGAGAGGTAGCGCGGGATTGCGCCGCTGACCGCTACGTCGTTAGCCGTACCGCAAATAGCCAGCTTGCCGATATTGCCGCCCGGGAAGAACAACGGATCGATAACATAGCTGTCGGTTGAAAATGCCAGACGATCGCCTTCTGCCACCAGCTGCGCCAGTTCCAGACGTGCCTGATCCTCTTGTTCTGCCAGCCACGGATTAGCAAAAGCTTCCATAAACAGACTGTTGATCAACTGCTGCATAGCCTGACCGCCGCTACCGTGGGCGAGTTGTACGCTGTTCATGCTTCACACTCCTGCTGACGATACTGATACCAGGCGGCACATGCGCCTTCTGAGGAGACCATCAGGGCGCCAAACGCGGTCTCCGGGTTACAGGTTTTGCCAAATAGCGGGCACTGATGCGGTTTGCATCGGCCGGTCAATACCTCTCCGCAACGGGCGCGCGGATCGTCATACACCTGCTGCGGCGCTGGCTGGAAATGCGCTTCGGCATCAAAACGCTGATAGTCTGGCGTCAGGTGAACGCCAGAGGATTCAATTACGCCCAGGCCGCGCCATTCACTGTCGCCATTGACGCAGAACACGTCGGCGATAGCCTTTTGCGCTAACGCGTTACCGGCGTCCGGCACCACGCGGCGGTACTGGTTTTCGACCTGACTATGCTCGGCAATCTTCTGTTCAATCAACATCACCACGCCCTGCAGCAAATCGAGCGGTTCGAAACCGGCGACCACTAACGGACGATGGAAGTCTGACGCAATGAAGTTATAGGCATCGGTACCAATCACCATGCTGACGTGGCCTGGCGCTAAAAAGGCGTCGATGCCGTTGTCCGGCTGCTCCAGCAGACTGCGCAGCGTAGGAATAAGCGTGATGTGCTGGCAGAAAAAGTAAAAGTTCTGCACGTTACGCTGTTTTGCCTGCTGCAGGGTGATGGCGGTGGTTGGCATTGTGGTTTCAAAACCCAGGCCAAAGAACACTACCTTACGCGTTGGGTTTTCCTGCGCCAGCTTCAGCGCATCCATCGGTGAATAGACGATGCGGATATCTGCGCCGCGTGCTTTGGCTTGTAGCAAAGAACCTTGTTTACCCGGGACGCGCATCGCATCGCCAAAGGTGCAGAAAATCACTTCTGGATGGCTGGCGATTTCAACACAGCTGTCGATTCTGCCCATCGGCAGAACGCAAACCGGGCAGCCTGGTCCATGAATAAACTCGACATTTTCAGGCAATAACTGGTCGAGACCGAACTTGAAGATAGCGTGGGTATGACCACCACAAACTTCCATGATGCGCAGCGGGCGTTCAGCCGTGTAGGGGAGGAGTGCGGCACGTTCACACAGGTGCTCTATCAACTGCATCACCTGTTCTGGTGCGCGGTATTCGTCAACAAAACGCATTATTTTTCCTCGCCATACAGCAATGCGCCGACATCCGGCTCAACGTCAAACATATTTTGCAGCGCGTCGAGCGTGTCGCGCGCTTCAGCTTCATTAATGATGCTCATGGCAAAACCGACGTGGACCAGTACCCACTGACCCAGACGAGGTTGACCATGTTCATCGCAGCTTCCGACCAGCGTCAGGTCGACGTCACGCTGAATACCGCAAACGTCGACTTTAGCCTGGTTGCCATCAATGGTGCGGATTTGACCCGGAACACCTATGCACATCGCTGCGCCTCCAGCCAGGAGAGCCATTGATCCATGCCTTCGCCGCTGGTGGCAGAAATCAGGATAATCTCAATTTCCGGGTTCACTTCCCGGGCGCTGGCGATGCACTTCTCTACGTCAAAATTGAGGTACGGCAGCAGATCGACTTTGTTGAGCAGCATCAGCGACGCGGCGGCAAACATATGTGGGTATTTTAGCGGCTTGTCTTCACCTTCGGTGACGGAAAGCACCGCCACTTTATGACGCTCGCCGAGGTCGAAGCTGGCCGGGCAAACCAGGTTCCCGACGTTTTCAATGAACAGAATGCCGTTGTCTTCAAGCGGCAAACGCGGCGCGGCGTCAGCAATCATTTGGGCGTCGAGGTGACAGCCTTTACCGGTGTTGACCTGAATGGCTGGGGTGCCTGTGGCGCGAATACGGGCGGCATCATTAACCGTCTGCTGGTCGCCTTCAATCACGGCGCACGGCACGCTGTCTTTAAGCTTCATCAGCGTTTCGGTCAGTAGCGTGGTTTTACCGGAGCCAGGGCTTGAGACAAGGTTCAGCACCAGATGTTGACGGGCAGCAAAGCGGGCGCGGTTGCGCTCGGCCAGACGGTTGTTTTTGTCCAGCACGTCAATTTCCACTTCCAGCATCCGGCGCTGGCTCATGCCTGGCGCGTGGGTGCCAGCTTCTCCGTGACCGTAGTGCAAATCGCCTTCTTCGGTCTGGCTTGGCGTGAAACTGGAGGTCTTCACACCGGTTATGTTCAGCGCCGGACGAGCTGCCGGGGCAAATGGCGCGCTGCGAAACGCCGAGTGGGGATTATGCTCATCACCCTCTATATAAAGGTTGCCTTCAGCGCAACCACATGTCGTACACATCGCTCACTCCTGATCTTTATCTTGCGGTATATCTGTTGCCGGATGGCGGCTTCGTCTTTTCCGGCCAACAACTCAGGCCATTCCTGTAGGCCGGACAAGACGCTTAGGCGTCGGCATCCGGCGCTGGAGTTTCATCTATTTCAATACGTCGAATCTGTAAGCCGTCATCGGCCACAATTCTCAGCATATCGCTGTTGCATTGCGGACATCTGCGCACGCGTTGCGTCAGTAAGGTGACGTATTGCTGACAAGATTCGCACCAACATTCGGCTTCTTGTTCTTCGAGGTGGAGTTTACAACCTTCTGCAAGGGTCCCGCGGCATACCAGATCAAAACAAAAGGCGAGAGCGCTGGTTTCTACGCAAGAAAATGCGCCAATTTTGAGCCAGACCCCAGTTACTCGCTGAGCACCGTATTGCGTGGCCTGTTGTTCAATCAATTCCAGTGCCCGTTGGCAGAGGGTTATTTCGTGCATACCGCCTCCTGTGAAGTTGCGATATTAAAAGCAATAAACATGCCAGGTTGAAATTTCCCGCGAGTGACAATGACGACGATGACGAAATGACACGTCGTCACCGGGTTTATGTTTTTTATCTATATGAAAATAAAGAATTTTAATTTTGGCATGAAATGTGCTTAAGGGTGTTTATCTCTGCTAAACGGGTAACCTGACATGACTATTTGGGAAATAAGCGAAAAAGCCGATTACATCGCTGAACGGCACCGTCGCCTACAGGACCAGTGGCGTATTTACTGTAACTCGCTGGTTCAGGGGATCACCCTGTCAAAAGCGCGTTTGCATCATGCAATGAGCTGCGCACCGGACAAGGATCTCTGCTTCGTCCTTTTTGAACACTTCACTATCTACGTCACGCTGGCGGACGGCTTTAACAGCCACACCATCGAATACTACGTTGAAACGAAAGATGGTGATGATAAACAACTGATTGCACGGGCAGAGTTGACCATCGACGGTAAAGTCGATGAGCGTATCAGCAACCGCGATCGCGAGCAGGTGCTGGAGCACTATCTCGAAAAAATCGCCACCGTCTACGACAGCCTCTACACCGCGGTTGAGAACAATATGCCGGTGAATTTAAGCCAACTGGTTGAGGGACACAGCCCGGCTTAAGCCTCGGGCGCTGCCCACTTTTGTCATGATGCGCTTTCATATTGCGTCACGACAGTTTAGGGAATGGGCATGTCGAAAAATGTCGAAATGACATTTACCAGACATGTTTTCGTCAAAAATGACTATCACCTGAGGAATGCCTGGTGAATCGTTTTGTAATTGCTGACTCCACTCTTTGTATCGGCTGCCACACCTGTGAAGCTGCCTGCTCAGAGACACATCGCCAGCATGGCCTGCAGTCAATGCCGCGCCTGAAAGTGATGTTAAATGAAAAAGAATCCGCCCCGCAGCTTTGCCACCAGTGTGAAGATGCGCCTTGCGCCACCGTTTGTCCGGTTAATGCGATTAATCGCGTTGATGGTGCCGTGCAACTGAATGAAAGCCTGTGCGTAAGCTGCAAACTGTGCGGGATTGCCTGTCCGTTTGGCGCAATTGAGTTTTCCGGTAGCCGTCCGCTGCATATCCCGGCAAACGCCAATACGCCAAAAGCGCCTCCGGCTCCGCCAGCGCCTGCCCGCGTGAGCACGCTGTTGGATTGGGTTCCGGGCGTTCGCGCCATCGCGGTGAAATGCGATCTGTGCAGTTTTGATGAGCTTGGTCCGGCCTGTGTACGCATGTGCCCAACCAAAGCCCTGCATCTGGTGAGCAACATGGATATCGCCCGCGCCAGCAAACGTAAGCGTGAGCTGACTTTCAATACCGATTTCGGCGATCTCACCTTGTTTCAGCAGGCTCAGAGTGGAGATGCAAAATGAGCGCAATTTCACTAATTAACAGCGGCGTGGCCTGGTTTACAGCGGCTGCGGTTCTGGCATTTCTGTTTTCGTTTCATAAACCGCTGAGCGGCTGGATTGCCGGGGTTGGCGGTGCGGTGGGCAGCCTGTGTACGGCGGCTGCGGGATTTCTCGTACTGACCCGCGCCGTTGCGATTAGCGGCGTGATGCCGTTTATCGGCCACAGTCTGCAAGTCACGCCGCTGAACGCTATCTGGCTTATTACGCTGGGCCTGTGCGGCCTGTTTGTCAGCCTGTACAACATTGACTGGCATCGTCATCCGCAGGTGAAAGCTAACGGCCTGCTGGTGAATCTGCTGATGGCCGCGGCGGTATGTGCGGTGGTGGCCAGCAACCTCGGAACGCTGGTGGTGATGGCGGAAATCATGGCGCTGTGCGCCGTGTTCCTCACCGGCTGCAGTAAAGAGGGCAAACTGTGGTTTGCGCTGGGACGCGTTGGTACGCTGCTGCTGGCTATTGCCTGTTACCTGGTGTGGCAACGTTACGGCACCCTGGAGTTGCGCCTGCTTGACCTGCGTACTCAGGAGCTGCCCCTTGGCTCTGACATCTGGCTGCTGGGCGTGGCGGGTTTTGGCCTGCTGGCCGGGATTATTCCGCTGCACGGATGGGTGCCACAGGCGCACGCCAACGCCAGCGCACCGGCTGCGGCGCTGTTCTCTACCGTCGTCATGAAGGTGGGGCTGCTGGGTATTCTCTCCCTGTCGCTGCTGGGCGGTAACGCGCCGCTGTGGTGGGGGATTACGCTGCTGGTGCTGGGTATGATCACCGCATTTGTCGGCGGTCTGTATGCGCTGATGGAACACAACATTCAGCGTCTGCTGGCGTACCACACGCTGGAAAACATCGGCATTATTCTGCTGGGTCTGGGTGCTGGCGTGACCGGGATTTCCCTGAATCAACCGGCGCTGATTGCGCTAGGTTTGACCGGCGGTCTGTACCACCTGGTAAACCACAGCCTGTTCAAAAGCGTTCTGTTCCTGGGCGCAGGTAGCATCTGGTTCCGTACCGGTCATCGTGATATCGAAAAACTGGGTGGTATTGGTAAACGTATGCCGGTTATCTCTCTGGCGATGCTGGTTGGCCTGATGGCGATGGCCGCACTGCCGCCGCTGAACGGTTTTGCCGGTGAGTGGGTTATCTACCAGTCCTTCTTTAAGCTTGGCAACAGCGGCGCGTTTGTCGGCCGTCTGTTAGGACCGTTGCTGGCGGTAGGACTGGCGATTACCGGCGCGCTGGCGGTGATGTGTATGGCGAAAGTCTATGGCGTTACGTTCCTTGGCGCACCGCGCACGAAGGAAGCTGAAAACGCCTGCTGCGCGCCAATCCTGATGGGGGTGAGCGTCGTTGCGCTGGCTATCTGTTGCGTGATTGGCGGCGTGGCGGCGCCGTGGCTGCTGCCGATGATCTCCTCTGCCGTTCCGCTGCCGCTGGAAACTGCGAACACCACCGTTTCTCAGCCAATGATCACGCTGCTGCTGATCGCATGTCCGCTGCTGCCGTTCATCATCATGGCAATTTTCAAAGGCAACCGTCTGCCGTCGCGTTCACGCGGTGCGGCATGGGTGTGTGGTTACGATCATGAGCAGTCAATGGTCATTACCGCGCACGGTTTTGCCATGCCGGTGAAAGAAGCCTTTGCCCCGGTACTCAAACTGCGTAAATGGCTAAACCCGGTATCACTGGTTCCGGGCTGGCAGAATGCGGCTGCCCCGGTGCTGTTCCGTCGTCTGGCATTGATTGAGCTGGCGGTGCTGGTGGTGATTGTGGTTTCACGAGGAGCCTGAGAATGAGTGTTTTATATCCGTTAATTCAGGCGCTGGTGCTGTTTGCCGTTGCGCCGCTACTTTCCGGTGTTACCCGCGTGGCGCGTGCGCGTTTGCACAATCGCCGTGGTCCGGGCGTTTTGCAGGAATACCGCGACATTATCAAACTGCTGGGCCGTCAGAGCATTGCGCCTGCGGATTCCAGCTGGGTTTTCCGCCTGACACCGTTCGTGATGGTGGGCGTGATGCTGACTATCGCCACCGCGTTGCCGGTAGTGACCGTTGGCTCGCCGCTGCCGCAACTGGGCGATCTGATCACCTTGATTTACCTGTTCGCCATCGCCCGTTTCTTCTTCTCTATCGCGGGTCTGGATACCGGTAGCCCATTTACCGCTATTGGTGCCAGCCGCGAAGCGATGCTCGGCGTACTGGTTGAACCTATCCTGCTGTTGGGGCTGTGGGTAGCGGCGCAGGTTGCTGGCTCAACTCATATCAGCAATATCGCCGATACCATTTATCACTGGCCTGCTGCGCGCAGCATCCCGCTGATTCTGGCGCTGTGCGCCTGTGCTTTCGCCACCTTTATCGAAATGGGCAAACTGCCGTTCGATCTGGCGGAAGCAGAGCAGGAGCTGCAGGAAGGTCCATTGACCGAATACAGCGGCAGCGGTTTTGCGGTGCTGAAATGGGGCATTAGCCTCAAGCAACTGGTCGTTCTGCAAATGTTCGTCGGCGTGTTCCTGCCGTGGGGACAGATGGAAACCTTCACCGCCGGTGGGCTGCTGTTGGCGCTGGTGATTGCCGTCGTCAAGCTGGTCCTCGGCGTGCTGGTTATCGCCCTGTTCGAAAACAGCATGGCGCGTCTGCGTTTTTGCGCCACTTCACGCGTGACCTGGGCCGGTTTTGGGTTTGCGTTTTTAGCGTTCGTCTCCTTGCTGGTGGCGTGATTTAAGAGAGTTTGAGCATGTCTGAAGAAAAATTAGGTCAACAATATCTCGCTGCGCTGCACCAGGCCTTTCCGGGTGTCGTACTGGATGAAGCCTGGCAGACCAAAGATCAGCTGACGATCACCGTCAAGGTGAACTACCTGCCGGAAGTGGTGGAGTTCCTGTACTACAAACAGGGTGGCTGGTTGTCCGTGCTGTTTGGTAACGACGAACGCCAGCTGTGCGGCCATTATGCCGTTTACTACGTGATGTCGATGGAGCAGGGCACCAAGTGCTGGATAACCGTCCGCGTTGAGGTCGATGCCAATAAGCTGGAGTTTCCGTCCGTCACGCCGCGCGTTCCGGCTGCAGTCTGGGGCGAGCGCGAAGTGCGCGATATGTACGGTTTGATCCCGGTAGGTTTACCGGATGAACGTCGTCTGGTACTGCCGGATGACTGGCCGGACGAACTCTACCCACTGCGTAAAGACAGTATGGATTATCGTCAGCGCCCGGCCCCGACCACCGATGCCGAAACCTACGAGTTCATCAACGAACTGGGCGACAAGAAAAACAACGTGGTGCCAATTGGTCCGCTGCACGTCACCTCCGATGAACCCGGTCACTTCCGCCTGTTCGTTGACGGCGAGAACATCATCGACGCCGACTACCGTCTGTTCTATGTTCACCGCGGCATGGAGAAACTGGCGGAAACCCGTATGGGTTATAACGAAGTCACGTTCCTGTCGGATCGCGTGTGCGGTATCTGCGGTTTTGCGCATAGCACCGCATATACCACCTCCGTTGAGAATGCGATGGGCATCGTGGTGCCAGAGCGTGCGCAGATGATCCGCGCCATTCTGCTGGAAGTTGAGCGTCTGCACTCGCATCTGCTGAACCTCGGCCTGGCCTGTCACTTTACCGGTTTTGACTCCGGCTTTATGCAGTTCTTCCGCGTGCGCGAAACGTCGATGAAGATGGCCGAGATCCTCACCGGGGCACGTAAAACCTACGGTCTGAACCTGATCGGCGGTATTCGTCGCGACCTGTTGAAAGAGGATATGATCCAGACCCGTCAACTGGCGCAGCAGATGCGCCGTGACGTGCAGGAACTGGTCGATATGCTGCTCAGCACGCCGAACATGGAACAACGTACCGTTGGTATTGGTCGTCTGGATCCGGAAATTGCTCGAGACTTCAGTAACGTCGGCCCGATGGTACGCGCCAGCGGTCACGCGCGTGACACCCGTGCCGATCACCCGTTTGTCGGTTATGGTCTGCTGCCGATGGAAGTTCATAGCGAGCAGGGTTGCGACGTTATTTCTCGTCTGAAAGTCCGTATCAATGAAGTCTACACCGCACTGAATATGATCGACTTTGGTCTGGACAACCTGCCGGGCGGCCCGCTGATGGTGGAAGGCTTTACCTATATTCCTCACCGCTTCGCACTGGGCTTTGCTGAAGCGCCGCGCGGAGATGACATCCACTGGAGCATGACCGGCGACAACCAGAAACTGTATCGCTGGCGCTGCCGTGCGGCGACGTACGCCAACTGGCCGACGCTGCGCTATATGCTGCGTGGCAACACCGTTTCCGATGCCCCGCTGATTATCGGTAGCCTCGACCCTTGCTACTCCTGTACTGACCGTATGACCGTGGTTGATGTGCGTAAGAAGAAGAGCAAAGTCGTGCCATACAAAGAACTTGAGCGCTACAGCATCGAGCGTAAAAACTCGCCGCTGAAATAAGGAATCGCCATGTTTACCTTTATCAAAAAAGTCATCAAAACCGGGGCGCCGACGTCGTCGTATCCGCTGGAGCCGATTGCGGTCGATAAAAACTTCCGTGGCAAACCGGAACATAATCCGCAGCAGTGCATTGGCTGCGCGGCCTGTGTGAATGCATGCCCGTCGAACGCGCTGACGGTAGAAACCGATCTGGTTACCCATGAGCTGGCGTGGCAGTTCAACCTTGGTCGCTGCATCTTCTGCGCCCGCTGCGAAGAAGTCTGTCCGACGGCGGCAATCAAACTGTCGCAGGAGTATGAACTGGCGGTGTGGAAGAAAGAGGATTTCCTGCAGCAGTCCCGCTTTGCGCTGTGTAATTGCCGCGTATGTAACCGCCCGTTTGCGGTACAAAAAGAGATCGACTACGCCATTGCGCTGCTGAAGCACAACGGTGACAGCCGTGCGGAAAACCACCGCGAAAGCTTTGAGACCTGCCCGGATTGTAAGCGCCAGAAATGTCTGGTGCCGTCTGACCGTATTGAACTGACTCGCCATATGAAAGAGGCCAGCTGATGAGCAATTTATTAGGCCCACGTGACGCCAACGGTATTCCAGTGCCGATGACGGTGGATGAATCCATTGCCAGCATGAAAGCGTCGCTGCTTAAAAGCATCAAGCGTTCAGCTTACGTTTACCGTGTGGACTGCGGCGGCTGCAACGGCTGTGAAATCGAAATTTTCGCCACGCTTTCTCCGCTGTTTGATGCCGAACGTTTTGGTATCAAAGTGGTACCGTCGCCGCGCCATGCGGATATTCTGCTGTTTACCGGCGCGGTAACGCGTGCCATGCGCTCTCCGGCGTTGCGCGCCTGGCAGTCAGCGCCGGATCCGAAAATTTGTATCTCTTACGGTGCCTGCGGTAACAGCGGCGGTATCTTCCACGACTTATACTGCGTATGGGGCGGCACGGACAAAATCGTACCGGTGGACGTGTATATTCCAGGTTGCCCGCCGACGCCTGCGGCAACGCTGTACGGCTTTGCCATGGCGCTGGGACTGCTGGAACAAAAAATTCACGCGCGTGCGCCGGGTGAACTGGACGAACAGCCGGCGGAAATTCTGCATCCGGATATGGTTCAGCCGCTGCGTGTGAAGGTGGACCGCGAAGCACGTCGTCTGGCGGGATACCGCTATGGCCGCCAGATTGCTGATGACTATTTGACGCAGTTAGGGCAGGGCGAGCATCAGGTGGCGCGCTGGCTGGAAGCGGAAAACGATCCGCGTCTGACCGAGATCGTCACGCATCTTAATCATGTTGTCGAAGAGGCGCGTATCCGATGAGTGAAACGGTGGTGTTCAGTCAACTGAGCCGTAAGTTTATTGATGAGAACGATGCAACGCCCGCTGAGGCGCAGCAGGTTGTCTATTACAGCCTGGCGATTGGTCACCACCTTGGGATCATCGATTGCCTGGAAGCGGCGTTAACCTGTCCGTGGGATGAATATCTGGCGTGGATTGCTACGCTTGCCGAAGGCAGTGAAGCTCGCCGGAAAATGGAAGGCGTGCCGAAGTATGGTGAGATAGTCATCGATTTCAACCATGTGCAAATGCTGGCGCGCGCGTTCGATGATGCGCGTGCCGTGCAGACCCCGCAGCAGCAGGAGTGGAGCAAGCTGATGCTCAGCATGCTGCACGATATCCACCAGGAAAGCGCTATCTATCTGATGGTGAGGAGACACCGTGACTGACGTTTTATTATGTGTAGGTAACAGCATGATGGGCGATGACGGCGCGGGTCCGCTGCTGGCCGAAATGTGTGCCGCAAACCCTCAAGGTCAATGGGTTGTCATCGACGGCGGTAGCGCGCCGGAGAACGACATCGTCGCCATCCGTGAACTGCGCCCGCAGCGTCTGTTGATCGTGGATGCCACCGACATGGGGCTAAACCCCGGTGAAATCCGTATTATCGATCCTGATGATATTGCTGAGATGTTCATGATGACCACCCACAACATGCCGCTGAACTACCTGGTCGATCAACTGAAAGACGATGTAGGCGAGGTAATTTTCCTTGGCATTCAGCCAGATATTGTCGGTTTTTACTACCCGATGACACAACCGATTAAAGATGCGGTTGATACCGTCTATCAGCGATTAGCTGGCTGGGAAGGACACGGCGGATTCTCCGAGCTGGAAGCGCCGGAAGAGTAAACCGTATCAGTGCCGGATGTGAGCGACATCCGGCCTGTTTCCCTGCGTATCCTCGTCACTCAATGGCCTGCTCAATAATTAATTTCCCCTGCATCACTGACACTTTTACTGCCGTACCGGTAGGAAACCCAGCTTGTTCCAGCCAGTCACCGTTCAGCGTGAGTGAAGCGTGCCGACTGATTCGTCGCGTGAAACCCGTTTTGGGATCTTCATGGCGTTTTCTTACATAGCCGACTTTCAAACGACGTACGGGTTTGGTGATAGCCACTGCTATTTTGCCATTTTTATCAGTCATACACGTTTCCTTGTGGTGAACGGCCAGGAATAAAAACTACTGAATAAAATGCCAGTAAAAAAGGGCGCGAGCAAACCTGAAACTGGAAGGATGATTCCACATTTTGAATGCAATAAATGAAATGAAAATACGTACTTCTGCCGGAGGGCTGTAGACCCCTCCGGCAGGCCCGTCAGGCCAGATCGGTACCGTTGCTGGCGATCACTTTTTTGTACCACCAGAATGATTTCTTGCGGGTGCGCGCCAGCGTGCCGTTACCCGCGTCATCGCGGTCCACATACACAAAACCGTAGCGTTTGCTCATCTCACCGGTTGAGGCAGAAACCAGATCAATACAGCCCCAGGTGGTGTAACCCATCAGCGGCACGCCATCCTCAATAGCGTCTGCCATGGCGCGAATGTGCTCGCGTAAATAGCTGATGCGATAGTCGTCATTGATCTCGCCGTTAGCATCGATTTCATCTTTCGCCCCCAGCCCGTTTTCCACCAGAAACAGCGGTTTCTGGTAGCGGTCATACATCATGTTCATGGTAATGCGCAGACCGAGCGGATCGATGCCCCAGCCCCATTCGCTGGTGGCAATATATGGATTACGCAGCGATTTCACCACGTTGGCGGCGCTGGTATTGCCGGTGTTCATTTCAGCAGAGGCACAGCGCGATGCGTAGTAGCTAAACGAGACAAAATCGACGGTGTTTTTCAGGATGTCGTCATCTTCCGGGGCTTTTTCTATCACCACGCCTTTTTCGCGAAACACACGGGCAGAGTAAGCGGGGTAAGCCCCGCGCGCCTGCACATCAATAAAGAACAGGTTTTCGCGGTCTTTTTCCAGCGCGGTCCATACATCTTCCGGTTTACAGGAGTAAGGATAAAAATTGCCGCCAGCCAGCATACAACCGACCTGGTTTTGCGGATTAATTTCATGGGCAATTTTAGTCGCCAGGGCGCTGGCTATTAGTTCGTGGTGCGCGGCCTGGTATTTAACCTGATCCTGATTTTCACCTTCTTCAAATACCAGCCCGGCGCCAGAAAAGGGACTGTGCAGCATAATGTTGATTTCGTTGAAGGTCAGCCAGTACTTCACCAGACCGTCGAACGCCTCGAAGCAGGTACGGGCGTAGCGGGTAAAGAACTCCACCATTTTGCGGTTACGCCAGGAGCCGTACTCGGTGACCAGATGCATTGGCACATCGAAATGGCACAGCGTGACCAACGGCTCAATTCCGTATTTTTTACACTCGGCAAACACGCTCTGGTAAAACGCGATGCCCTCTTCATTCGGCGTCAGTTCATCGCCGTTAGGGTAGAGACGGCTCCAGGCAATGGAAGTACGAAAAACCGTAAACCCCATTTCCGCCATCAGCGCGATATCTTCTTTATAGCGATGATAAAAGTCGATCGCCTGATGGCTGGGATAAAATTCGTCATCCTGAAGCGTAAAGCGCTTTTCCTGACCCAGTTTGACGGGCATCCGGTGTGCGCCGTGAGGGATCATATCGACGGTGGTCAGCCCTTTGCCGCCTTCCCGGTATGCCCCTTCAGACTGGTTGGCGGCCAGTGCGCCGCCCCATAAAAATCCTTGCGGAAAAACAGACATAATTAACCTCAGTTGATACCAGTCAAATGCTGGCTCCATTGATATTGCCCGGTTGTGCGGCCTGATTTTTTCTGGCCTGCGCGGCTGCATCTTCGACAGGAATATCTTCAAAGCCGAGAATCAGTGTTAATACAAAGGAAAGCACTACTGCCAGCGCCATCACGCCAAATACCCAGACGATGGTCATCGGATTGGCCGGATCGAAAAACTGTACGCTGGTGAACAGGCCCGGAGCCGCCATGGAGTGGCTTGCCAGTCCGGCCATTCCGGCAACGGCGCCGCAGATAAAGCCGCTGATAAGGCTCGCAATCAGCGGACGTTTCAGGCGGATCGCCACGCCATACAGCGCAGGTTCGGAAATACCCGCCATAATGGCTGAGGCAGCTGCCGCTAACGCCGTCTGACGCAACTCCGGGTTTTTAGTTTTCCATGCTACTGCCAGCGATGAACCGCCTAACGACAAGTTGGCGCCGATTTCAGACGGCATCACCATGCCTTCTTTTCCGGTCTCGGCAATAGTCTGAATGATGGTTGGCGTAAAGACGCGGTGCATACCGGTCATTACCAGCAGCGGCCACAGCGCGCCCATAATGGCTACCGACAGCCAGCCGAGATAGCCGTGAATGGTATACACCAGCGCGGAAATCGCACTCCCGATCCAGATGCCTACCGGGCCAATGATGACGATGGCGAGTGGGGCGGCGATCAGTACGATCAGCATCGGTTTCAGGAAGTTTTTGGTCACCGCCGGAGTGATGCGATCGACCCAGCGTTCGATGTAAGACAGACACCAGGTCATGACCAGTGCCGGGATCACCGTATAGGTATACTTCACCGCCGTCACCGGGATCAGGGCGAACTCAACGTGTTCACCCTGCGCGGCCTTCGCCATCAGGTCGATAAAGCTGGGATGCACCAGTACCCCTGCGATGGCGATAGCCAGCGACATGTTGGTTTTGAATTTGATGGCTGCAGAAGCGGCGACCATCAGCGGCAGGAAGAAAAATGCGCCGTCGCCGATAACGGTCAGAATGGTGAGTGTGGACGAACCTTTCACCAGCACGCCGGTCATTTCCAGAACCATCGCCAGCAGCTTGAGCATTGATCCGCCGATAATTGCCGGGATCAACGGAGACATGGTGCCGATCAGCGCGTCGAGGATCCCCGCGCCAATCCGCTTCAGCGTCAGTCGGGGTTTGGTTTGCGGCTCAGCAGGTTGCATGTTGGCAGGCAACAGGCTGACCACTTCACGATACGCCTGCGAAACGGTGTTGCCGATAATCACCTGGCACTGGTTATCGTTACGCACCACGCCCAGCACGCCAGGAAGCGTTTTCAGTGTCGCGCTATCGACCTGCGAGTCATCTTTGATAACGAAACGCAAACGGGTCATGCAGTGGGTCACTGCTGTGATGTTGTCGACGCCTCCCAGAGCCGTCACAACGGAGCGCGCCAGCGCTGCATAATTCTTGGACATCGGATTTAATCCTGTTTTATCAGTAGAGTACGTTATGTTTTATCCGTTTACGTTGGTCGCTTTTCTGAGTGAATGAAACACAGATAGGAAACCGGTTCCACAAAATCATGTTTAAATTATGAATAATGAGCAAGATTTAATTTTGATCACTTTTTGTAATTGTGACTCCGATCACCAGATGTCAGCGTCTGCGATTTAGCAGCAAGGACAGCGGCGAAACGGTGCAGTACACTGCGTCACATTGAGAGAATAGGGATGAGTAATATGACCACGATGCTGGAGGTGGCGAAGCGTGCCGGGGTGTCGAAAGCGACCGTTTCCCGGGTGCTTTCCGGAAACGGCTATGTCAGCCAGGAGACCAAAGACCGCGTGTTTCAGGCCATTGAAGAGAGTGGTTACCGCCCAAACTTGCTGGCCCGCAGTCTCGCAGCGAAAACCACGCAGACGCTGGGTCTGGTGGTAACAAATACCCTTTATCACGGCGTCTATTTCAGCGAGCTGCTGTTTCATACCGCGCGGATGGCGGAAGATAAAGGACGCCAGCTGTTACTGGCTGACGGTAAACACAGCGCTGAGGAAGAGCGTCAGGCAATCCAGTACCTGCTCGACCTGCGCTGTGACGCGATTATGATCTATCCGCGTTTTCTCAGCGTGGATGAGATAGACGATATCATCGACGCCCACAGCCAGCCGATTATGGTGCTTAATCGACGCCTGCGGAAAAACAGTAGCCACAGTGTGTGGTGCGATCAAAAGCAAACCAGCTTCAACGCCGTTACTCAGCTCATTGCCGCCGGGCATAAAGAGATTGGATTTATTACCGGCTCAATGGATTCCCCTACCGGCGTGGAGCGACTTTCAGGTTATAAAGACGCGCTGGCGCATCATGGTATCCCGCTAAACAATGATCTGATTGTTAACGGGAAATGGACGCCAGCCTGCGGCGCAGCGGGTGTGGATACTTTACTTTCGCGCAAGGTCAAATTCACCGCGCTGGTGGCCAGTAATGACGATATGGCGATCGGCGCGATGAAGCAGTTGCACGTGCATGGCGTGCGCGTTCCTGCACAGGTGTCGGTGATTGGCTTCGATGATATCGCCCTCGCGCCATACACTATTCCGGCGCTTTCCAGCGTCAAAATACCGGTGACGGAAATGATTCAGGAAACGATTGGACGTCTGATCTTTATGCTGGATGACGGGGCATTTACGCCGCCAAAAACCTTCACCGGCGAACTCATCCAACGCGACTCTGTTGCGCCGCTTGTCTTGCGCTGACGGCTGTCATTTGTCATCGTCACTAGTGACGATGACACGCCTTTCCTGCATTCGTCAGAATAAAAAACCTTTAATAACAGTCAATTAAAATCTGGCACGATTTGTGAATGCTTCGGCAGATATTCTGTCATTGCTGGAGAAATTGATGAACCGTTTCATCATTGCAGACGCCAATAAATGCATTGGTTGCCGTACCTGTGAAGTGGCCTGCGTGGTATCCCATCAGGATAACCAGGACTGCGCATCGCTGACCCCTGAAACTTTTTTACCCCGCATTCACGTCATCAAAGGCGTTAATGTCTCCACGGCGACGCTGTGCCGCCAGTGCGAAGACGCGCCGTGCGCTAACGTCTGCCCGAACGGTGCTATCAGCCGTGATAAAGGCTTTGTCCACGTGATGCAGGAACGCTGCATTGGGTGTAAAACCTGCGTTGTGGCGTGCCCTTATGGCGCAATGGAAGTGGTTGTGCGCCCGGTTGTGCGTAACAGCGGCGCGGGTCTGAACGTCCGTGCAGAAAAAGCAGAAGCCAATAAGTGCGATCTGTGCCACCACCGTGAGGCCGGCCCTGCCTGTATGGAAGTCTGCCCGACTCACGCGCTGATTTATGTGGATCGCAATAAGCTTGAGCAATTGAGCGCGGAAAAACGCCGTCGCGCGGCGCTGGATTCCACCGCATCTTTGCTGTTCTGATATCTGAAAATCCGCGTAAAATACGGTAGTACTTATGCCGGATGGCGGCTTTGCCTTATCCGGCCTACGGGGATAGATGACTGCGGGACTACTTAATGACAATAAACAACCACTCCGGCGTACAACTGCGTATTCGCGGTAAGGTACAGGGTGTCGGATTTCGCCCCTACGTCTGGCAACTGGCGCAGCGGTTACAACTGCATGGCGATGTGTGTAACGACGGTGACGGTGTGGTTGTGCGTGTGCAGGAAGATCCGGCGGAGTTTATTGCACAGTTGCATCAACACTGCCCACCGCTGGCGCGTATTGACAGCGTAGAGAGCGAACCATTCGCCTGGACGCAGCAGCCTGCCGATTTCTCGATTCGTCAAAGCGCTGGCGGTACGATGAATACGCAAATCGTTCCTGACGCCGCGACCTGTCCCGAATGCCTTGTTGAAATGAACACCCCCGGCGAACGTCGCTACCGATACCCCTTTATCAACTGCACCCACTGTGGTCCACGTTTTACGATTATCCGCGCCATGCCCTATGACCGGCCGTTCACCGTGATGGCGTCGTTCCCACTCTGTGCGCAATGCGATAAAGAGTATCGCGACCCGTATGATCGTCGCTTCCATGCCCAGCCCGTTGCCTGTCCGGCCTGCGGCCCTCATCTTGAGTGGTTCAGCGCGGATGAGCGGGCGGAGAAAGAAGAGGCGCTGCAGGCGGCGGTATCGCGGCTGAAAGCAGGCGGTATTGTGGCCGTTAAAGGCATTGGCGGGTTTCATCTGGTGTGTGATGCGCGAAATGATGATGCCATAGCGTTGCTCAGGTTGCGCAAACGCCGTCCGGCAAAACCTCTGGCGGTAATGCTGCCAGGTGATGACGGGCTACCTGAACCCGCTCGTCGTTTGCTGACTACCCCTGCCGCGCCGATCGTGCTGGTACAGAAGCGCTATGTCGCGGCATTGAGCGAAGGAATTGCGCCAGGGTTAACGGAAGTTGGCGTCATGCTGCCCGCGAATCCGTTACAGCATTTACTTTTACAAGAGATGAATTGCCCACTGGTGATGACCTCCGGCAATCTCAGCGGCAGGCCGCCGGCCATTACCAACGCGCAGGCGCTGGAAGATTTACGCGACATTGCTGACGGTTTCCTGCTGCATAACCGCGAAATTGTGCAGCGGATGGATGACTCGGTGGTGCGTGAAAGTGGGGAAATGCTGCGTCGTTCCCGGGGTTACGTACCGGATGCGGTAGCACTGCCGCCAGGATTTCGCGATGTGCCGCCGATGCTGTGCTTAGGCGCGGATCTGAAAAATACTTTCTGTCTGATGCGTGGCGAACAGGCGGTTATCAGCCAGCATTTGGGCGATCTCAGCGATGACGGCATTCAGCAGCAGTGGCGTGATGCGCTGCGCCTGATCCAGAGCATTTATGACTTTACGCCGCAGCGTATTGTGCACGATGCACACCCTGGCTATGTTTCCAGCCAGTGGGCCAGCGAAATGGAGCTGCCAGTTGAAACGGCGCTGCATCACCATGCGCATGCCGCTGCGTGTCTTGCCGAGCACGGCTGGCCGCTCGACGGTGGCGACGTGATTGCTCTGACGTTAGACGGTATCGGCATGGGGGAAAACGGCGCGCTGTGGGGGGGAGAGTGTTTGCGGGTCAACTATCGTGAATGCGAACACCTTGGCGGCCTACCTGCGGTAGCGCTGGCGGGCGGCGATCTGGCGGCAAAACAGCCGTGGCGTAACCTGCTCGCGCAGTGCCTGCGTTTTGTTCCTGACTGGCAGCGTTATCCGGAAACATCTGCGCTGCAGCATCAAAACTGGAATGTGCTGGCGCGCGCTATTGAACGGGGGATCAACGCTCCGCTGGCGTCATCGTGCGGACGGTTGTTTGACGCCGTTGCCGCTGCGCTGCAATGTGCGCCGGACTCGTTGAGTTATGAAGGAGAAGCGGCCTGCGCGCTGGAGGCGCTGGCATCGCAGTGTGATGATGTTGATCACCCTGTTACGGTGCCGCTTGATGGCAATGAACTGGACTTAGCGGTTTTTTGGCAGCAATGGCTGAACTGGCAGGCCAAACCAGCGGAAAGAGCGTGGGCGTTTCACGACGCGCTGGCGCGTGGGTTTGCTACTCTGATGCAAGAGCAGGCCGAAGCGCGCGGAATCAAGACGTTAGTATTTGGCGGCGGCGTGATGCATAACCGTTTATTGTCAGCCCGTCTGGCTATTTATCTGCATGATTTTACTTTACTGTTTCCCCAGCGTTTACCGGCGGGCGACGGTGGGTTGTCGTTGGGGCAAGGCGTGATTGCCGCGGCGCGAGCGTTGGCACAAAAATAAAAAAAGCCCCGGGACTGGCGGGGCAAGAAAAACATGTCGGGGCATACCGACAAATGGCAACGCACATCCATGTGCGTGAGGTTAATAAACCAGTAGCAGCGTAGCCGGATAAAGCAAAGCCGCCATCCGGCATCACGATTTACACGGGCAACGTTTTCAGCAACGCAAAGGCCTCTTTCATGCGGTCTTCACTGACGACGAACGCGCACAACTGACCTTCGTCGTTCATCCCTCTGGCGACCATCCCCTGCGTTTCGGCGGCAATTTGCCAGTTCAAATCGCGGCGCTGGGTTTCCCCAGCCAAATGCAATGGCAGTTCCGGCGTTTTGACTTTTACCAGCATGGCTGGCAGCTTCAACGGCGTATTGCCGCCGAGCAGGTTTTTCGCCAGATACATGGCGCTCAGTTGAATCGGTTGCAGGAACGGAAGTACCTGACCGTTAATTTCCGCACAGTCGCCGAGTGCGTAAATATCCGGATGGCTGGTTTGCAGGTAGCTGTCGACGCAGACGCCACGGTTGATGTTCAATCCGGCGCGGCGTGCCAATGCAGTTTCCGGGCGCAGACCGGTTGCGGCGATCACCGCATCGACCTCTACGCTGCGGCTACGATCGAGCGTGGCGAGAATACCCGACGCCGTTTTCTCCAGCCCCTGAAGCTGCGATTTCAGCAGCAGATGTACACCCATATCGGTCAGACGATGCTGTAAGCGACTGCTGACTTCCGGCGGCATCAGCGAAGCCAGAATGCTGGCGGCGTTGTCGATAAGCGTCACCGCTTTACCGGCACGACAGAAATCCATCGCCAGTTCGCTGCCAATCAAGCCGCCGCCGACAATCAGTACCCGCTGTGCGTCGCGCAGCTGAGTTTCACAGGCGCGGTACTCTTGTTGACTGTTCAACGTGAGCATTAACTCACGTCCGGTAACGGGCGGTACAAAGGCTGAAGCGCCCGTCGCCAGTACCAGCTTGTCGTACTGCCACTGATGATCCTGGCTTTTCACTACGTGAGCATCAGCGTCGATGTCGGTTACCCAGGTGTGCGGGAACAGGCGTAAATTAAACTGTTCGGCAAACTCTCCCGCCGACTGGCGGGTGAGGTCGTCTGCACGCTGCGACTGACTGATAACATGGCTTAGATCGGGCTTGTTGTACTCATCCATGCTGTCCGCAGCAATCAGGGTCAGCGGGACATTTGCATCCTGCTTACGGATATTTTTGACTAACTGGCGGGCAGCGAAGCCCGAACCAATAATGACAATTCCGCGGCTCATTTTGCCTCCGTTGCCAGTACGTCGAAGACGTCTTTACCTAATGAACATTCCGGGCACAGGAAGTTGTCAGGCACGTCGCTCCACGGCGTTCCCGGCGCAACATCCTGCAGCGGTTCACCTTTTGCCGGGTCGTAAATCCACTGGCACACGCTGCATTGCATGCATGGACCGAGATCGGCTGCTGCGGCTGCTGCGCAGGCGCACTCTTCTTCTTTGGATGCTGCTTTCACGGTTGTTTCCGGCAGTGGAGCAAGCGCCCACTGACGAGCAATTTCACGGCCGTGCTGGCGGCACAGTTCCAACGCATCCAGGTCCGGACGCCATTTGGCTTTGAGGCTCAGCGACATCTCGAAACCTGCATCCTGCAGGCGCGTGGATAAACGGTCTACCGCTCCGCCGCTCCAGCCGTGTGAGCCAAAAGCGCTGGCGCGTTTGTTACGAAAACGCAGGCCGGTCATCTCTTCCACGAGACCCGCGATTTTCGGCATCATCACGTTGTTCATCGTCGAAGTACCGACCAGTACGCCTTTAGAGCGGAAGACGTTAGTCAGAACTTCGTTTTTATCGCTACGGGCGACGTTAAAGATTTTCACCGCCACGTTCGGGTCAACTTCGTTGATGCCCTGGGCAATGGCGTCCGCCATCATGCGGGTATTGTTGGACATGGTGTCGTAGAAAATGGTGATCCGGTCTTCCTGGTAATCCGCCGCCCATTTCAGGTACATCTCAACGATTTGCGTTGGGTTGTCGCGCCATACCACGCCGTGAGAAGTGGCAATCATATCGACCGGCAGGTTGAAGCCGAGGATCTCAGTGATTTTCGGTGTAACCAGACGGCTGAACGGCGTCAGGATATTGGCGTAGTAACGCTGGCACTGTTCGAACAGTTCGGTCTGGTCAACTTCGTCGTTAAACAGACGTTCGTCGCAGTAGTGCTGACCGAAGGCGTCGTTACTGAACAGCACCGCGTCGCCGGTCATGTAGGTCATCATGCTGTCAGGCCAGTGCAGCATCGGCGTTTCAACGAAGATCAGCTGTTTGCCGTTACCAATGTCCAGTGAATCACCGGTTTTCACCACGTTGAAATTCCACTCCGGGTGATGGTGGTGCCCGTTGATGGAGTCAATGGCGTTGGCTGTGCAGTAAATCGGCGTATCCGGGATGCAGGACATTAGCTCGGTCAGCGCCCCGGCATGGTCTTCTTCCGCGTGGTTAATGATGATGTAGTCGATATCCGCGAGGTCAATTTCACTGCGCAGGTTCTGCACGAATTCACGGCTAAATTTGTGGTCTACTGTATCGATCAGGACATTTTTTTCTTCACGGATGAGATAGCTGTTGTAGCTGCTACCGCGCAGCGTTTTGTATTCAGTCCCGTGGAAATCACGAACTTCCCAGTCACGTTGGCCAACCCAATGAATGTTATTTTTAACCAGAATAGACATAGCAACCTCAGTAATTAATTCAGCGTTTTTCTAAAAAAGATGTTTTGCTTATTGCAGGTTGTGTGCCAACTTTTTATTTTATTGATTTTAAAGGTTTTATTGTTTGATGCTTATTAGGTGGTAGTCAAAATGACTATTCATTTTATTGTCAATATGACAATATGAATTGTCAAAATGACAATGAGGTAGTCATGAGCTTTTCCGTAGACGTGCTGGCGGGCATCGCCATTGAATTACAAAGCGGTATTGGACATCAGGACCGTTTTCAACGCCTGATAACCACCTTGCGCCAGGTGCTGGAGTGCGACGCGTCGGCATTGCTGCGCTATGAGTCCCGACAGTTTATTCCGCTGGCGATCGATGGGCTGGCGCAGGATGTTCTCGGCAGACGCTTTACCCTGGAGGGGCATCCGCGTCTGGAGGCGATTGCCCGCGCCGGGGACGTGGTTCGTTTCCCTGCCGACAGCGATTTGCCAGACCCTTACGATGGGCTGATTCCGGGGCAGGAAAGCCTGAAGGTACACGCCTGCATTGGCTTACCGCTGTTCGCCGGTCAAAATCTGATTGGCGCGTTAACCCTGGATGGCATGGAGCCCGATCAGTTCGATGTTTTCAGCGATGAAGAGCTTAGACTGATTGCCGCGCTGGCGGCGGGCGCGCTGAGCAATGCGCTGCTGATTGAACAACTGGAAAGCCAGAATATGCTGCCAGGCTCATCAACGGCTTTCGAGCAGGTGACTGAAACGCAGATGATTGGTCTGTCGCCCAATATGATGCAGCTGAAAAAAGAGATTGAGATTGTGGCAGGGTCCGATCTCAACGTACTGATTAGCGGCGAAACGGGGACCGGGAAGGAGCTGGTGGCTAAAGCTATCCATGAAGGTTCGCCGCGCGCGGTAAACCCGCTGGTGTATCTGAACTGCGCGGCGTTGCCGGAAACCGTAGCCGAAAGTGAGCTGTTTGGGCACGTAAAAGGCGCGTTTACCGGGGCTATCAGCAATCGTAGCGGTAAGTTTGAAATGGCCGACAATGGGACGCTGTTTCTTGATGAGATTGGCGAACTCTCGTTAGCACTACAGGCTAAGCTGCTGCGCGTATTGCAGTACGGTGATATTCAGCGTGTGGGTGACGATCGCAGTCTGCGCGTGGATGTGCGGGTGCTGGCGGCGACGAACCGTGACTTACGCGAAGAGGTGCTGGCCGGGAATTTCCGTGCGGATCTGTTCCACCGTCTGAGCGTCTTTCCCCTTTCCGTACCGCCTCTTCGCGAACGCGGCGAAGATGTGGTGCTGCTGGCCGGCTATTTTTGCGAGCAATGTCGGCTGCGGCTGGGGCTTTCCCGCGTAGTGTTAAGCCCCGGCGCGCGTAGCCATCTGCTGAATTATGGCTGGCCTGGAAACGTGCGCGAGCTGGAACATGCCATTCACCGGGCGGTGGTTCTGGCAAGGGCGACCAGGGCAGGGGATGAAGTGGTACTGGAGGCGCAGCATTTTGCCCTGCTGGATGAAGGTCCGGCTCCGCAGGCGGCAGAAGTTGTTGCGGAGATCCCACAGCATCACAGCCTGCGTGAGGCAACAGAGTCTTTCCAGCGGGAAATGATCCGTCGGGCACTGGCGCAAAATAACCATAGTTGGGCGGCAAGTGCGCGAGCGCTGGAAACAGACGTCGCCAACCTGCACCGGCTGGCGAAACGTCTGGGGCTGAAGGATTAGATAATACCGGCCTGATAGAAATCCTGCAGGTTGATAGCACCGGTGAGTTTACCGTTTTCATCTACCACCGGTGCGGCAGTGATTTTGCGCTTCATCAGGATCTCTTTGGCATCAATCGCGCGGCTCTGCGCCTGCAGCGTAATGCCATTATGGGTCATTGCTTCGCTAACCTGAGTGGTGAGCGCTCCGCCGCCAACCAGCCAGCGGCGCAGGTCGCCGTCGGTAAAGACCCCTTTCACCAGTGACGCGTCGTCGCAGACCGCCACCAGGCCAAGACCCGTGCGGCTGAGTTCCAGCATCGCGTCCATGACGCTGGTGGTAAGCGTCACCTGCGGAATGGCATCGTCACGGCGCATCAGATGATGCACTTTATTTAACAGACGAGCGCCCAGCGCACCTGCCGGATGCGAGCGGGCAAAATCTTCCTCGTTAAAGCCGCGCGCCTGCATTACGGCGATTGCCAGTGCGTCACCCATCATTAAAGTGTTCACGGTGCTGGACGTTGGTGCCAGACGCATCGGACAGGCTTCGCGCTCAACGGAAATATCCAGCACGGCTTTGGCGGCCAGACCCAGCGGTGAGGTCGGTTTTCCGGTCATTGCCAGCAGGGCGACGGATTTGTCTTCCAGGCGTGGGATGATGAGATCCAGCTCTTTTGCGCCGCCAGAGTAGGAGATAAATAGCATGACATCGCGGCTTTCAATCATCCCTAAGTCACCGTGCAGCGCTTCCGCCGGATGCACAAAAAAGGCGGGCGTGCCGGTACTGGCGAGGGTCGCTGCGATTTTTTTGCCAATATGGCCGGATTTTCCAATCCCGGAGACGATCACTTTGCCTTCGCAGTGGATGATAGTATTGGCGGCACGGACAAAATCATCGCCCAGCCGCTCAGGCAGTCGGCTGGCTTCCTGTAGTTCCAGCATTAACGTCTGGCGGCCCGCGTTCAGTAGTGCATCACTCATTGGTTTCTCCGGTTATGATTACTTCAATCCCTTTTGCTTCCAGCGCCTGACGAAACGCAGGGTCGATACCCGCATCGGTAATCAGCTTGTCGACGCTTTCCAGACTGCACACAACATTGGGGCTTTTGCGCCCGAATTTTGACGAGTCAGCCATCAGAATCACTTCACGAGCAGCATTACACATCGCTTTACTGACGCTAAACACCTCATTAAAGGTGGTCACGCCGGCATTGAGGTCAATGCCGTCGGTTCCCATGAAGAGTTTATCAAAGCTGAACTGCTCAAAGGCGTTTTCTGCCAGCTGACCGTGAAATGACGCAGATTTTTTGCGAAAGGTCCCGCCGGGCATCAGGATGGTTTGCTCGTTGTCCAGCTCCGAAAGGGCGTTAACAATGTGCAGACTGTTGGTCATGACGGTGATGTTGCTAAAGCGTGTGAGCATCGGCACCATCTGCAATACGGTGCTACCCGCATCCAGAATAATAGAGTCGCCATCGTGTATAAAACGGACGGCGGCTTCGGCAATCTGCTCTTTTTTATGCGTATTGATTAGCGTTTTATGATCGATTGGCGGGTCGGATTCGTCTTTATTTAATACTACGCCGCCATAGGTACGAATGACGGTTCCGGCATTTTCCAGAATGACCAGGTCTTTGCGAATGGTCGTTCCGGTCGTGTCAAAGTAGTGGGCCAGTTCTTCAACCGAGCATTTTCCCTGCTTTTGCAGATGCTCCAGTATGGCAGCCTGACGCTGACGAGGTTTCATAGGCGTGATTACCCTGACTTAATAGGTTGCAAAATGATAATTTCGCAAGCTATTAGCATTCACAACGAAATTACCCATGTTTCAGTTTAAGCGCCAATGATAGTGCATTCTGCGCTAACGGATCATGGGGAAAGATCACATCAGGCTGTAAATCATCAAGATGTTTGCCCATTATTGTGGCAATTTTGCCGGGTCTGGCGAATACCGTAAGACCTTTCATAAACAACGTATCGGTAACCCGTTGCCGCTCATCCAGCGCGATGGCGACTACCACGCGTGGTTTAAACCGTCCGCCGGAACGACCGACGCCAACCCGACCCCGTTGGCAGAGTTTATCAAACGCCCGGTTAAAGCGGGATATTTGCCAGCCGCCAAGCGCCAGTTGCAAACACCAGGCGATAGCGGCGACGGTAATCAGTGCGGAAACCATATGTACTCCTTTGATTTTGCCGGATAAGCGCAGTCGCCATCCGGCAATTCAACATTAAAACATCACCTGACCGCCGGTGACGTTGATGGACTGCCCTGTGCAGTAAGAGGCTTTCGGGCTGGCGTAAAACAGCAGCATATTCAACACGTCCTGATAATCGCAGCCGCGCTTGAGCGGAACCTTATCAATGTAATACTGCTCAACTTCGTCTGGCTTAAGGCCAAGCTTGGTCGCATATTGCGGCAATAACGACTGAAACATCGGTGATTTCAGCAGATTACCGAGCATCAACGAATGCACGGTAATCCCGTATTCCGCCAGATCCAGCGCCAGCGACTGGGTTAGGCCCACGCCGCCAAATTTTGCCGCGCTATAACCTGAGTTGTGTTTACTGCCCACTTTCCCTGATTTGGAGTTGATCTGGATAATGCGCCCCTGAACGCCATCGCGGATCATCAGGCGTGAGAATTCACGTGCGCAGAGGAAGTAGCCAACCAGATTCACTTGCAGCGAGCGGTCGAAATCCCCAAGCTGAAAGTCGCTGATAAACGCGGCTTTAGCGATACCCGCGCTGTAAACCAGCAGATCGACGCGGCCAAATATTTCATCCACTCCGCGCGATAACGCCAGCACGCTCTGCTCGCTGGTGGCATCTGCGCCAAAACCGTAGGCGGTGCCTTCGCCAAACTCGGCGTTAATTTCCTGCGCGACGTTGGCGGCTTTATCGCTTTGAATATCCACTACCGCGACGCGGTATCCTTCTGTCGCAAGCCCACGGCAAAGGAATGCCCCCAGGGTCTGGCCTCCACCAATGACAACGGCAACCTGATTCATCTTTATCTCCTTCAATCTTAAGCAACAAACTTCAAAATACAGCCCGGCGCTATACCGTCTGGTACAGGACCCGCAACGTGTACGGTGCCAGGGAATTCCGCTTCACTCAGTCCGTCAAAACGCAGGGTGATATGGCCCAGTTCACGTAAGTTTTGTTCCGCCACGCTGCCAACGGCCGTGACCGGGTAGTGATGCTGACCCAGCACAAATTGGATCCCTGCTTGCAATGAGCCGCTTAGTTCTCCGTGGCAATGGATGAAGCAAAACTCCTCGATATCCGCAGGGGCACCTTCACGAAAGGTAATCAGCATCTGGTCGCAGAGCGCATCCGGGGCACTCTGTCCGATGCGGGTGATGGTGGTTTGATAAATCACGGTCATTTTTGAGTGCCTCTTATTGGTAAATAAAGCCGGAAACAAACCAGGCGATGAGAACGGTAGGCGCGCCGGTCAGAAAACGGCTCACCAGAACAGATGGCACGCCGACGCGGACCGTGTCCTGACGCGCTTCGGCCAGCGACAACCCGACAGGAATAAAATCGCATGCAGCCTGGGCGTTAATGGCGAACAGGGCAGGTAGCGCCAGATGTGGAGGGATGTTCCCCAAACCAATCTGTACGCCGATCAGAACGCCGATAACCTGGGCGATAACCGCGCCGGGGCCGAGAAAAGGTGACAGCAGCGGGAAAGAACAGATCAGCGCCAGAGTGACCAGTCCCAGCGGATGGCTGGCCAGTGGTGCGAGTCCATGGGCAATCCAGTCCCCCAGACCAGAAGCCATGATGATGCCGATCAGCGCCGAGACGAACGCCATAAATGGCAGAATGGTTTTCAGAACGGTATCGATAGTGTCGCGTCCGGCCTGAAACAGAACCGCAACTGCTGAACCCATTCCCATCCCAACTTTTGCCAGCAGACCGTCGCTTTGTTCCGTAATTTTCTTGCTGGCGTCGTACTCGCGACCAATCGTGCTGCTTGCAGGCGTTGTCGCAGCGGATGCTTCACCGACAATGGTAATATTTTCTTCTTTTACGCCAGAGACATAGATGTCTTCGATAATGTACTGGGCCAGTGGGCCTGATTTACCTGTAGCGTGAATATTCACCGTCGGTATACGACGTTTGGGATAGATCCCGCAGCGCAGCGTGCCGCCGCAGTCGATGATCGCCACGCCAATTTCGTTTTCCGGCGGCTCGCCTTCTTTGAAGCCATCAACGGCCTGCCAACCGGTCAGACTTGCTATCCTGTCGACTATTGCGGGGCGAGTCCCGGCGGTGATATAGACAATTTTCTTGCCCGGTTCGGCATCCAGTTCAAGCGGGCCGCCCCAGCCGCCGGTGCCTTTTTCAATACGAATACGTGTCATGATGTTGCTCCCGCCAGATGCACTTTCTGCTCAAGTTGAATGCCCATTTTTTTCTCAAAGATGGCGGTGGTGAAATCAGTCACCCAGCCGCGGAAGAAGTTGGTCACCAGACCGACCAGCAAATAGCTCACCGCCAGCGGGCCGAGCGGAAGACCCAGCGTGGTCAGTCCGCTGGCGATCCCCAGATAGACGAACAGTTCACCAGGGTTGATGTGTGGGAATAAGCCGTTCATGGAATGGCAACTGTATGAGGCGGCGGCGTAGTAGCTGGGCTTGTACTTTTCTGGCATAAAGCGGCCCAGGCTCAGCGTCATTGGGTTACAAAACACAAATGTGCCGATGCATGGCAGCAGCAGATAGCGGGACAGCGGGTTTCCGGCGCAGCGCTGGGCAAAACGTTCAATGCGCTGCTGACCGATAAAGTTAATTAGCGCATTCATGATGACCAGCAGACTGATCAGCAGGGGCAGAATACCGGTTACCATGCCGGTAAAGACCTCTCCGCCTTTCTGGAACAACCCGATAAACCACTCAGCACCGAGTGTGATGGTGTCGATCATTATTCTCTCCTGTAGGGTTTTTAATTATCTTGCCAAACGGTAACTAATTTTAATCAGATCGAAAGATTTAAAAGTGTTATTTTGATCTCAAAATGAAAGATAAATATTTTAATTTGAAAGATTGTGCGTAAGGGATCGCAAATGTGCCGGTCGGGGGGGCAAGAGGGGGGAAATTCTATGAAGGAGAGTGACTACTACTTCCTTGTATGGAGGAGGATGCTTTACCATACTTCTCCCAGGCTGAATTTGTTTAATGGATGTCTCATGTTCAAGCGTCGTTATGTAGCGTTACTTCCCCTTTTCGTATTGCTTGCTGCTTGTAGCAGCAAACCTAAACCTTCAGAGACTCAAACGACTACGGGTACGCCTTCCGGCGGTTTCCTGCTTGAGCCACAGCATAATGTCATGCAAACGGGCGGCGATTTTGCCAATAATCCGAACGCGCAGCAGTTCATCGAGAAAATGGTGAACAAGCACGGCTTTGACCGCCAGCAGTTGCAAGAGATCCTGTCGCAGGCCAAGCGTCTGGACTCGGTATTGCGATTGATGGACCGCCAGGCACCGACGACTCAACCGCCAGCCGGGCCTAACGGCGCATGGTTGCGGTATCGTAAACAGTTCATCACGCCGGATAATGTGCAAAACGGCGTGGCCTTCTGGAACCAATATGAAGATGCCCTTAACCGTGCCTGGCAGGTCTATGGGGTACCGCCGGAAATTATCGTTGGCATTATTGGCGTAGAGACTCGCTGGGGCCGCGTGATGGGTAAAACGCGGATTCTGGATGCGTTGGCGACGTTGTCGTTTAACTATCCTCGTCGTGCAGAATATTTCTCTGGTGAACTGGAAACCTTCCTGCTGATGGCGCGAGATGAAAGCGACGATCCGCTTGATTTGAAAGGTTCTTTCGCCGGGGCGATGGGCTATGGCCAGTTTATGCCATCTTCCTATAAACAATATGCCGTTGATTTTAATGGCGATGGCCACATTAACCTGTGGGATCCGGTTGATGCTATCGGTAGCGTGGCAAACTATTTCAAAGGTCACGGCTGGGTGAAAGGCGATACGGTTGCGGTTCCGGCCAATGGTCAGGCGCCTGGGCTGGCGAACGGCTTTAAAACCCAGTACAGCATATCTCAGCTTGCCGCCGCGGGCCTGACGCCGCAGCAGTCGTTGGGGAATCATCAGCAGGCCAGCCTGTTGCGCCTGGATATCGGTACTGGTTATCAGTACTGGTATGGACTGCCGAACTTCTACACCATCACCCGCTACAATCACAGTACCCACTACGCGATGGCCGTGTGGCAATTGGGTCAGGCTGTCGCACTGGCGCGCGTGCAGTAATCGCTCCACCGGCCTACCGGAAGATATCTCTTGTAGGCCGGATAAGACGCCCTGGTATCGCCATCCGGCAGGTCTTATTTATGCCACGGAGCAATTTTTGGAATCCTCCTCGTAAATCGTTCTCTCCATCCCCACATTGGTTATGAAAGTGCTATCTTGTCCGGCATATTTTTTTAACTGACAGAGGCTGAAATGACTGACAGTGAACTGATGCAGTTAAGCGAGAAGGTTGGCCTGGCGCTGAAGGCGCGCGGTGCAACCGTAACAACGGCGGAATCCTGCACTGGCGGCTGGGTAGCCAAAGTGATTACGGATATTGCCGGCAGCTCCGCCTGGTTTGAGCGTGGGTTTGTGACCTACAGCAATGAAGCTAAAGCGCAGATGATTGGCGTGCGCGAAGAGACGCTGGCCCAGCATGGCGCGGTGAGCGAGCCTGTCGTGGTGGAGATGGCGATTGGCGCGCTAAAAGCCGCCCGCGCGCATTTCGCTGTTTCGATAAGCGGTATTGCGGGGCCGGATGGTGGCAGTGAAGAAAAGCCCGTGGGGACGGTATGGTTCGCTTTTGCCAGCGTGAGCGGCGAGGGGATTACCCGCCGGGAATGCTTCAGCGGCGATCGCGACGCGGTACGTCGACAGGCGACCGCCTACGCGTTACAAACCCTGTGGCAACAATTTCTACAAAATACTTGATACTGTATGAGCATACAGTATAATTGCCTCAACAGAACATTATCTATCACGTTTCGCGGTTTAACCCGAAAGCGGCATGACAGGAGTAATTAATGGCTATCGACGAAAACAAACAGAAAGCGTTGGCGGCAGCGCTGGGTCAGATCGAAAAGCAATTCGGTAAAGGCTCCATCATGCGCCTGGGTGAAGACCGTTCCATGGATGTGGAAACCATCTCCACCGGTTCGCTTTCTCTGGATATCGCACTGGGCGCGGGCGGTCTGCCAATGGGCCGTATCGTCGAAATCTACGGGCCTGAATCCTCCGGTAAAACGACGCTGACCCTGCAGGTTATTGCCGCCGCACAGCGCGAAGGTAAAACCTGTGCGTTCATCGATGCGGAACATGCGCTGGATCCTGTCTATGCGCGCAAACTTGGCGTTGATATCGACAACCTGCTGTGTTCTCAGCCGGATACCGGTGAGCAAGCGCTGGAAATCTGTGATGCGCTGGCGCGCTCCGGCGCGGTTGACGTTATCGTTGTCGACTCTGTTGCCGCATTGACGCCGAAGGCAGAAATCGAAGGCGAGATTGGTGACTCTCACATGGGCCTTGCGGCACGTATGATGAGCCAGGCAATGCGTAAGCTGGCCGGTAACCTTAAGCAGTCCAACACGCTGCTGATTTTCATCAACCAGATCCGTATGAAGATTGGCGTGATGTTCGGTAACCCGGAAACCACCACCGGTGGTAACGCCCTTAAGTTCTATGCTTCTGTCCGCCTGGATATCCGTCGTATTGGCGCGGTGAAAGAAGGCGACAACGTGGTTGGTAGCGAAACCCGTGTTAAGGTCGTGAAAAACAAAATTGCAGCGCCGTTCAAACAGGCTGAATTCCAGATTCTTTACGGTGAAGGTATTAACTTCTACGGCGAACTGGTTGACCTGGGCGTGAAAGAGAAGCTGATTGAAAAAGCAGGTGCATGGTACAGCTACAACGGTGAGAAAATCGGTCAGGGTAAAGCGAATGCGACCAACTGGCTGAAAGAAAACCCGGCAACTGCGAAAGAAATTGAGAAGAAGTTACGTGAGTTACTGCTCAACAACCAGGATTCAACGCCTGATTTCTCCGTTGATGACAGCGGTGAAGACGTAAAAGAAACGAACGAAGATTTCTGATAATCTGTTTTGAATCGCATGTTTTGAATCGCATATAGTAAAGGGCTGCATATCATGCAGCCCTTTTTCATTTCTGAAGGCTCACTATGACAGAAGCAACTTCTCGCCGTTCGGCTTATTCACGACTTCTTGACCGCGCCGTACGTATTCTGGCAATGCGCGATCACAGCGAGCAGGAACTGCGGCGCAAGCTGGCCGCTCCAGTGATGGGGAAAAATGGACCGGAAGACATTGATGCTACGCCAGAGGATTACGACAAGGTCATCGCCTGGTGTATTGAAAGTCGTTATCTGGATGATGGCCGCTTCGTTCAGCAGTTTATCGCCAGCCGTAGCCGTAAGGGCTATGGACCTGCGCGCGTACGTCAGGAACTAAACCAAAAGGGGATCACGCGTGAGGCTATCGAGCGGGCCATGCGCGAATGCGAAATTGACTGGGCAGTTCTTGCGCGCGATCAGGCCATTCGGAAATACGGAGAACCTTTACCTGTAGATTTTTCAGATAAGGTAAAGGTCCAGCGTTTTTTGCTCTATCGTGGCTATCTGATGGAAGATATTCAGGCAATATGGCGAAATTTTGACGATTGAGCGCATACGGGATTTTACTTCCCAGTAAAGAAAACTTATCTTATTCCCACTTTTCGATTGCCAGAGGCGCAGTTTACGTGCCGATGCTGGTAATGACATTTCGTTAGCTTGATTTCTTCAGGATAATTATGAGCAAGAGCACCGCTGAGATCCGTCAGGCGTTTCTCGATTTTTTCCATAGTAAAGGACATCAGGTAGTTGCCAGCAGCTCCCTGGTACCGAACAATGACCCTACTTTGTTGTTTACCAACGCCGGGATGAACCAGTTCAAGGATGTTTTCCTTGGCCTCGACAAGCGTAATTATTCCCGCGCAACCACCTCGCAGCGTTGCGTACGTGCGGGCGGTAAGCACAACGACCTGGAAAACGTCGGTTACACTGCACGTCACCACACTTTCTTCGAAATGCTGGGCAACTTCAGCTTCGGCGATTACTTCAAACACGACGCCATTCAATACGCGTGGGAGCTGTTGACCGGTGAAAACTGGTTTGCCCTGCCAAAAGAGCGTCTGTGGGTCACCGTCTATGAAACTGACGATGAAGCCTATGAAATCTGGGAGAAAGAAGTCGGTATTCCACGCGAACGTATCATCCGCATCGGTGATAACAAAGGCGCGGCTTATGCTTCCGACAACTTCTGGCAGATGGGTGATACCGGTCCTTGCGGCCCGTGCACCGAAATTTTCTACGACCATGGCGACCACATCTGGGGTGGCCCTCCGGGAAGCGCAGAAGAAGATGGCGATCGCTACATTGAGATCTGGAACATTGTCTTCATGCAGTTCAACCGTCAGGCTGACGGCACCATGGAACCGCTGCCGAAACCGTCCGTGGATACCGGTATGGGTCTGGAGCGTATTGCGGCAGTGCTGCAACACGTTAACTCCAACTATGAAATCGACCTGTTCCGCTCACTGATCGAATCCGTGGCAAAAGTTACTGGCGCGACCGATTTGAGCAACAAGTCGCTGCGCGTTATCGCCGACCATATCCGTTCCTGCGCATTCCTGATTGCCGATGGCGTTGTTCCGTCGAATGAAAACCGTGGCTATGTGCTGCGCCGTATCATTCGTCGCGCGGTACGTCATGGCAATATGCTGGGCGCGAAGGATACCTTCTTCTACAAGCTGGTTGGTCCGCTGGTGGAAGTCATGGGCTCAGCAGGTGAAGAACTGAAGCGTCAGCAGGCTATGGTTGAGCAGGTTCTGAAAACCGAAGAAGAGCAGTTTGCACGTACTCTGGAGCGTGGTCTGGCGCTGCTGGATGAAGAACTGGCAAAACTGTCCGGCGATACGCTGGATGGCGAAACCGCATTCCGTCTGTATGACACCTACGGTTTCCCGGTTGACCTGACGGCAGACGTTTGCCGTGAGCGCAACATTAAGGTTGATGAAGCCGGTTTTGAAGCTGCAATGGAAGAACAGCGCCGTCGTGCGCGTGAAGCCAGCGGCTTCGGCGCAGACTACAATGCGATGATTCGCGTTGATGGCGCCTCTGAATTTAAAGGCTACGAACACCTGGAACTGAACGGCAAAGTGACCGCGCTGTTTGTTGATGGTAAAGCAGTAGACGCAATTAACGCAGGTCAGGACGCAGTTGTCGTTCTGGATCAGACGCCGTTCTATGCGGAATCTGGCGGTCAGGTTGGCGACAAGGGTGAACTGAAAGGCGCGGGCTTTAGCTTTGCGGTCAGCGACACACAGAAATATGGCCAGGCCATTGGTCACATCGGCAAGCTGTCTACGGGTTCTCTGAAAATTGGCGATGCAGTACAGGCCGATGTTGATGATGCACGTCGTGCGCGTATTCGCCTGAACCACTCCGCAACGCACCTGATGCACGCGGCGCTGCGCCAGGTACTCGGTACGCATGTAGCGCAGAAAGGCTCGTTGGTTAACGATAAAGTGCTGCGCTTCGACTTCTCTCATACCGAAGCTATGAAGCCTGATGAAATCCGTGCCGTTGAAGATCTGGTGAATGCGCAAATTCGTCGCAACCTGCCGATTGAAACGAACATCATGGATCTCGAAGCGGCGAAAGCCAAAGGCGCAATGGCGCTGTTTGGTGAGAAATATGACGATCACGTGCGTGTTCTGAGCATGGGGGATTTCTCTACCGAACTGTGTGGCGGTACTCACGCCAGCCGTACGGGGGATATCGGTCTGTTCCGCATAGTGTCCGAGTCAGGCACCGCGGCGGGCGTTCGTCGTATCGAAGCCGTAACCGGTGAAGGCGCTATCCAAACCGTGCATGCTGAGAGCGATCGCTTAAGCGATATTGCGCAGCTGCTGAAAGGCGATAGCCAGAATATCGGTGACAAAGTTCGTTCCGTACTGGAGCGTACGCGTCAACTTGAAAAAGAATTGCAGCAATTGAAGGAACAGGCTGCGGCGCAGGAGAGTGCAAATCTTTCCAGCAAAGCAGTTGATATCAACGGCGTGAAGCTGCTGGTCAGCGAACTCGCGGACGTTGAGCCGAAAATGTTGCGTACCATGGTTGATGATCTGAAAAATCAACTGGGGTCTACCGTTATCGTTCTGGCAACGGTAGTGGAAGGTAAGGTTTCTCTGATTGCGGGTGTGTCTAAGGACGTGACAGATCGCGTGAAAGCAGGGGAACTGGTTGGCATGGTCGCTCAGCAGGTAGGCGGTAAGGGTGGCGGTCGTCCGGACATGGCGCAAGCCGGTGGTACGGATGCAGCGGCTCTGCCTGCAGCGTTAGCCAGTGTGAAAGGCTGGGTCAGCGCAAAACTGTAATAATTATAAGCGTAAGCCGACGCTGCGGACTTCAGTCCGCAGCGGTTGGATCAACGCTATCGACAACGATAAAGTCAGGTTGAAGTTGTGTATATCGGCTAAACTTAGGTTTAACAGAATGTGATGCCGTGACTGCTTACACTTAGGTGTTTGTCATCGCTTACTTTTTGGCGTTATATGATGGATAATGCCGGGATACAGAGAGACCCGACTCTTTTAATCTTTCAAGGAGCAAAGAATGCTGATTCTGACTCGTCGAGTTGGTGAGACCCTCATGATAGGCGATGAGGTCACCGTGACAGTTTTAGGGGTGAAGGGCAACCAGGTGCGCATTGGCGTAAACGCCCCGAAAGAAGTTTCTGTCCATCGTGAAGAGATCTACCAGCGTATCCAGGCTGAAAAATCCCAGCAGTCCAGTTACTAAGGTTTTCGCGTCTCACCTTTCTGGTGAGGCGCAACCTGATTGAATAGTCCTTTTTCTTCTCTTTTCTATTTTGTCTTCCCCATTTTTTCGATTCCACTGCGCGTATTGCCTTTTCCTGCGACGTTTCCGTTTGTTCACTGCTTCAGGAAATTGCCAATTTATCTGTTGATAAAACACTCTTTTTGCCGTTTTTGCAGACTAATTGCGCGTGAAATGTGCAAACGATAAAAGCTCTGGAAAAATTGTTTGACTTATAAGTCCCAGAAAGTAATATGTGCGCCACGCAGCGACGATGAGCAGAAACAAGTTCTTCGAAGCACTCGCAAGAGGCGTGTTGGTGAGGTGGCCGAGAGGCTGAAGGCGCTCCCCTGCTAAGGGAGTATGCGGTCAAAAGCTGCATCCGGGGTTCGAATCCCCGCCTCACCGCCATTTGCATCCGTAGCTCAGCTGGATAGAGTACTCGGCTACGAACCGAGCGGTCGGAGGTTCGAATCCTCCCGGATGCACCATATTACTTGATAGCGCTTTGGCAGTGGTATCAATGTCGGCAGTAAAGCAAGTTTCACCGATGCATCCGTAGCTCAGCTGGATAGAGTACTCGGCTACGAACCGAGCGGTCGGAGGTTCGAATCCTCCCGGATGCACCATCTTCTCCGAGATAACAGCGAAACTGTTTTTTCATGGTCTGCGAGATAATCGCCAGCACCATCTTCCCCCTTTCGAATCATTTCCTCATACTCCCGGAACACCCTTTAATTCGCTGTCAGCGACAAAATCAATCAATTACGATAAAATAACGTCTGGTCAATCGGCTTGTGAGAAGACGATGTACGAACGTTATGCGGGTTTGATTTTTGATATGGATGGCACCATCCTGGATACCGAGCCTACGCACCGTAAGGCGTGGCATGAGGTATTGGGGCATTATGGGCTACGTTTTGATGAACAAGCCATGGTCGCCCTCAATGGCTCCCCAACGTGGCGTATTGCCCAGTCGGTAATTGAGTTGAATCATGCCGATCTTGACCCACATGCCCTGGCACGTGAAAAAACCGATAAGGTGAGAAGCATGCTGCTGGATAGCGTCCAACCTTTGCCATTGGTTGACGTCGTGAAGGCCTGGCATGGTCGCCGTCCTATGTCGGTAGGTACGGGGAGTGAAAGCGCGATTGCAGAAGCTCTGCTCGCTCATCTTGGGCTGCGTCGCTATTTTGATGCTGTAGTCGCAGCCGATCACGTTCAACGCCATAAACCTGCTCCTGATACGTTTTTGCTCTGTGCTGAACGTATGGGCGTTGTTCCGGCGCGCTGTGTGGTGTTTGAAGATGCTGATTTTGGACTGCAGGCGGCGCGTGCCGCGGGAATGGATGCTGTGGATGTCCGGTTATTGTGAGTGATGGACTATCGCTCCTGTCACTGTTTGCCAGCAGTTTTCTCAGCGCTACGCTATTACCCGGTAATTCTGAGGTTGTTTTAGTTGCTTTGCTGGTTTCTGGGGTAAGTCATCCCTGGGTCTTAGTCTTAACAGCAACAATGGGTAATAGCCTTGGAGGGTTAACTAACGTTATCCTTGGGCGTTTCTTTCCATTGCGTAAAACATCGCGCTGGCAAGAAAAAGCCACTGGCTGGCTGCGGCGCTATGGCGCTGTCACACTATTATTAAGCTGGATGCCGGTTGTGGGTGATTTACTGTGCCTGTTAGCTGGATGGATGCGCATCTCGTGGGGCCCGGTACTCTTTTTCTTATGTCTTGGCAAGGCGCTGCGCTATGTTGTTGTCGCAGCGGTTACGACGCAAGGCATTATGTGGTGGCACTAATTGTGTTGTGAGATAGCCTACAGGGTAACCAATACCATTATGCTAATTAAAACGATTTTGACAGGCGGGAGGTCAATTTGATCCCGGACGTATCACAGGCGCTGGCCTGGCTGGAAAACCATCCTCAGGCGTTAAAGGGGATTCAACGTGGGCTGGAGCGCGAAACGCTGCGCGTTAATGCAGACGGGTCATTAGCAACGACAGGTCATCCTGAGGTGTTAGGCTCAGCGCTAACGCATAAATGGATAACCACTGACTTTGCCGAAGCGCTGCTGGAGTTTATTACGCCTCCTGGCGACGATATTGAGAAAATGCTCACGTTCATGCGCGATCTGCATCGTTATACCGCCAGAAATCTGGGCGACGAGCGTATGTGGCCATTGAGCATGCCTTGCTATATTGCCGAAGGCCAGGATATCGAACTGGCGCAGTATGGTACGTCGAATACTGGTCGTCTGAAAACGCTGTATCGTGAAGGCCTCAAAAACCGTTACGGCGCGTTGATGCAAACTATCTCTGGCGTACACTACAATTTCTCGCTGCCGATGGCTTTCTGGCAGGCGAAATGCGGCGTAACGGACGGTGAAGATGCGAAAGAGAAGATCTCCGCAGGTTACTTCCGCCTGATCCGCAACTACTACCGTTTTGGTTGGGTTATCCCGTATCTGTTTGGTGCCTCTCCGGCCATTTGTTCCTCCTTCCTGCAAGGAAAACCGACAACCCTGCCGTTTGAAAAAACCGACTGTGGGATGTATTACCTGCCATACGCGACGTCGCTGCGTCTGAGTGATTTAGGCTATACCAATAAGTCGCAAAGCAATCTCGGAATTACGTTTAACGATTTGCATGAGTATGTGGCAGGATTAAAGCGCGCGATTAAAACTCCTTCCGAGGAGTACGCGGCGATCGGTCTGGAGAAGGATGGTAAGCGTCTGCAAATCAACAGCAACGTTCTGCAGATTGAAAATGAGCTGTATGCGCCTATTCGCCCGAAACGTGTCACTCGTCGTGGTGAAACACCTTCTGACGCGCTTCTGCGCGGCGGTATTGAGTACATCGAGGTTCGCTCGCTGGATATCAACCCGTTCTCACCGATTGGCGTAGACGAGCAGCAGGTGCGCTTCCTCGATCTGTTTATGGTCTGGTGTGCGCTGGCCGATGCCCCGGAAATGAGCAGCGATGAATTGCTGTGTACGCGTAAAAACTGGAACCGTGTGATCCTCGAAGGGCGTAAGCCTGGGCTGACGCTAGGTATTGGCTGTGAAACAGCCCAGTTCCCGCTGCCGAAGGTAGGTAAAGATCTGTTCCGCGATCTGAAACGCGTGGCACAAACGCTGGACAGCATCGATGGGGGAGAGGAGTATCAGAAGGTCTGTGATGAACTGGTTGCCTGTTTTGACAATCCTGAACTGACTTTCTCTGCACGGATCCTTCGGTCTATGATTGATGAAGGCATCGGTGGCACGGGCAAAGCGCTGGGTGAGGCTTACCGAAATCTACTGCGTGAAGAGCCGTTAGAAATATTGCAGGAAGCTGAATTTATTGCTGAAACCGAGGCTTCAAAGCGTCGTCAGCAGGAGATCGAAGCGGCGGATACTGAGCCGTTTAGCGTGTGGCTGGAAAAGCACGCTTGATACAAAAGAAAAAGGCCACTCGGGAGTGGCCAAAATTTCATCTCTGAAAACAGGGATGATGATAACAAATGCGCGTCTTTCATATACTCAGACTCGCCCCGGAACAAAGAGTTCAGATTATTTTTAAAAAATTTATCGGAGGTGGCTAAATGCCGTTGTTAGATAGTTTTACTGTCGATCACACCCGGATGGAAGCTCCCGCGGTCCGGGTTGCAAAAACGATGAACACCCCGCATGGCGACGCAATCACCGTGTTTGATCTGCGTTTCTGCATTCCGAACAAAGAAGTGATGCCTGAGAAAGGTATCCATACGCTGGAACACCTGTTTGCAGGTTTTATGCGTAATCACCTCAACGGTAACGGCGTTGAGATTATCGATATCTCTCCGATGGGATGCCGCACCGGCTTTTACATGAGCCTGATTGGTACGCCGGACGAGCAGCGAGTTGCCGACGCGTGGAAAGCGGCGATGGCGGACGTGCTGAAAGTGCAGGATCAAAACCAGATCCCAGAACTGAACGTTTACCAGTGTGGTACGTATCAGATGCATTCGCTTAGCGAAGCGCAGGATATCGCTCGTCATATTCTGGAGCATGATGTGCGCGTTAACAGCAATGAAGAGCTGGCGCTGCCGAAAGAGAAACTGCAGGAACTGCATATTTAGTCTTACTAATTAGCTGTTTCAGTATTTAAATTAACCCCGGTTTGTAGCCGGGGTTTTTTATTGCTTAACATAATTTGTATTTATTATATTTGTGGAGGAAATACATCACGTATTAACTAAAGCATAGCCAGAGAAATAATAAAATGTGATCTGGTATACAGAAAGTGGCGGATGATTAACGATGCCAGACCGCATTGATCACATAAATTAAAAAACATAAATAATTAATAGAAAAACATAATGGAATGCACCAGATATCCGGGTAATAACAAGACTCTTTTAATAGCCGGTGGATGAGGTTTTTATCAAATCTTATCTGGTATACATTTAACTTTAGGGATAAAAAATGAAGGTGAAATATTTAGCGCTAGTGGTCGGCGCTTGCTTTTCGCATAACCTTTGGGCAGCGAATACCGCTATTGAGCAGCGTCTTGCCGAACTGGAGCAGCGTGTGATTAATGCCGAGCAGCGGGCTGCTGATGCCGAGTCGCAAATCCGTCGCTGAAGCAACAGCAGGTAGCCACAGCACCGACCGTACAGGTGCAGTCAGCTGAGCCCGTCGCCGCTACGGAAAACCCACCTAAACTAACATTATCCGGTTTTAGCGATATTAAATTCTATGGTGATGTTGAATTTAATATGGACGCAGCAAGCCGTTCCGGCAGCCTGACATCAACGAGAACCTCTGTGAATAAAGATTGGGCGCCAGGAACAAATGAGCGTTGGGATATCAACGGTCGTATTTTGCTGGGTTTTGATGGTTACCAACGACTGAATAACGGTAATTTTGCCGGGTTCTCGGTCCAGCCCCTGGCAGACCTGACAGGAAAAATGAACCTCGATGATGCAGTATTCTTCTTTGGACAAGAAAAAGACTGGCAAATTAAGGTTGGACGCTTTGAAGCTTACGATATGTTCCCGCTGAATCAGGATACCTTTATTGAATATTCAGGTAATACGGCGAATGACCTGTACAGCGATGGCTACGGTTATATATATATGATGAAAGAGGGCCGGGGGCGTAGCGACAGCGGTGGTAACTTCCTGATCAGCAAAACCATCGATAACTGGTATTTCGAAGTGAACACATTGATGGAAAATGGCAGTACGCTCTATACCGAGAAGCAGTACCACGGAATGGACTTAACCAACGATAAAAACGTGGCCTATGTGCGTCCGGTGATAGCCTGGCAAAGCGGACGCTTCTCGACGGCGGTGGCGATGGAAAGTAACGTCGTCAACAACGCCTATGGCTATTATGAGAATGGGAAGTGGATCGATCAGTCCGATCGTACAGGCTATGGTTTTACTATGACCTGGGATGGTCAGAAAACCGATCCAGAAGATGGTGCGGTGATTAACCTGAACACCGCCTATATGGATGCGACCGACGAGACCGATTTTACCGCCGGGGTGAATGCGTTGTGGCACCGGTTTGAGCTGGGTTATATCTATGCGCATAACAACATTGACGCCTTCAACGCCACTAATCTTGAAGCCGTTTGCGAGGAAGATTGTTGGATAACCGATCCTGGCAGTTATGATATTCACACCATTCATGCCTCATATCTGTTCCCCAACGTACTGGATATGAAAAACTTTAACATCTACCTCGGTGCCTATGCCTCATGGGTTGAGGCCGATCCGAATAATGGCGATAACAGCGAAGATGCACGCTACGGCGGGCGCCTGAGATTTAAATATTACTTCTGATCGCGAGTCTAATAAAAAAGGGATCCGCAGATCCCTTTTATCAGAAGCTTAGTGTGCGCCGCCGCCACCACCGCCTGCGCCGAAGGGCGGTTTGGCAAACCACACCAGGCCAAGCAAAACCAGGAAGATCCCCGCCGACATCCAGAAGATTTCGTTGGCGGAAATAATCAGACCCTGATTGGTGATCTGCTGAGCTATCCAGCCTGACGCCTGCTGCTGCGTCATCCCTAAATCCTGCAGCTTATCGTACATGGCCTGCGCATTTGGGTTGTAGGGGTTTACGGATTCCGTTAACTGCGCATGGTGCAGCGACTCGCGGTTCGTCCACATCGTTGTCGTAATCGACGTGCCGATAGAACCTGCCAGCGTTCGCGTAAAGTTCGACAAACTTGATGCTGCGGCCAGACGCTCAGGCGGTAAGCCGGACAGCGTGATGGTCGTCAGCGGCATAAAGAAGCAGGCTACCGCGAACCCCTGAATAAACTGCGGCCAGGCTGATGCGCCAAAGTCCATACCCGGTTCGAACGTCCACGCACGCCAGTAGAAACAGACGGCATACATAATAAAACTGAACGTCACCAACCTACGCATATCCAGCTTGTGCGCAAAGCGGCCGATAATTGGCGACAGGATCACCGGAATGATCCCTACCGGCGCGGACGCCAGACCGGCCCAGGTTGCCGTATAGCCGTAAACCTCCTGCAATAGCTGCGGCAGCAGGACGATTGCGCCGAAGTAGAGCATATAGGCCAGGCTGATACACAGGCAGCCGATGGTAAAATTACGCGACTTAAACAGCGAGAGATCGACGATGGGGTGCTCGTCGGTAAGCTCCCAGACGATCAGGAAGCTGATAGCGACAACCGCGACCACCGTCAGGATGATAATCTCCTGCGAGGCGAACCAGTCCAGCTCTTTGCCGCGGTCGAGCATAATCTGCAAACTGCCGATACCGATGACCAGCAGAGCCAGACCAATGGCGTCGATGCGCCGCTGCTCGGTTTTGGTTTCCCGTCCGCGCAGGGTTTGCAGGGTCATCAATACCACCGCAGCACCGATTGGCACGTTGATGAAAAATATCCAGCCCCAGTGATAGTTGTCGCTGATATAGCCCCCAAGAATAGGGCCACATATCGGAGCAACAATTACCGTCATCGACCATAGCGCGAGGGCGATGGAACGCTTGGCGGGAGGATAGTTATTCAGCAACAGGCTCTGTGACAGAGGAATTAATGGACCGGCGACAATCCCTTGTATCACGCGGAAGAAAATGAGCATGTTCAGGCTGGTGGACATCCCACATGCCCAGGACGCAATGACGAAGGCAATTGTGGACCACATGAAGAGCCTGACTTCGCCAAAGCGCTTTGCCAGCCAGCCGGTGATCGGAATAGAGATAGCGTTCGCCACCCCGAAAGAGGTGATCACCCAGGTTCCCTGGCTCAGCGAAGAGCCCAGGTTCCCGGCGATAGTGGGGATCGCCACGTTAGCAATGGTGGAGTCCAGCACCTGCATGAATGTCGCCAGGGACAGCGCGATCGTCATAATGACGAGCTGCGCGCCTTCCAGCGGTTTTTGCTGTTGCATCACACGCACCTTTAATTAGCCCGCGTTGGCCCGCACGATCTCTTCGATCATCTTATTGACCGGAGCAAGGTCGATTTCACGTGCATTACTTTCTGCTACCGGCGTGGTGCGAACCTGGCTTGCCAGAATCTGCCCGTCACGATTAGCGGTATCAACGGTTACCAGCGTAGACAAACCAATACGCAGCGGATGCTGCGCCAGTTGCTGCGCATCCAGTTCGATACGTACCGGCAGACGCTGGACGACTTTGATCCAGTTACCGGTCGCGTTTTGCGCTGGTAACAGGGAGAAGGCGCTGCCCGTACCCATATCCAGGCCGACTACTTTACCGGTGTATTTCACGTCATCGCCGTAAATATCACTGATAACGGTCGCCGGTTGGCCGATACGCATGTGCGCGAGCTGTGTTTCTTTAAAGTTAGCATCCACCCACAGATTAGTGGCCGGAACAACTGCCATCAGCGGCGTGGTTGGGCTAATTTGCGCGCCAGGCTGCACGGCACGACGGGAAACATAGCCGGTCATTGGGCTGACAATTTTAGTACGTTCCAGTGCCAGCCAGGCATTGCGTACTTCAGTGGCAGCCTGTTGCACGGCGGGCTGGTCTTCCAGCTTGCTACCCAGAATCATCGCCTGGTTAGCATTATATTGTTGAATTGCGACATCAAGCTGGGCCTGCGCGCTGGCGACAGCATCACGCGCATGTTGCAGTTCTTCGCGGCCAATCAGGTTGGCGTTGCCCAGTGGAACACGGCGATTAAAGTCGCTTTGCGCCTGCGCCAGTGCGGTTCTCTGCACTTCAATGCTGGCCTGCAACTGCTTGCTGTTGATCATCAACTGGTGCGTCTGACGCACGCTGGAAGCCAGCGCAGTTTTGGCTTTTTCAAATGCCTGTTTTGCGTCCGTCTGATCAAGGGTGACCAGTACATCGCCTTGTTTTACAAAATCAGTGTTATCAGCCCAGACTTTCGTCACGCTGCCTGATACCTGCGCCATGATTTGAACCTGGTTCCCTGCCACGTACGCATCGTCTGTCTCTTCGACATGACGCAGTACTAAAAACCAATAAATCCCATATGCCACGGCAATGATAATAAAGAGCAAGGTCAGAAGGAGCAGCGTACTTTTACGTTTGCCATTCTTCTTGACCGGTTGCTGCGGGGTTTGAGTCTCCGCATTTGCGCTCATGTTGTTCTCCACGATCTTCTTTTTTTTCACATCGGCTGAGCCGACCTGTTTATCAGACAGGCCAGCAGTGTGCGTGCTGGCCTGTCGGTTTTTTCATTTATAAATCTGGATTTCTGAGCGAGTCGGCGCCTTAGCGCAGCGCTTCTAACACCGCACCATCCTGCTCCATCTGATCAAGACGGGTCAGAAGTTTACGGGTAATTTGCTCGAGCTGATCTTTTTCGGTGGTGCTGAGAGACGACCAGAGCTGATGCAGGCAGTTGTGCTGAGGCGGTAATACCTCTTGCAAAAATGCATGGCCTTTCTCGGTCAATTGCAGATGCAGACAGCGGCGATCGTTATCGCTTTCGCGACGTTCGATCCAGCCACGTTTTTCTAACTCATCCGCGATGCGGGTAGCGTTAGTGCGTGACGAGCCGAGCGCGCAACTCAGTTCAGAGGGCTGAATACTGTGGTTTTCCTGAGACTCCAGCGTAATCAACGCCATAAACAACGTCTCGTTAATCCCTTGAGCTTTCAGCATCTTATTGCGGTTTTCCAGCAGCTTACCCTGCATGTGCATGCAGAGACGAGTCAGAAGCACTTCCTGATAAGGGAACTCTTCGTAGCGGCTGGCGCGAAATTTTAGCATTTGTTCAATGGGCGTAAACGAACTATCCATTTGGGTATAACCTCATTAATTTCAGCCGATATAGTAACGACAGTGACAAATAAAGTAAATGTATTATTTATTTAAATTGATTTCTTTTATCTATAAGCCAACCAGCATTTTCCAGGCTAATCCGTAGCCCAGAGCACTCAGTAAGGTTGGAATGATGATGCTGCGGGTCTTATAGAAGCTTGCGCCCAGTATGACAAACCCCACCAGCGTCGGTACGAACCGACGAGCGTCGTGCATCACTTCTGGCGCGGTAGACACCACCAACAGGGCGCAAATTGATGCTATGCCAATGGTGTCGAGTAATATGCCCGTTGCGCCGCGCCTGGTCGGGCGAACATTACCCACTCGAAGGCGCAGCGGTAAATAGCGAAAGCAGTAGTTCACGCAGCCGACCAACAGGCCAAGCAGCAGGACCTCATAGCTCATCAGGACCCCCCTGCCAAAATGACTGGATGAGTGCCGTCAGGCATCCGCAGACAATGCCGGCAAGGATGGCGGCAGGAATAGAAAACAGCATAACGCCAGCCAGCGCCCCGGCTAGCGCCGCAGTGACGCAGAGCGCCTGCTGACGCTGGAAAGAGGCCAGCAGGAAGCTCATGAACAGCGCCGGGAGCATGAAGCCCAGCGCCGCCTCAACGGCCGGGTAATCCTTAAGTAAACCGCTGCCGGAAAACGCGCCGATCACCGTGCCAAATACCCAGGAGGCCCATGAGCATAGCGCAATGCCAATCATCCAGTTCTCACTCCAGCGCCGGTTATCCCGTACCAGCTTTGCGGTTGCGGCGGCAAAGACTTCATCGGTGAGGCCAAAGGCCCACAGCGCACTTTTGGGTTTGCTCAGTCGCTGGGCGATTCGGCTACGCAGGGAAGGGCCGTACAAAACATGGCGTACATCCATGGCCATGACGGTCAGAGCGGCAACCCACAGAGAACTGCCTGCAGCGAGCATCGTGGTGATGACAAACTGGCTGGCTCCCGCATAGATAATGCAGGAGAAAAAGACGCTTTCAACGGGAGAAAAGCCAAGGCGAGTGGCATTGAGACCAAATGCAAAAGCGACCGGAATATAGCTAATGACTATTGGCAGGCTGTCTTTGAATCCTTCAGTTAGCGTTGCAGAACTGGGTTCAGACTGGGGTATAGGGCTTTCCATAGGGTTATAGGTTTCATTACCGAAATTAATATAACTTGGTTCAATGAGTTATAACCTTAGCAGACTGATGGGCTCCTTAACACCCTGTGGAGCCCAATCAGCGGTAAACATGCACTATACGCTTAATTTACGGCTTCCTGACGGTGAAAACCTCGCCACCAGACCAACAGATTGAGTAGGGCAACGGTCGTACCGGCCAGACAAACGCCAGCCCACCCGGCATGCTGCCAGGCGGAGGCTGAAATCAGCGACCCTGCTGCTCCGCCAATAAAATAGCTGGTCATGTATCCGGCGGTCAGGCGATTACGCGCGTCCGGATGAATGCGATAGATAACCGTCTGGTTGGTGATATGTACGCCCTGAACGGTGAGATCCAGCACCAGAATGCCGATAATCAGCATGGGGACGGAAGCGTGCCCAAACCAAATAGCTAGCCAGGAGAGCAGCAGCAATAACAGCCCAAGGGTGGTGGTCAGGTGAGATTTACCTTTATCGGCAAAACCGCCCGCCGGACGCGCGCCTAACGCCCCGGCGGCCCCCGCCAGGCCAAACAGACCAATCATGCCTTCTGAATAGTTAAACGGCGGTGCGGCGAGCAAAAACGCCATTGATGTCCAGAGGATACTGAAATTGGCAAAGGTCAGACAGCCCAGCATCGCGCGGGTACGCAGCAGTTTATCGTGGATAAACAGGCTGAATACCGAACCCAGAAGTTGCGGGTAGTTAAGATGCGTTTCTGATTTCATCTTCGGCAGACCGCGCCACAGCGCAATCGCCATCAGCGCCATTAATACCGATGCCACCCAAAACACAGTGCGCCAGCCGCCCAAATTGGCCAGTAATCCCGCTACGGTGCGCGCCAGCAGAATGCCCAACAGCAGGCCGCTCATAATCGTGCCGACGACTTTACCGCGCTTGTCTGGCGTGGCAAGTGTCGCCGCCAGCGGAACTAAAATCTGTGCGACTACCGAGAACAACCCGGTCAGGGCGGTACCGAGGATCAGCATGCCCAGCGACTGGCTGCTGGCGGTAATCAGCATGCCGCCTGCCGCTAACAGCGTCATGGAGACGATCAGCATCCGACGTTCGAGCATATCGCCAAGCGGGACTAAAAACAGCAGGCCAGCGGCATAGCCGAGTTGGGCCGCGGTGACGATAAACCCTGCGGTACTGGCAGATAGTGAAAAGTTACGGGCGATGGTGTCGAGCAACGGCTGAGCATAATAGTTACTGGCGACGGCGAGGCCGGTGGCGATAGACATTAACAGGATCAGCGAAGGGCTAAGTCCCTGAGTGGTTTTCGTCATTGTTTTCAACTGAGTAATGGGTTGCAGAAAACAATCATAACGGAAGTGATTAAATGTTGCTGATTTGTTGGGTGATGAATTGTGCGATTGGGGGGAGGGCGTCTATGCCGGATAAGGCGCATCGCGCCACCATCAGGCATTGGTATGGTTACAGTGCCTGATGAAACTACGCTCATCAGGCCTGCGAGCCGGTTATTTCTGCGCGGCCAGCGCTTCGTTCACCCAGCCGTCAAACTGCTGCTGGTGGGCTTTGATCCAGCCGTCAACGTGACCCTGCACGTCGGCTTCAGACGCTTTACCGTCATGCATCATCGCGTTCTGCGCGTTGATATCCGCCAGCGGCAGCTTCATGATGGCAAACAGTTTCGCTGCAGCCGGGTTTTTCTCCGCCCAGGCTTTATTGGCGACAATATGCATCGTGTTCACCGGGAAGCCGTAGTTGGCGCCGTTTGGCAGCTTGGTATCAATATCTTTCTGCTCGCCTGGCAGGGAAGAGAACGGTACCTGCAGCCAGACCACATCTTTACCCGGCTTCATGACGTCGCTGACCCAGTACGGTGTCCAGGTGTAGTAAAGAATGGGTTTGCCTTCTTTAAAGCGGGTAATGGTGTCAGCCATCATCGCCGCATAGTTACCGTGGCTGACCTCGACGGTTTTTTCCAGATCGAAAGCTTTGTTCTGGTGGTTGATAACTGCTTCACAACCCCAGCCCGGTGAACAGCCCATCATATCGGCTTTTCCGTCACCGTTAGTGTCAAAGATTTTGGCGATCTTCGGATCTTTTAACTGAGCGATGTTAGTGATTTTGTACTGCTCAGCGGTTTTTTTGTCGATCAGATAACCCTGTGCGGCACCCGTAACGAATACCCCCTCGCGATAAAACTTTTTGTCTCCGCCCGCAGCGGCGTACATATCATCATGCAGCGGCTGCCAGTTCACGGCGGTGAAAGTTGCATCGCCAGAGGCAATGGAGGTATAGCCGACGTTGTAATCAACTTCGCTTGTTTTGTTAACGGTGTAACCCAGCTTCTCCAGCGCGCGGGCAACAAGCTGCGTCTGGAAGGATTCTTCAGAGATTGTGCTCTGAATTGGCTGTACGGTGATGCCTTTGCCCGGCAGGTCGGCAGCGAAAGTGCTGGTGGAGACAAGGGTGGCAAACGCTGTGGCAATAATTATTTTCTGTCGCATCGTTGTTCCTTATTACACTTCATCCTTCAAGCTGCCTCTTTGTTGGCTGCACTCATGCACCCCAGTCACGTACTACTTGTACGCTCCTGGGGATACATTCGTTTGCCGCCGCGATGCAACTTGAATGATTTTGTGTAAGTTAATGAATTGTAGGCCCGGTAAGCAATGCGCCACCGGGCAACGGGTGAATTATTTCGTGAAAGGGCGAGTGATAAGCCCAACGGGACCAGTGGTGTACCAGCGACGGTTGCCACGACTACGCGAGTCGCGACCAACGGCCTGCGTCAGGCGATCCAGGATGATGGCGAGGATTACAATCCCAACCCCACCGACGGTGGCAAGCCCCATATCCAGACGACCGATTCCACGCAGCACCATCTGACCCAGCCCGCCGACGGCGATCATCGACGCGATGACGACCATTGAAAGCGCCAGCATCAGCGTCTGGTTGACCCCGGCCATAATAGTGGGCATCGCCAGCGGGAGCTGCACTTTAAACAGCATCTGACGCGGGCTGGCGCCAAACGAACGCGAGGCTTCAATCAGATCGGCTGGCACCTGGTTAATCCCCAGAATGGTCAGACGTACGATTGGCGGCAGGGCGAAGATAATCGTCACCACCACGCCCGGGACGTTACCAATACCGAACAGCATGACAATCGGCACCAGATAGACGAACGCTGGGGTGGTTTGCATGGCGTCCAGCAGCGGGCGAACAATTTTTGCCGCCCGCGGACTGCGTGCTAACCAGATCCCCATCGGCAGACCGATCACTACGCAGAACAGCAGAGCGGTCAGTACCAGCGCCAGGGTTATCATGGCCTGCGACCACGCACCGATGGCACCGATGGCAATCAAGGAAATCAGCGTAGCAACGCCCATTCCGACACCGGATATCTGCCAGGCAATCAGGGCAAACAGGATAATCGCCACGGGCGCTGGCATACCTAACAGAAGCTGCTGGAAGCCGTTGAGAATGTAATCCACCGGAACACGAATGCCCTGGAAGACCGGACGGAAATGGGTAACAACCCAGTCGATCCCTTCGGTGACCCAACTATCCAGCGGGATCAGTGTTTTATGGAACGGATCCATAATATTGAAATGTTCTGGCGCCGGCGCAGGGGCGCTGGTCAGCCAGTCTGCGCTACCGCCGTCAGTGGGCGCACCAGATGGCGTGCTCCAGGCATCGGCAGTTTGTGCGGCGCTGTCGGCCGCTGGTGTGGTATCCCACGGATTAGTTTGATCAGCCATTGTTTACCCCCTCACGATCTAAAGCCTGTAACAGCATGCGTTTTGAAATGACGCCCACATACTGCTGTTCCTCATCAACAACCGGCACCGCGCACGGGGCCTGGCCGACATGAGAAAGCAACTCGCTGAGAGGAGTTTGTGCATCTACGGCTAACGGCTCATCGATCAATGCCGCTTCAATACCTTGCGCCTGACTTAACGCTGTTTTTAAGGAGTCGATTGAAACAACGCCAACGAATTTATTGCCGCGTTCGATCACGTAACCATATTCGCGATCTTTGTCCTGCAATAATTGCAGCGCTGAACGTGGACCCACCCCGGGCGTTTTACGAATTAAACCTTCGGGGCTACGGCGTGAAATATCTTTCGCACTGAAGACCTGGCTAATATCAACGCCGCGGAAGAAGGTGCGTACATAATCATTGGCTGGATTATTCAGGATTTCATCCGGCGTGCCGACCTGGACCACTTCACCGTTTTGCATAATGGCAATTCTGTCGCCAATACGCATAGCTTCGTCGAGGTCATGCGATATAAAGACCACGGTGCGTTGATGTTTCGCCTGTAGTTTTACCAGTTCATCCTGCATCTCAGTACGAATTAATGGATCGAGGGCTGAGAAGGCCTCATCCATTAATAAGATGTCAGGGTTAATGGCTAATGCACGGGCGAGGCCCACACGCTGGCGCATTCCCCCGGAAAGTTCATCCGGGTATCCGTGAGCATAATTCTCCAGACCAACCTGACGTAGCGCATCTAACGCTTTTTCACGACGTTCATCCGCGCCGACACCGGCTAATTCCATGCCGAATGCCGTATTGTCCAGCACCGTCATGTGCGGCATCAGGGCAAAGGACTGGAACACCATCGCAATCTTTTTTCTGCGCACCTCGCGAAGCTCGGCATCGGATATGCGGGCGATGTCTACGCCGTCAATCAATACCTGTCCGCGGGTGGGTTCAATCAGGCGATTGAGAAGGCGTACCATTGTGGATTTACCCGAACCGGATAATCCCATGATGACAAATATCTCGCCTTCTTCAATGGCCAGACTGGCGTTCTTTACGCCAAGCGATAGCCCTGTTTTATCCAGAATTTGCTCTTTTGAAAGTCCTTTTTCAATATATTTGAAGGCTCTCTGGGGATGCTCTCCAAATATCTTATAGAGATTTTTAACTTCTAATTTAATTGCCATGCAATAGAATGATTCCTGTTATTTGTTTATATCGATATATTACCTGATGGAAATAGTGACCTTTTTCTACCCTAACATACTGAGAATCTGAGACAACCCTGAATTTGGTTGTGGCATGAATATTGCCGAAGGCCAGGCGGCGGGACTTCCCGTGATATAAGGGCTGAGCGCGAATGCGGGCTGGTTAATATTTTTTGTAAATGCCAATGAAAAATCGCCTGAATTGCTGGAATGCAGGCGAATAATGCGGCTGATATTGAGTGTAGATCACACAATTATATTTGCACGACAAAAGTGTGATCCTGTTAAAATATTTCCGCGAAAAATGTACGGTATTTCCCGCAGAAATGATTGCTAGAAATTCCAGTCGTCGTCTTCGGTTTCGACCGCTTTTCCCATCACATAGGATGAGCCAGAACCCGAGAAGAAATCGTGGTTTTCGTCAGCGTTGGGCGACAGCGCGGCAAGGATTGCCGGGTTAACCTCGGCCATTTCAGGTGGAAATAGCGCCTCATACCCCAAATTCATCAATGCCTTATTGGCGTTGTAGCAAAGGAAGGCTTTGACGTCATCCACCCAGCCTGTTTCTGCATACAATTCTTCCGTATAGCGCGCTTCGTTATCATACAATTCCATCAGCAGATCGAAGGCAAAGTTCTTTAACTCCTCGCGTGCGGACTCGGAAATATGCTCCAGACCTTTTTGATATTTATAACCAATGTAATACCCATGAACGGCCTCATCACGAATAATCAGGCGAATAAGATCGGCTGTATTGGTCAATTTGCCGCGGCTGGAAAAATACATCGGTAACCAGAAGCCGGAATAGAACAGGAAGGATTCCAGAAACACGCTGGCAATTTTCTTCTTCAACGGTTCGTCGCTGGCGTAATGTGCCAAAACGATCTGCGCCTTGCGCTGGAGTGGGGTATTTTCTTCACTCCAGGCGTAAGCTGTATCCACATCTTTGGTCTGGCAAAGGGTGGAGAAAATAGAGCTGTATGAACGGGCGTGTACCGCTTCCATAAAGCTGATATTCGACAGCACCGCCTCTTCATGCGGCGTTAACGAATCGGCCATTAACGCGGGTGCTCCGGCAACATTCTGAATGGTGTCGAGCAGCGTCAGCCCGGTAAAAACGCGGATGGTCAACTGCTGTTCGGCGGCGTTCAACGTTTGCCAGGCCGGGATGTCATTGGAGAGCGGGACCTTTTCCGGTAGCCAGAAGTTACTGGTCAGGCGGTTCCATACCTCGAGATCTTTATCATCCTCAATCTTGTTCCAGTTGATGGCGCTCACGCGGGATAATGTCATTTTCTCCTCCTTACAGCGCGCATGACACGCAACCTTCGATTTCGGTTCCTTCCAGCGCCAGTTGACGTAGTCGGATGTAGTACAGCGATTTGATGCCCTTACGCCAGGCGTAAATCTGCGCTTTGTTGATATCGCGCGTGGTGGCGGTATCGGGGAAAAAGAGCGTCAGTGAAAGCCCCTGATCGACATGGCGCGTTGCTTCCGCGTAGGTATCAATGATTTTTTGTGGACCAATCTCGTAGGCATCCTGATACAAGGCCAGATTCTCATTGGTCATAAACGGGGCAGGGTAGTAAACGCGTCCGGTTTTACCCTCTTTGCGAATCTCCACTTTTGACACGATCGGGTGAATGCTTGACGTGGCATGATTGATGTAGGAGATAGAACCGGTGGGCGGCACCGCCTGTAAATTCTGATTATAAATGCCGTAGCGCATCACATCTTCTCGCAGCCGCGACCACATTTCGCGCGTCGGCAGCGTAAGGCCGCTGGCAGCAAACAGTGTGCGAACCTTGTCGGTTTTAGGCTGCCAGTCGCCCTGCAGATACTGGCTAAAATACTCGCCGCTGGCGTAGCGGGATTGTCTGAATCCGGCAAAGGTTTGACCGCGCTCGCGGGCGATCTTCATTGACGTATTCAGCGCATGCCAGGTGATGGTATAGAAATAGAGATTGGTAAAATCCAGCCCTTCCGGCGAACCATAGGCGATCCCTTCCCGCGCCAGATACCCGTGCAGATTCATCTGCCCAAGACCAATCGCGTGCGACGCGCTGTTCCCGGCTTCGATCGAAGGCACGCTGCGGATGTGGCTCATGTCCGAAACGGCGGTTAAGCCGCGAACCGCCGTTTCCACTGTACGACCAAAGTCCGGTGAATCCATGGTATGGGCAATGTTCAACGAGCCGAGATTGCAGGAGATATCATGCCCGGTCTGTGCGTAATTGAGGTTTTCATCGTAGGTGGAGGCGCTGTTAACCTGCAAAATCTCCGAGCACAGGTTGCTCATATTGATCCGACCGGCAATCGGGTTGGCGCGATTCACCGTGTCTTCAAACATGATGTAAGGGTAGCCAGACTCAAACTGGATCTCTGCCAGCCGCTGGAAGAAATCGCGGGCGATAATGTATTTTTTGTGTACGCGTTGGTCAGCAACCAGTTCGTCATACCGCTCGCTCACGGCGATATCACCGAATGGTTTGCCGTAAATTCGTTCTACGTCATACGGTGAAAACAGCGCCATCCGGGCGTTTTCTTTCGCCAACTGGAAGGTGACGTCCGGGATCACCACGCCAAGCGAGAGCGTTTTGATGCGAATTTTTTCGTCGGCATTTTCACGTTTGGTATCAAGAAAACGCAAAATATCCGGATGGTGCGCGTGCAGATACACAGCCCCCGCGCCCTGACGCGCCCCGAGTTGATTCGCATAAGAAAACGCATCTTCCAGCATTTTCATTACCGGGATCACGCCGGAGGACTGGTTCTCAATGCGCTTAATGGGCGCACCTGCCTCGCGCAGGTTAGAGAGCAAAAATGCCACGCCGCCGCCGCGTTTAGAGAGCTGTAGCGCCGAGTTTACCGCCCGACCAATTGACTCCATATTGTCTTCGATGCGTAACAGGAAGCAGGAGACCAGCTCGCCGCGTTGCTGTTTACCGCAGTTTAAGAAGGTTGGCGTGGCGGGTTGAAAGCGCCCGGAGAGCATTTCATTAGCCAGTTGCATTGCGAGCGCTTCATCGCCCTGCGCCAGCGTGAGCGCCACCATCGTGACCCGATCCTCAAAGTCTTCGAGATAGCGCTTACCGTCGAACGTTTTCAGCGTATAGCTGGTGTAGAACTTCCATGCGCCGAGGAACGTCTGGAAACGGAATCCGCTGGCGTGGGCGTGGGTGAATAGCTTCAGCACGAACGCGCGATTGTAGCGGGCTAACACGCTGGCATCGTAATAGCCTTCATCTACCAATGTGTCCAGGCGCTCCTGCTGGCTGGCAAACGCCACCGAGTTGGGGCGGACGTGGGCGGCAAAGAAAGCCTCCACCGCCTGATGGTCTTTGTCGAACTGAATGCGTCCGGCTTTATCGTACAGATTCAGCATGGCATTCAGGGCATGGTAATCCAGCGTTGGCTGCATTACGCGTTCTGCGGTTGTCGTTGCCAAAATTCGCTCACTCCTTTCCGAACGTTGTCGATATCGCTTTGGGTGCCCATCAGCTCAAAGCGATAGAGCCACGGCACGCCGCATTTTTGTGAGATCACATCACCCGCGCGACCATAAGCATCCCCGAAATTGCGATTACCGGAGGCGATCACTCCACGGATTAACGCCCGGTTGTGCGTATCGTTTAAAAAGCGGATCACCTGTCTTGGGACCGCGCCAGCCGTACCGCCGCCGCCGTAGGATGGCACGATTAATATGTAAGGTTCGTCTACCCGGATCCGCTCGCGTTCGTTAAGCGGAATGCGGATGGCAGTCAGCCCCAGACGCTGGATAAAGCGGTGCGTATTTTCGGAGCTGCTGGAGAAGTAGACGAGCTGGCTCATGCGCTGGCCACTTGGGGTTCCGGGCGCAGACGGTTGATCATGTCCGGGCGAAATCCTGACCAACTGGCTTCCCCTGCGACCACGACCGGTAACTGGCGAAAGCCTTGCTCGCGCAGGCTATCAGCCAGATCGGGCTGTAAATCGACGTTCACCATCTCGAAGTTAAACCCGCGGCTTTCCATCGCCCGCCTGGTGGCGTGACACTGAACACAGTTGTTGCGAGTGTAAATAACAATGCGCATGATTCGTATTTCCGTTTATAAGTAAAAGATCGACGCGATAGAGGGCGTCGGGTTGTGTGCGTCTTGATACAGAAGATACTAGATGTAGTTTTAAAAAGATTCAACCATACAAGATATGGGAATTTTAGATTAATGAGGGCCGGGTGAGGAGCGTGACGGGGGAAGTGATATGTATCATCGCAGGTTGCTGGATGGCGGCACGTCGCGTCTAATCCGGCCTACAGGAAAGGACTTCCCAGGCCGGATAAGACATTTATGCTGTCATCCGGTAGCGCAGAATCACATACGCATCCCTACCGCCAGACGGTTAAAGCAGTTCATCAGGCTAATGGCAAACGTCAGGTCGCTAATTTCTTTCGCGCTAAAATGGGCGAGCAGCGGCAGATAAACGTCATCTTCGGCATGCGTACTGGCGATATGGGTGACGGATTCAGCCCACGCCAGCGCCGCACGTTCCTTTTCGCTGAAGTGGTGACTCACCCGCCAGCCTGCCAGTGCGTCCAGTTTGGCCTGCGCAACACCGGATTTACGCAGCGCCTTACTGTGCATTTCCAGGCAAAAGGCGCAGCCATTGATTTGCGAGACCCGTAAGTAAATCAGTTCCGTCAGCGTAGGTTCCAGCGCGCAGTTTTCCAGCGCTTTGCTTGCCTGAACCAGGGCGTTATAGATTTCAGGACTGAGTTCATAATAGGGCTGGCGTAACATTGTCATGGTATTTCTCCTCGTTTGGCTGACCCGCAATGTAGCACTATAATGGACTGCTAAAGAGAGCCATATTGTTGCAAAAAAAGCAGACCATAAATGCCGCGCTATCAGCAAATCGCCCGTCAGTTAAAAAACGCAATTGAGAACGGTGAACTCAAGCCAGGTACCAGATTACCTTCCAGTCGGACCTGGGCCCAGGAGCTGGGCGTATCACGCTCGACGGTGGAAAACGCCTATGCAGAGCTGGTGGCGCAGGGCTGGCTTGCGCGACGCGGACAAGCAGGAACGTTTGTCAGTGAACAACTGCGGCCTCAAAGCGCGCCAGCATCACCTGCCATCTTCGCCGGAGAAAAACCCAGACCGCAGCTTTTTCAGATGGGATTACCCGCACTCGATCTCTTCCCGCGCGACGTCTGGGCGCGGGTAATGGGGCGGCGTTTACGCACCCAAACGCGTTTTGATCTGGCGGTGGGCGATGTTTGCGGCGAACGGGTATTACGTCAGGCGATTGTTGATTACCTGCGCGTTTCACGCAGTATTGAATGCCAGCCGGAACAGGTTTTTATTACTTCAGGTTACGCAGCATCAATGACGTTAATTCTGCGCGCTTTGTCTCAACCCGGTGAGGGGATGTGGGTCGAAGATCCTGGCTTTCCGCTGATTCGCCCCGTGGTCGCTCAGGAACGCATTGAGCTGATGCCGGTGGCGGTTGATGCTGATGGTCTGGACGTCTGCGCTGGGATCCGCGATTTCCCGCAGGCGCGTTTTGTACTGCTCACGCCCGCACACCAAAGCCCGCTGGGCGTGGCCTTGTCATTAGACCGTCGCCACCGGTTGCTGGAATGGGCGACTCGCGCGCTGGCGTGGGTAATCGAAGATGACTACGACAGCGAATTTCGCTACCACGGTAAACCGTTGCCGCCGCTAAAAAGTCTGGATGCGCCCCAGCGGGTGATTTATGCCGGAACGTTCAGCAAATCTCTGTTTCCGGCTTTGCGCACGGCATGGCTGGTGGTGCCTCTGACCCAGGTCGAACATTTTCGTCAGCAGGCGGCGCTAACGGCCTGTAGCGTTCCGGTTTTATGGCAGCAAACGCTGGCGGATTTTATGCAAGACGGCCACTTCTGGCGACACTTAAAACGCATGCGTCAGCATTACGCCTTGCGACGACAATGGATGGAAAACGCCCTGACCGAACAAGGATTTAGCGTCATTCCTCAGGAAGGTGGGATTCAACTGGTAATGAGTGTAGATGGAGATGATGTTGCGCTGGTGCGCAAAGCGAATCAGGCTGGACTGGCGGTTCAGGCGTTAAGCCGCTGGCGAATAACTTCAGCAGGAAAGGGAGGAATATTGCTGTCGTTTACCAACATTAGCTCGCTGGAAATGGCGCAGCAGGCGGCATATCAGCTGCGGCTGGCGCTGGCCTGAATCAGCACGGTTCTTAAGATATTCGTCCCACCATCGCCACTCGTTTATGGACTTTTCTGAAAGCGTTGCTAATGCTGAATCAGGTAAGGTAAGCCCGCAGTAAAAGATAACGAGGAAAAGAATATGTATTTACGACCAGATGAGGTGGCGCGCGTACTTGAAAAAGTGGGCTTTACCGTTGATGTTGTGACGCAGAAAACGTACGGCTATCGTCGTGGCGAAAATTATGTGTACGTTAACCGTGAAGCACGCATGGGACGTACCGCATTAGTCATCCATCCCACGCTAAAAGAGCGCAGCTCTTCGCTGGCGGAACCTGCTACGGATATTAAAACCTGCGATCACTACCAGCAATTCCCGCTGTATTTAGCCGGAGAGACCCATGAACATTATGGTATTCCACACGGCTTTAGTTCACGAATTGCACTTGAGCGCTATCTGAGTGGGTTGTTTGGCGACGTTAGCTCAAACTAATAATGCGACTGGCAGGGCCAGTCGCAAAGAATCGTATCAAGCTTTAGCCTGGTGATAGCTGCTGACCTTAAACAGGCGGCGGCAATAATCAAGAAAGTAGCCATAGACAGCGCCCATCAGCATTGACACCACGATGTTCGAACTTACTGCAGCCGTAATCTGGTGCCAGTCTGCGCCAACCGTTAACAGAATAATCACATATACCGGCGACTGGAAGGTGACGTAAGCCAACACGTCTGCCAGGTTTTTCCCCCATCCTGCCTGCGTGGCTTTCCGTGCCGCACGCATAAATAAATCGCGGTACATGCCGTAAGGCCATGCGATCAGGATGTTGACGGGGATAGCCACCAGTCTGGAGTACAGTGACTGTTCGAAGCTCATTCCTGAAAGGAATATTTCGATCAACATGTTCACGACAGAACAATAAACAACCATCGCGAACGTGTCTGCTACTGCATGACGCAAGCGTGACTGCGGAGAGAACATGTTAATTCTCCTTGTAAAAAGGGAAAAAAAGGTTTTGAATGCCTTCTTGCTAGTGATTTGTCTTGCTGCTTTCGCGTTTGAATAGGATATCTGTCTGGATAATAACTGGCAACTAGCTTAAAATTTTTATTTATAACCTTTTTGTCGATAAAATGCTCTGCAATGGTCTGTTTTTTGTTCGTTTTGGTATTTTCGTTGCTGTGTTAATTAAAGGTATTTTAGATCAATGGGTTATAGGAATTTGTTTTTCTGAATTTTTTGCGCTCCTTTTCTGAATGTTGACCAATGTGCAATATGTAGACGAGTTGTCCCGTGCGATGCCGTGGTCTGTTTCTCAAGTGACGTGCAGAGATAGCTTGCAGGTATATTCCTGGCAGCTATCCGGTAATGGAATATATTGCATGGACGATAGCAAAATAGATGCTATAAATACCAAGGTTGGCTATTTGTTTAATAACTCACGAAGAAATTAGACTGGAAATATAATAAGCAGTTGCATACAATATTTAGCGTAATACTGTTTTTACGTTAAAGAGGTTTTGTTAATATGAGTTCAATGTTAAAAAACTTAAATAATATCCGCTCGCTGCGTGCAATGGCTCGTGAATTTTCCGTTGATGTACTGGAAGATATGCTTGAAAAATTCAGGGTAGTGACCAAAGAACGGCGCGATGAAGAAGAACAACTGCAGCGCCAACGTGCAGAACAGCAGGAAAAAATTAGTGCCTTGCTGGCGCAGATGCAGGCAGATGGGATCAGTCCGGAAGAGCTGTTGAGCATAACGCCTGCGACGGCACGTTCAGTTAAAAAACGTCAGCCACGCCCGGCGAAATATCGTTTTACCGATTTCAATGGTGAAACGCAAACATGGACCGGACAAGGTCGCACACCGAAGCCAATTGCTCAGGCGTTAGCTGCCGGTAAATCTCTTGATGACTTTTTGATCTAATTACGACGGCGGTGAGGGTGTCCTCACCGCTTATTTTCAGCAAACGCCGAAATCACCTTCTTCGGTATATCGCGTCACATCAGCTGCTTTCAGCGTGAATTTATCACCGCTTTCATTACTGGCTTGTACCGCCACAATTTGATCGCCATTGACTTCGATAACTTTCAGTTTGGGTCCGCCCATGCGCGGTTGAACCAGATCGCCAGGTTGAAACATATTGCTCTCCTTTATTTATCGCAGAACTCACCATAGATCACGTCATTCAACGGGTACAGCGCTGTTTCAATGATTACCGCTTAATGAGTACGTCGGTTCCAGGGCATGATATTCAGTACTCGCGCCATGCCGCAAAAGCCGGTCACGCCAGCGAGAATCAGCCCGGCACCAACAAAACCGCTCAGCAGGAAGAACGCGCTGTTAACGGCGTAACCCAGAATGACGCCAAGTAAAGCAAGGCTGCCTGCGGCTATCTGTACCTGACGCATCAGTGGTAACGGTTGTGAACTGTCTTTCGCCACCGGCAAACCAGCGGCTTTCCAGCCGTCAATTCCGCCTTCCAGCAACCAGACCTGCGCAGGCGCGGCAATGGCGCTCAGTTTTGTCGCTGCATTTTGTGTACGTTTGCCGGACTGGCAGTGAAAAATTACCTGACCGGCGCGTAAATTCTCAGGCAACACTCCGTGCTCAAGCGTGGATAAAGGCACCAGATGCGCCTCAGGAATATGCTCGTACAGATACTCATCAGCATCGCGGATATCAATCAGTTTTGCACCTTGTGCGAGGCGCGTCTGCGCCTCGCGCGGGGAAATCGTCCCAATGGTCATGATGGCTCCTTATGGGCAATACAGTGTTTTTAATGTGGCGATCAGCGAATTCACGGCCGCATTTTTAATGGAGTAGAGGATGCGCTGGGCATCGCGCTGGCTGTCTATCAGACCTTCTTCGCGCATACGCGCCAGATGCTGGGAGGTGGCGGAAGGGCTCAGTCCGGTAGCACGGGCTAACTCGCCTGCGCTGGTGCCGGGTGAACCGCAGAGCATGCACAAAATCAGCAACCTTTTCGGGTTACTCATCGCTTTGAGCAGGGCGGCAGCCTGTTCAGCGCTGGCCTGGAGTTGTTCAAGTTCTGTCATATGTATTTAAGCATAGTCTAAATTAAGTAAATTCTAAAATAAAAAGCCAACGTACGCCAGCGTAAAGAGCGTAAAAGAGGGTAAAACAGCAGGGCGAGACGGAAGGAGTTAGCTACACTGATTAATCTTAGAGATAAAATCTCTTTTTAAACAATGATTAACTTTTTGCTTGTAGGGAGTGTGTATGGGTTTCTGGAGAATCGTTTTTACTATTATTCTGCCCCCGCTTGGCGTGCTGCTGGGGAAAGGATTCGGCTGGGCATTTATCCTCAATATCGTTCTGACGCTGCTGGGCTACATCCCCGGTTTGATCCACGCCTTCTGGATACAGACGCGTAACTAATCCTCCTTCTGCTACGGCGCTTTGGCGCCGTTTTCTTTGCGTCTCGTTCTCCTCTGCTACACTTTTGGGTGTTGATTGTTAATAACCGAGGTGGATATGGGACTTTTCAATTTTGTAAAAGATGCGGGTGAAAAACTGTGGGATGTGGTCACTGGAAACCATGACACAGCCGATCTGGCAAAAAAGGTGCAGGAACACCTGAATAAAACCGGCATCCCGGATGCGGATAAAGTGAACGTGCAAATTAACGAAGGCAAAGCCACCGTTTCTGGCGATGGTTTAAGTCAGGAAGCGAAAGAAAAAATCCTGATTGCGATCGGTAATATCTCCGGTATCGCCAGTGTAGACGATCAGGTTAAAACCTCTGCGCCCGCGAGTGAAAGCCAGTTTTATACCGTAAAATCTGGGGATACCCTGAGCGCTATTGCCAAACAGGTTTACGGTAATGCCAACCTGTATAACCAGATATTTGAAGCGAATAAACCGATGTTGAAAAGCCAGGATAAAATCTATCCTGGGCAGGTTTTACGTATTCCGGAACAGTAATATTATTCAGGCTTATTCCGTCAGTAATTTGCCGGACATCGCCTGTTGAATAATCGGAATTGGCGTCAGCAGGTGCTGGCGCATTAATTCGCTGGCGCGCGCGGTATCGCGTGCCAGAATTGCTTCGGTCAGCGTCTTGTGTTGATCGTGTTTATCTTCCAGCATTTCAACTGACAACACCGTTTTACGCAGCCAGATAAACCGGTAGCGCGCCGCCAGAGAGAATAGACGTTCGCGCATTTGCAACAAGTATTGTGAACCGCAGCCGGCGACAATCGCCGAGTGAAACGCCTGATGGCGCTGATCCCACTCGTCGAGCATCTGTTCACTGGCGTCAATGGCTTCAAGTTTGCTGAGCATATGCGCCCGCGCCAGAATTTCAGCTTCCCAGGCGTCATCGCCGCGTTCAATCGCCAGCGCGACCAGCATGGCTTCCATATTGGCGCGGGCATCGAAAATATCGAGCAACTCTTGTTCTGACATCGGGGCGACACGATACCCTTTCTGATTAACCACCGTCACCAGCCGCTCCGCGACCAGTTGCGAAAGCGCTTCACGCAGCGGTCCCACGCCAAGATCGTAGCGCGAGGTCAGCAGACTCATACGCAGTTTTTCATCAGGCTGATAAACACCGCGAATAATGTCGTTCTTCAGCCAGCGGTATCCATCAATGGCCGTCGGTTGGGGAATGGCGGTCATGGTCTTACTCCTGAACGGATCCCCGGCCTGCGCCGGGAACAGGTTTAATGCGTATTTTGCAACGGTGCTTTTTGCCACGATAGCAGTTTTTTCCAGCGTGACATAATGGGCACGGTACAAATAATTCCTATGGCTAACAACCCGGTAGAGATAACTTCCAACTGTTGTGCTGGCCGAAATAACATGACTACCAGTACAAAGATAATAAACGCGATGACCAGCCAGGTAAGCCACGGATAGAGCCACATTTTCAGTTTAATTTCGCCGCCTTGCGCCAGTAGGATTTTGCGCATCCGTAGTTGTGAAATCGCAATCACCAGATACACCAGCAGCGCGATGGCACCGGAGCTGTCGATCAGGAATTTAAACACCTTGGCTGGGGCGTAATAGTTGACCACCACGGTGAGGAACGCGGCCCCCGTAGACAGCAATACCGCCACATAAGGCGTTTTACTGCGGTTTGTTTTACCCATAAAGGCGGGCGCATCGCCACGACGGCTCAGGGAGTAGAGCATACGCGAGGACGTATACAGCGCGGAGTTCAGACAGCTGGTCACCGACAGCAAAATAACGCAGTCCATGATCAGTTTCGCGTGCGGGATATGCAGTAACTCCAATACCGAGCGGTACGAACCCACTTCTTTCAGTCCCGGCATATTCCATGGGATCAGTGCCACCACCACGAAAATGGAGCACAAATAGAAGATGGAGATACGCCAGATAACTGAGTTGGTGGCGCGGACGATATGTTTGTCCGGTGTGTCGGACTCGGCGGCGGCGATGGTGACAATCTCCGCCCCCATAAAGGAGAACATGGTGATTAGCATCGCACTGAGCACTGCGCCAAAACCGTTGGGCATAAAGCCGCCCTGATCCCACAAGCGTGAAACGCCGCTGACGTCAGCATAAGGGTAGAAACCGCTAATTGCCGCCGCACCGAGGGTAATAAACGCCAGAATGGCAATCACTTTGCACAGCGCCAGCCAGAATTCGAACTCACCGTAATTTTTGACGCTCAGCAAATTACTGCCAGTTAATGCCAGCGTGATAACCAGAGAAAACAGCCAGACAGGAATGCCCGGCACCCAGGAGTGTAGAATGATGGCGGCGATATTCGCCTCCAGCGGGATAACCAACACCCAGAACCACCAGTACAGCCAGCCGATGGTATAACCTGCCCACGGACCGATGGCCTTATCGGCATAGGTGGAAAAGGAACCGGTATCTGGGGTGGCGACGGCCATTTCGGCCAGCATGCGCATAATCATCACCACCAGCAACCCGGCGAAAAGATAGGCTAATAATACCGCGGGGCCGGCTTCTGCAATCGCCACGCTTGAACCAACAAACAAACTTGCGCCGATAACCCCGGCAATAGACAGCATGGTGACGTGGCGTGATTTCAGCCCGCCCCCTAAATCATGTGATTGTGACACTTGCCCCATCTTTTAAACCTCTCGAAAGTATTTCACTTGGGAGAGCACCCCGGCATTCCCGCGCCGGGGCACGCGTATTATTGTTATTGACCCTGTTTGCCGGATGGCGGCTCCGCCTTATCCGGCTTAAAATTCCCCGTTCGGATACAGGGCTTAACCCTGCTTCGCCTCGGCAAAACACTGAGCGATAATGTCCAGCCCCTGGCGGATTTGCGCGTCTTCAATGGTCAGCGGAACCAGAATGCGCAGCACGTTGTAGTAAGGTCCGCAGGAGAGCAGGATCAGCCCTTTATCGCGTGCACGCGCCACCACTTCCGCAGTCAGTTTGGCGTCTGGCTTCGTGCGATCGCCGTCTTCAAACAGTTCGATAGCGATCATCGCGCCCAGTCCGCGCACATCGCCAATCTCGCGGTGGGTTTCCGCGATAGCCAGCAGGCCTTCGCGCAGGGTTTGTCCCAGCTCGTTGGCTTTTTGCAGCAGATTTTCCTGTTCGAAAATGTTCAGTACCGCCAGCGCGGCGGCACAGGCAATCGGGTTACCGGCATAGGTACCGCCCAGCCCGCCCGGTGGGATAGCGTCCATCACTTCGGCGCGTCCGGTCACTCCGGCCAGCGGGAAGCCGCCGGCGATGGATTTGGCGAAGGTGGTAAGATCGGGGGCGACGCCCATCTGCTCCATAGCGAACAGCGTACCGGTACGGCCCGCGCCGCTCTGTACTTCATCGGCAATCAGCATGATCCCGTGCTCGTCACAAATGGCGCGCAGACGTTGCACAAATGCAGGTGAGACAGCGTAGAAACCACCTTCGCCCTGGACGGGCTCAATCACGATGGCAGCAACATCTTCCGGCGCGGCATCGTTTTTGAAGATGCGGTGAATGCTGGCGATAGCATCGTCGTCACTGATGCCGTGCAGCGGGCACGGATATAGCGCGCGATACACGTGGCCTGGCATCAGCCCCATTCCGGCTGAGTAGGGATTGACTTTCCCGGTCAGCGACAGGGTGTAGTGCGTACGACCGTGGTAAGCGCCGCTGAAGGCGATCGTGCCGGTTCGCTTAGTGGCGGCGCGGGCGATTTTTACCGCGTTTTCCACCGCTTCGGAGCCAGTCGTTACCAGCAGGGTTTTCTTGGCGAAATCACCCGGCACTTTCTTGTTCATGATTTCGCACAGCTCAAGGTAAGGCTCATAGGCCAGCACCTGGAAACAGGTATGGGACAGCTTTTTCAACTGCGCTTCTACCGCAGAGACGATCTGCGGATGCAGGTGGCCGGTGTTCAGCACCGCGATACCGCCAGCAAAATCGAGGAATTCACGGCCTTCAACGTCCCACACCCGACAGTTTTCTGCCCGCTCGGCAAAAATTGGGTGGATCTGTCCAACGCCACGGGGAACGGCGTTGCTGCGACGTTGCATAAGTTCTTTGTTGGTGCTCATCAGGTGTTCTCCAGTATTTATTTTATTAAAGGCCGATGCACATATATTTGATTTCTAAGTAGTCTTCGATGCCGTATTTCGATCCTTCACGGCCAAGACCGGAGGCTTTGATCCCACCAAACGGGGCGACTTCGTTGGAGATAATGCCGGTGTTAATCCCGACGATGCCGTACTCCAGCGCTTCGCCAACGCGGAAGACGCGGCTCAAATCACGGGCGTAGAAATAGGCGGCCAGACCAAACTCGGTGTCGTTGGCCTGAGCGATGACGTCAGCTTCGTCTTTAAAGCGAAACAGTGGAGCCAGCGGGCCGAACGTCTCTTCTTTGGCGACCTTCGCGTTATCAGGCACATCCACCAGAATGGTGGGCTGGAAGAAGTTACCGCCCAGCGCGTGAGGTTTGCCACCCGCGATAATGCGGGCGCCTTTATCCAGGGCATCGGCGATGTGTTCCTGCACTTTGGCTACCGCTTTCTCGTCGATCAGTGGTCCGGTGGTGACGTCAGGTTGCAGACCATCGCCGAGGCGCAGCTTGCTTACCGCCTGCTCAAGTTTTTCGGCAAAACGCTCATACACGCCGTCCTGCACGTACAGGCGGTTGGCGCAAACGCAGGTTTGCCCAGCGTTACGGAACTTCGACGCCAGCGCGCCTTCCACGGCTTTATCGAGATCGGCATCGTCAAAAACGATGAACGGCGCATTGCCGCCCAGTTCCAGCGACACCTTTTTGATGTCTTTGGCACATTGCTGCATTAGCTGACGGCCAATTTCGGTTGAGCCGGTAAATGACAGCTTGCGCACCAGCGGGTTGCCGGTCAGCTCGTTGCCGACCGCGCCCGCAGAACCGGTCACCACGCTGAAAACGCCTGCTGGGATCCCTGCGCGATTGGCAAGCTCTGCCAGCGCCAGTGCGGAGTAGGGGGTTTGGCTGGCGGGTTTAAGCACCATGGTGCAACCTGCCGCCAGCGCCGGGCCAGCTTTACGAGTGATCATCGCCGCCGGGAAGTTCCACGGTGTAATCGCGGCGGTAACGCCGATCGGCTGTTTGATGACGATCAGACGTTTATCAGCCTGATGGCCGGGGATCGTATCGCCATAAATGCGCTTACCTTCTTCGGCAAACCACTCAATAAATGAGGCGGCATAGGTGATTTCACCTTTGGCCTCTGCCAGCGGTTTACCCTGTTCCAGGGTCATCAGGCGGGCGAGATCGTCCTGATGCTCAATCATCAGGTTGAACCAGCGACGCAGGATGTTGGCCCGCTCTTTGGCAGTCAGCGCACGCCATGCGGGCAGAGCGCGGTTAGCAGCGTTGATCGCTTCGCGGGTTTCATCCGCCCCCATTTTCGGTACGCTGCCCAATTGCTGACCGTTGGCGGGGTTGGTCACCGCGAGGGTCTCGCCGCTGTTGGCGTCACACCAGTTGCCGTCGATCAGTGCCTGCTGGCGGAATAAGGTTGGATCGTTAAGTTGCATAATTGCTTCCTGTCTTAATCGTGTTAACGGGTGAATGCGGCGTGTAATGTCTCAACGCTACGTGCCGCACGCAGCTTGCGTCCGGAATTACTCTGGTTCTCCAGTAGCGCATGAACTTTGCTGACAATATGCGCACCGATAGGGATCGCCGACGTTGCCGCCGGAGAAGGGGCGTTACAGGTGTGAATTGAGCGTGGCGTGGTGACAAACAGGAAATCGTCTATTAGCTTGCCATCAGGTGACACCGCCTGCGCCCGCACGCCCGCAGGCCAGGGCTGCAGATCGTTCTGCGTCAGACTCGGGCAGTACTTTTGCACCAACCGCAGATAGCCGCTTTTGCACAGCGAATTCTTCATTTCGCCAAGCCCTGAACGCAGGTTGTTTTGCAGCACGCGGCGAATGCCGGAAGAACCGAGGATCTCCAGCGTATCGCTGAGCGAGAAGTCGCGTTTACGATAGCCTTCACGCTTAAATGCCAGTACCGCGTTGGGGCCCACGGTGACGCTGCCGTCAATCATCCGGGTCAGATGAACGCCGAGAAACGGCATCGCCGGGTCGGGGATGGGGTAGATCAGATGGTTAACTATCTGGTTGTGTTCTGACGCCAGGCGGAAATATTCGCCACGGAATGGACAGATGATAAAGCCGGGTTCAACGCCGAGCATTTTCACCAGTCGGTCCGCCATCAGACCAGAGCAGCTAATCAGCGTTGCCCCCTCAAATTCCTGCCCCTGGCGGGTATGGACGATCACGCCCGCAGCGTGCTCCTTTAGCGCGCTGACCTCGGCGTTGTAAATAATCTCGCCGCCTTTGGCCTGGAAAATCTTCGCCATCGCGGCGGTCACTTCACGGTAGCTGACGATCCCGCTCGACGGGACGAAAATGCCGCCCAGCCCGGTGATATTGGGTTCACGCTCACGTAGTTCCTGCGCATTCAGCCATTCGCGCTCCAGGCCGTTAGCGGCGGTGCGATCCCAAAGCGCCCGCATGCGCTCCATTTCCAGTGAGGAGGTGGCAACCAGCATTTTTCCGCAGACGTCGTAGCGGATGCCGTTTTGGTCGCAAAAGGCTTTTGTGGCGCGATTACCGGCCAGGCAAAATTGCGCCTTCAGGCTGCCGGGGGTGTAATAGACCCCGGCATGAATTACGCCGCTGTTATGGCCCGTCTGGTGGCAGGCCGGACCGGACTCTTTTTCCAGCAGCGCTATTCTGGCGTCCGGATAGACATCAATCAGTTGCATGGCGGTCGACATGCCGATAATGCCGCCGCCAATAATCACAAAATCATACATCCGCTTTTTTCCTTCGCGCTTACTGATGAGTCTGGTAGTGGTTTGTCGCGTAAGCGAAATAACCACGTTGGCGCATCAGTTCGCGGCGCAGGTCAGGATGCGAGGTGAAGCGGTCACGACCATGCAGCCAGAACAGGTTGTTGATCAGCAGGAATTTACCCACTGGAACCGGAACGGAAATAATGCTCTTACTGGTTTCCAGCGCATCGGACAAATCGCTCAGCCAGACGCCTTCTTCATAGTCTTTAGGCTGGACGAACTGGTCGATGTAACGCATTACCGGACGCCCCTGCTGGTCAACGTCAAACACCGGATGGAACACTTCCTGGCTGACGTTTTTGCTCGGCGGCGCGGCAAAACGCATCGCGCGACGCGCCAGTGGATGGGTAAAGTAGTGATCCAGATGTTCCCAGTCGTCGAGGTGCAGCAGCAGCGAGTTACCACCGGTCATGTTCTGTTCGTCAATCTTCATCATCAGCACATAGTCGGTGATCTCTTCGAGGTAGGTTCCGTCGTTATGCAGCTCCATGACACGGTGCGGTTGGCGCAGGTAGCTGTCTGAGTTATCAACGTTTTTCACCACAAAACGCGCATAATATTGCCCACTCATCGCATCAAAATTGGAGCGTCCGATCAGATGTGCCACCGCCGTCGCCAGCTTAACCATCTCTTCCGCCTGCGCGACATCATCTACGCCGACGGCATTGATCAACAGCGCGCCTTCGGCACGATCGAGCAACGTTTTCAGCAGCACAGGCTGCAACTGATTACCGCACAGATCATCGAGGATTTTGCCCACTTTGAAGCGCAGGAAGGATTTGTATTCCAGGGCCTGTACCGGCCACTGCGCAACGGCCTGTATAAATTGTTCAGTGGTCTCAGCGGAAAAAGTCAGCTCCAGCAGACGTGGGGACTGGGCTGATGGTTTCAGCGTGAAACCGCTGTAGTGCTGGGCAGGATCTTCAGCGTTCTGTTTTACGGCAGTCAGTGCGTTCATCAAATCGTTCCTCTCAGTAGATTGTCAGGGAGATATGGCGCAGCTCGTTTCGTAGCCATAAATTAAAAATATCTACATTTTTGAAAAACGCGCACAGAATGAGCTTGTTTGTTTATTATTTGTGATCAAAAACAACAATTATTTAACATTGCAAAAGGTGAGGATTTAGAGGCTGGATGGATACTGAGTGGCTATTTCAGGGGCGAAAACCCCTGATTTTAAAGAGGAAGATAAGGTGTATTAATGTTCCAGAGCGATGGCGCAGACGTGTTCCACATGGGTCAGATCGTGGTATAAGTCGGGCAAGGTCATCTTTTGACGAATTACGATTTTGAGATTGACCTCAATTTTGCCCTTCTTGATATCCCTGATCGTGATGTTTTCGATAATGTTTTTCTGTTGATGAATGCGGGTTATCAGACTTTCAAGAGCGTCTCGTTCATCAAGAATAACCCGCACTTTAACTTTTCCGGGAAACTGGTTTCTGGTCTGTAAGAAAATTATGAATGGGCTTAGTTTGATCGCTAATAAAAATAAAGCCGTGGCAAAAACAGCATGCAAATAAAAACCGGCTCCGCAGGTAATTCCCACCCCTGCAGATGCCCAGACAATTGCCGCAGTAGTGAGACCAGAGATAGCATCGTCGTGTCGGTGCAGAATGACTCCCGCACCGAGAAAACCAACGCCGCTGATAATCTGCGCCGCCAGGCGCATAGGATCGCTACGGATATTCATCGAAATTTCAGCATAGTATTCAGCAGATTGTATTGATACGACAGTTAACACACAGCTGGCTACGGATAAAATAACGCAGGTTTTGAAGCCGACCGGTTTCCCTTTCGATTCTCTTTCCAGGCCAATAATGCCACCCAGAATAAATGCAATACTGATTTTGATGATCGTAGTTAAAGGCAACAATCCTTGCTCATTGATGATGGCGGCCAGATTATTCATGCAATTACCTTAATAAGAGAGTCTTTAACGATCAGGAGTTTGCTTTTTTCAATGTGAGGTCCGTTTTGCGTTTCGAAATATCGTCCCGGAAGAAAATCAGGAAGAATACGCTGACCACTGCAGCAACGCCTGCTGAAACTAGCCAGAATGTCTCCCATTGTGGCAACGCCTCTGGACCTTGTTCCGTCACGGTGTTGTTAAAGATTTGCCCGCATACGGTGGAAGCAAATAGCAGACCAACGCCGTTGGAGACGATAAATCGCAAGCTTTGGGCTTGTGCTTTAATCTCTGGCGCTGCTTTACGGTCAACATAAATGTCGCCCACGGTAAAGAAAAAATCCCAGCAGAATCCTTGTAACATCAGGCCGATCAGCACAAACATCATGTTGGCATCCAGCGAGGCATTAGCAAATAATAGTGTGCGGATAATCCAGCAAACGGCGCCTAACATCAGCGTGATTTTGAAGCCAGCTTTCAGTAAGAAGAACGACAGCAGGAACATGAAAATGACTTCACAGGCGATGCCAACCTGCATCATTGAGGCGGCGTTATCGAATCCAAGCGCTTTTAAAAAGACCGGGATATAGGCGGAATAAGCCGTTTTAGGGATCATCAGGACAAAAATACTGAGCATCAAAACCGAGAAACTGCGGTCTTTGAAGAGCGCCAGAGCATCCAGACATAACAGATCGCGAAGCGTAAACACGCTTCCTTTTGCTTTCGGTGGGGTATTTGGCAACGTAAAACAGTACAGGCCGAGAACGACACCGGAAGCCGACGCGATATACCAGGTGATGGTATTTCCAGAATAACCCATTTCACCAATGATAAAGCCGATGACCATAAAGCCAAATGTGCCGAATACACGAATAAATGGGAAGTATTTTACCCCGTTAATGTGGCTGAAACTGATACTGTTCGCCAGCGCAGTTGTAGGATAAAACAGCAGACCAACCAGGAAAATCATGGTTAACGTCATACCTGTATTTTGCGCCTCAATAAATTGCGGAACAAACAACAGTACACCAGCATTAATTAAATGCAGGATCGCCATGACTTTTTGTGACGAAAAAAAGCGGTCGGCGACCATGCCAATAAATAGCGGGGAAAGAATAGTCGCCAGGCCAAGCAAAGCATAGGATGAGCCAATAATTGTCGCCATACCATAGGTGCTCAATACCAGCCCCATGGTCATATTCCAGGCACCCTGCATGAAATATTGTATGAACATCATAATCAACAGGCGTGGTGTTTTATTAAGGTCCATATTGCATATCCTTATTGGTTGATGCTCAGGTTAAGCCCGTCCCAGGCGACAAGAATGTTCTCTTTGTCGCATGCCGCAACGAGATCGTCGTGCAGCAGACCTCCGCTGTGTGAAATATGCGAGACGATAAGTTGGCTATTTTTCTCGAGGCAACCGAGTTCCGCAAGCCTGTCTCTGGCGGCGAAGACGGTTTCCAGGCTCATGTGGTTATTCGTACGATTATCACCATTAAAACCGTAGGTGCACTCCAGGACAGCCAGATCGATTTTTTTCCCTTTCAGCCACTGCCATGTGAGCTCAGGAAACCAGCCTGAATCATGTCCGTAAAAAATTGACTGGCCTTCTTTTTCGATAAACCAGGTATAACAAAGCTCCCACTTGGCATGGTTAGCCAGCAGCGGAGTGATGCGGTATCCGCGAGTTTCAACGGTCACGAAAGGAACCAGACAATGAAAAGCAAATCTTTCAGCGCTGTAGCCCGGTAACACTTCCGCGGCACCGTTAATTGCACGGTCATTACCAAAAATGTGCAACGGATGAGTAATTTCAAATCCATACCCTTCCATTCGGCTAAATAGATCGCCGACGTTGAAATGATCGGGATGAGTATGTGTGAACAATAGCGATCTGATCTCTGTTGCGTCCAGGCCATCTCGCAGCAGTTGTTGGCTGAATTCAGGCGCCACGTCAATGAGCAGTTCATCGTCGATAATCGCTGAAGAGTGTGTGCGTAAGTCTTTGCCTTTCCGAATGCGGGCTTGCTGGCAGTGCTCACAACGGCAAAAAGGATTGGGGATCCCTTCAGATGCAGCGGTTCCCAGAAAATGAATCTTCATGTTTCCCTCTTAATGACAAATGTGATCGTTGTTTTTTTAGGCAATAATGTAATAAAACGTAATTGGAACGTGTCAATTATGATTCCGGCGTTTTATATGAACAACGATCTTTTTCCTCAGAAGTGATCCTCTTCAAATATTATAAAATTTATACTTATATTTCATTGTGTTAATGTTTTTATGTTATGAGACTTGTCTATCAACAACATCAGGCTTTTTTATTATGACATGTTTATAAAATGCACTTTTTAATATTGTAACGTTCAAATTTAAGTGCTGAAGATAGTTTCCTGATGAGCGCCGTGCTAGCATCAAAGCATCAGGGGAAGGATGTAAAAATGCCAACTATCAAAGACATAGCAAGAATTGCCGGTGTGTCGCATGGAACTGTCTCGAATGTGCTCAATGGCAGAGGGAATGTAAGCGTCGAGAAGATTGAAGCGGTTCAACGTGCAGCCCGAGAAGTTGGCTATCAGTTGAATGCGCAGGCGCAATCGTTGAGAGCCAGCAAAAGTCAGGGAGTGGCACTGATTCTGCCCGACATCAATGCCGAACAGTACTTTCAACTCTATCGGGGATTGCATCAGGTTTGGCAGCCTTCATTAAGCGAACCGATTGACCTTTACCTGACCAACGATCTGCCCAATCTTGAGCTGGAGATTCTGCAAACGCTGGCGGCAAAGTCCTACCAGGCTGTTGTCTCGGTCAGTTGCCTGAATGACAGTCAGCCCTATTACGACTTGCTCAGGCTCTCCCCGGAAAATGTTCTGTTTGCATATCGCCAGCCTGTCGGCGCAGTTTGTTATTTTAGCCTTGACTATGTGACTGCAGGCGAAGAAACAGCGAGGAGGGCGCTGGCGCAGCAGCCGGGCCATATTGGTATTTTCTGCGAACGTCTGGAATTTTCCCATAGCGCGAGCTTTACTCAGGCGATACAGGAAACCTGCCGGGAATTAAGTCCGCATACGAAGCTAACGATTTTACCTGCACATGCCAGTGAAGCTAACACCGTCGCTTTTGACTTTTTTCGCGGGGCAATTCCCGATCTGTTTATTGTCCAGGACTCTGAGAGAACGCGAGCACTGACACAAGCAGCCTGGTTTGGTAGCTCCCAGTCCTGCCCGCCGATATTGCAACTGAGTGATAATCTTCCTGCATCCTTCGACGGGATCACAAGCTACCAGATGGATTATGGTCGCTTGGGGACAACTATTGCCTCCAGTATTCGCCTGCCCAAAAGTAAAGAAAAGCATCGTATTCTGACGAATTGCGGTTTTTCCTGGAATGGACAGTACGTGCCGCCGCCTGAAACCGAGGCGACGCTGAATATGTTAATTTTACCGAGTCCTTCGACTGATGCGTTGAAGAAACTGTTACCCCACTTTTATCGCCAGACCGGTATTAAGGTTAATCTGGCGGTTTATCCCTATGATGAAGTTTTTGAAATCCTCTCCCATCTTCATCTACATCCTTATTACGATTTATTGCGAATCGATATGGCGTGTTTTCCCTGGTTTGCTGAGAAAGCACTATTGCCGCTGGAATCCGTCTCTTCTGAGCTTCCGCTGCTGTTGGAAAATTTCTCTGAGCAAATTCAACAGCACTTCAGCATGGTGAATGGGACGGCATGGGCAATACCCTTTGATGCCAGTATGCAGCTTCTGTTTTATCGACGAGATCTGTTTGAAGACGCGACGATTAAACGAATGTTTTATGAAGCAACGGGAAAAGAGTTAACGCTGCCAGAGAGCTTTGCACAATTTGATGAGATAGCGGCTTTCTTTAGTCAATTACATCAGCCAGAAAACAGACAGCGCCCGATGGGAACTGCGGTGACCCTGGGAAGCTCGGGGCTTATTGCTACCGAGTATCTGCTGCGTTACTACGCGCTCGGTGGGCGTTTAGTGCGTGAAGGCGAGCCGGTACAACTCGAGCCTTCACTTGCCGCAACTGCACTCGAACAATATCTACAACAGCTTTCTATCGCCGTGAATCTCCCCGGTGAGTGGTGGAGTGACGCGGTAAAACAGTTTGAGCGTGGAAATCTTGCCATGCTGATCATGTATCTCAATTTGTTTAACGATGTGGCGCACACGGCCATAGCGCCCACTATTGGCTATGCTCCCGTTCCAGGGCAACTTCCACAATTGGGGGGCGGTTCCATTGGAATGTCCCGCTACAGTAAAAAGAAAAAACAGGTTGAGCAGTTCTTTCATTGGCTTTATTCCGATGAAATTGCGCGCCATCTGGTTTTGCTGGGAGGAAATAGCGCCTGGTCTGGAATATGTCACGATCAAAACGTTCTCAATCTCTACCCGTGGTTTAATTTATTGAATGAAAAAGGCATGACGGGAATAAGGGAGTCTGAGGGAAGTAAAGGTGAACCTTTCAACCTGCGCCAGGCAGAGATTATTATCGGGCAAGGTGTGACGAATGCAATTAACGGCATTATGAATGTCACTGAGGCCGTGGAATATATCAATGCGCGAATAAGAAACGAAACGGGTGCCTGAGCCTGCCTCTTTCTGATGACGTAAGAGGCAGGGTAATGCTTTGTCAGTAACCGACTTTATAAATACGCCCGGTTTGGATGCCTTCCACACTGCGGCGATAGGCGTTGGCGACGGTGGCGGCGGGCACACTTTCAAAGCCTGGGAAGAAATCGTCGTAAGCTTCGGCGGACTCACTGAGCACGGTTGGGCTTATCAGGTTAATACGCTGACCACGCTCTAATTCGCAGGCCGCGGCGCGAACAAATCCTTCCAGACCGGCATTGATCGTTGCCGCATTCGCTCCCTGTGCGATGGGTTCATGGGCGATGATGCCGCTAATTAGCGTAATTGAGCCGCCATCATTGAGAAAATGCTGCCCGGTTAGTGCCAGACGAATCTGGCCTAACAGCTTATCCTGTAACCCCTGATTAAAGTCCTCATCGGTCATCGTCGACAGCGGCCCAAAGAACAGATTGCCGGTGGCGGAAACGATCGCATCTACCCGACCGACTTTTTCAAACAATGCCTCGACACTCTCCTGCGAGGTGATATCAACATGGTAATCTCCCTGCGTGCGACCTACGCGGATCACCTCATGTTTACGGCTTAACGCTTCTGTGACTGCGCGCCCCACTGTGCCGCTGGCACCAATAATGACGATTTTCATAACCACCTCCGCAATAGTGTGAGCCGCTATTCTTTAATGAAAATGAAATCGGATAAACTGGCTAAAAGTTAGATGATTACTAACCAGGGGTTTGTAATATGGATAAACTGCGCGGCATGGAAACGTTTATCGCCGTGGTGGAGAGCGGGAGCTTCACCGTTGCAGCAACGAGACTCGAAATGTCTGCGGTGATGGTGGGTAAATATATTACCCAACTGGAAGCGCAGCTTGGCACGCGTCTGCTGGAGCGTAATACGCGCCGCCAGAGCCTGACCGATGCCGGGCGAGTCTATTTTGAAGAAGCCCGCCGCGTGCTGGAGCAGGTGTCGATAGCCGAACGTTCGGTAGAGCGTTTGCGGCTGGCACCGGCGGGGACGCTACGCATTAGCGCGCCCACTTCTTTTGGCGCTTGCGTGATCTCGCCGCTGGCCGCTGCATTTTTACAGGCCTGGCCAGAGGTGCGCATTGAGCTGGATCTGACCAACCGGATGGTTGATCTGGTGAATGAAGGCGTTGACCTGGCAATCCGTATTGGCGATATCCATCAGACTGACGTGGTGGCAAAATACCTGTGTCCCTACCGTATGGCAATCTGTGCTTCGCCAGAATATCTTGCCCGCTATGGTACTCCCCGGACGCCCGCGGAACTGGTGGACCATCTGTGCCTGTCCCATACCGTGTGGACGGCTCGCAACGAGTGGATACTGCCTGGCGTGACGGGTGAGGTCAGATGGAAACGCGATGCGATCCTGCGCTGTAACGATGGCCACGGCCTGCGTATGGCGGCGGTCGCGGGGGCCGGACTGTTATTGCAACCGGAGGTGTTGCTGGCGCAAGAACTGGCTACGGGGAAATTGATTCGGGTGCTGGAAGGGTTTACGCCGCAGCCGCGGTCGATTCATCTTCTTTGGCGACAGGATTTGCGTCCTCTGCCCAAACTCACAAGGTTTGTTGAGCACGTGCTGGAAGGAACGCGAAGTTTGCGTTGAAGATGAAAATGCCGGATGGCGCTACGCCATCCGGCTTAATACTAACCGATATCCACCTGCGGTTTGCTGTTACGTTTGCGGATCAGTCGCAGCACTGGCGGGACTACTATAACCAGTACCGCCAACACCAGCAGCACTTTCGCCACGCCGCTGGCCCACAGAATATCCATATTACCGTTACTGATAGACAGCGCCCGGCGCAGGTTCTGCTCCAGCATTTCCCCGAGAACGAAGCCTAAAATCAGCGGCGACATCGGGAAGTGCATTTTACGCAAAATGTAGCCCAGTACGCCGAGGGCGACCATCAGCACCAGATCGAAGGTGGTGCTATGGACGGCATACACGCCAACCGCGGAGACTGCCGCGATAGCCGGTACCAAAAACCACAGTGGGATGGTCAGCATACGGGTAAACAGGCCGATTAGCGGGATGTTCATTACCAGCAGCATCACGTTGGCAATCAGCAGCGCCGCAATCAGCCCCCAGACGATATCCGGTTGTTCGGTAAACATCGCCGGACCCGGGGTGATGTTGTACAGCGTCAGCGCGCCCATCATCACCGCCGTGGTGCCGGAGCCTGGTACGCCGAGCGTCAGCATCGGGATAAAAGATCCGCAGGCCGAGGCGTTGTTGGCGGCTTCGGGGGCCGCCACGCCGCGAATATCACCCTTGCCAAAGCTGTCGCTGTTGCCGCTGAGCTTTTTCTCGGTCATGTAGGTGATTGCGCTGGCAATGGTCGCGCCAGCGCCAGGCAGAACGCCGACGAAAAAGCCAATCACCGATGAACGCAGGGTTGCGCCAACGCACTGCGCACCTTCTTTGGCGTTAAATAACATGCGGCCCGTTTTACGCACCAGCGTCTGGCCACTGCTGGTATGTTCCAGCATTAACAGTATTTCAGAGACGGAGAACAGCCCAATCACCACCACGATAAACTGCACACCGTCGGAGAGATGGACGCTGTCAAAGGTAAAGCGATAAACCCCGGTATTAGCGTCTACGCCGACGGTCGCAAGGCCGAGACCGATAAGCGCTGCCAGAAATGATTTCAGCGGATTTTGCGCCATCATACTGCCGAGGCAGGCAATAGCGAAAACCATTAAGGCGAAGTATTCCGCCGGACCGAAGGCCAGCGACCATTGGGCTAACGCTGGGGCAAACAGAATGATGCCGCCGATAGCGATAAGCGAACCAAAGAAAGAACTGACCGCCGAGATAGAGAGTGCGACGCCGCCGCGGCCTTGCTGCGCCATCGGATAGCCATCGAGCGCGGTCATAATCGCCGCCGCATCGCCGGGAACATTCAGCAGGATGGAGGAGATACGCCCGCCGTATTCACAACCAATGTAGACGGTCGCCAGCAGGATCAGCGCAGATTCTGCGGGCAGATGCAAAGCGAATGCCAGCGGCAGCAGGATCGCCACGCCGTTAATGGGCCCAAGTCCAGGCAGCAGTCCGACAATAGTACCGACAAAACAGCCAATCAGTGCGATGACCAGGTTTTCCGGTGTCATTGCCACCGCGAAACCCTGAGAAAGATAAATCCAGGTATCCATCGTTTCTCCATTAACCCAGCCAGGCGCCGAGTGGTAAGGTGACGTCAAGCAATCGGTCAAAGGCATACCACAGCAGAATGCCAAGCACCGCGCCGGAAATACCCGCAGCCGGGATGGTTGCGCCGAACAGCATGCCAATCACCATGGTGAGAATGGCGGTGGCGATGGGAAAACCGAGCCATTCGAAACCCCAGGCATACATCAACAAAACAATCACCATCGTCAGCAGCTTTTGCAGCACGTGGCGACGAGGCCAACTGATGGTATCGGGATGGCGCAACAGTAGCGCCACGGCGCAGACCAGCATCAGGCTGATAATGCCAAGCGGGAAGGGACGCGGCCCTACGGGTTCATAGCTGTATTCGCTGGTGATTTGCCAGGCCACGAACAGCCCGGCTATACAGAGCAACAGCCAGATACCTGCAAAAATACGATCGCTCATCATCTTTGCCTCTGTGCTTATTTCGCCAGACCGAAGGCTTTCGCCTGCTCACGATAATCCGTGACCTGCTTTTTTACGTACTCGTCGAGCTGCTTACCGCTCATGTTGAATTCAAACAGACCGCGCAGATCGCGCTGCTTTTTAAACTCATCGGTCTGCTGGAGTTTGTTAAAGGCATCAACCCACCACTGATACTCGGCGTCGCTAACTTTTGGCCCAACGTAGAAGCCGCGAATGATGGGCCACACGAGGTCATAACCCTGCTCTTTGGCGGTTGGCACGTTGGCTAACTGACCCGGCAGACGTTCTTCCGAGAACACCGCGAGCACGCGAATTTTGTCGCCACTGAGATAAGGCACCATTTCACTGAGATCGCCGGAAACCACCTGCACGTGATTTCCCATCAATGCGGTAACCGGTTCGCCGCCGCCTTCAAAGGCGACGTAGCGCATCTTATGCGGATCAACGTTGGCTTTTTGCGCCAGCAGCGCCGACTTCATCCAGTCCTGGCTACCGATAGAGGCGCCTGCGCCAATGACCACGCTGTTGGGATCTTTCTCCATTGCCGTTAGCAGGTCTTTCAGCGTTTTCCACGGTGAGTCCTGGCGTACGGCAATCATGCCGTAGTCGGTACCCACGCTTGCCAGCCAGCGGACATCATCAACGCCGTAGCGACCAAACTTGCCTTGCGACAGATTCAGCAGGGAGCCGCCGGAGAATGCCACTACGGTTCCCGCTTCAGCCGGGCGTTGAGCGACGATCGCGTTATAGGCCACAGCACCAACGCCACCGGGCATGTAGGTTACGCGCATCGGTTTTTCGATAGCGCCGGTTTCCATCATGCTCACCTGGATCAACTTACAGGTGAGATCGAAACCGCCGCCGGGTTTAGCTGGAGCGATACATTCCGTGCGCGATGGCGCTTGTTCGGCCAGAACAGAGGTGCTCATCAGTAAAATGCTTGCAGTAAGGGTACGAAGTAACTGTTTTTTCATTGTTTATCCTCACGCCGGAAAACCGGATTTACGGGTACGGAAGAAGATTTTTGTGATTATGTGAGCCGATGTGTAGCAGTTCGGTTGCGTGATTGTTAAAACATTAACCTTTCAATTCCCTTTCAATGCGGCAGAAACTTTACAGGATGTGATATGCGTCTCTTATTAGCGGAAGATAACCGTGAGTTAGCTCACTGGCTGGAGAAAGCGCTGGTGCAAAACGGTTTTGCCGTTGACTGCGTTTTTGATGGCCTGGCAGCCGACCATCTTTTACATAGCGAAACGTATGCGCTGGCGGTGCTGGACATCAATATGCCGGGGCTGGACGGCCTTGAAGTCGTTCAGCGGCTGCGCAAACGCGGGCAGACGCTTCCTGTCCTGCTGCTGACGGCGCGCAGCGCGGTGGCCGATCGAGTGAAGGGGTTGAACGTCGGGGCCGATGATTATCTGGCAAAACCGTTTGAAATCGAGGAACTGGATGCCCGACTGCGGGCCTTGCTACGCCGTAGCGCGGGGCAGGTGCAAGGTATACAGCAACTGGGGGAACTGGCCTTTCACGATGAAGGCTATTTTCTGTTACAGGGGCAGCCCCTGGCGCTCACTCCGCGCGAACAGGCATTGCTGACGGTGCTGATGTACCGTCGATTACGACCGGTTTCGCGCCAGCAGTTGTTTGAACAGATTTTCAGTCTGAGCGATGAGGTCAGTCCCGAAAGTATCGAGCTGTATATCCATCGCTTGCGTAAAAAACTACAGGGAAGCGATGTGCGTATCGCCACGTTGCGCGGCCTCGGCTATGTGCTGGAGCGTAGTGATGAAGTGGGCTAAACCCCAATCGTTGTATCTGCAACTGCTGATGTTTCTGGGCCTGCCGCTCATGTTGCTGTGGGGACTGTCTGCATTTAACAGCTATGTCAGCGCGCTACAGGCGGCGACGCAGGCATATGACCGAACGTTGCTTTCGTCCGCGAGGACTGTCTCCGAACGACTGGTGGTGCGCAATAAACAGCTGGAAGTAAATGTGCCGTGGGTGGTGCTGGACAGCTTCGAACTCAACATGAACGACAGGTTGTATTACAAGGTGGTCGATCCGATGGGGAAGGTTATCTCAGGTTATGACGATTTACCGGCGATGCCGCCTGCAACCTCGCGTACGCGGCTATATCCGGCGCTGGCGTGGTTTTATCACACTGAATATCGCGGCGAGGCCATTCGCGTGGCGCGTCTGCTGCAGCCCGTCAACGAGGGCGGTATTGCCGGCATGGCGGAGATTTATGTCGCTGAAACGCTGCAATCGCGGCGTTATCTGGCGCGACAGTTGCTGTTTTCCTCATGGGTTTCACAAGGTCTGCTGGTGCTGCTCACGCTGGTGCTGGTTGGCTGGCTGCTGCGTCGGGTGTTACGTCCGATGCGCCAGTTATCATCGTTGATGGTGCGTCGTGAGCCAGGCCTGTTGACGCCGTTGCCAGAGCTGCTGCCGTGGTCGGAAACCCGTCTGCTGATTGTGGCATTCAATCGTTATCTGGACCGACTTCGCGGCCTGATCTCTCGCCAGGAACGCTTCAGCGCGGATGCTTCACATCAGCTTAAAACGCCGCTGGCGGTGCTGAAAACCCAGGCCTCGGTGGCCCTCGCCAGCCAGCAGCCGCAGCAGTGGTATGAGAGTCTGCAAGCCATGAGCGCCACGCTGGATAACACCATTCAACTGACTGAAAGGCTGTTACAGCTGTCGGCGGTGAAGCGCAAAGAGCAAGGAGAAAGGCACTTCTCGCCGGTTAATTTGTATGAGGTGGTGCAAAGCAGCTGTTTTACCCGGCTGGCGCAGGCGCGTAGTAAAGGGATCGATCTGGGCTATGAAGGAGAGCAGGACGCGGTGTGGATTGAGGGGGATGAAGTTCTGCTCGGCGAACTGAGCGGAAATCTGCTGGATAACGCACTGAAATATACGCCGCCGCATGGTGTGGTGACTGCCCGATTGCTGCGAGAAGGAGAGGCGGTGGTGCTGGTGGTTGAAGATAGCGGGCCGGGTATTGATGAGCAGATGGTGCATCAGGCGCTGCTGCCGTTTCATCGTCTTGATAACGTCGGTAATGTTCCCGGTGCCGGGATCGGACTCGCGCTGGTCAACGATATTGCTCGTCTGCACCGCACGCACCCTCAGCTCTCACGGAGCGAAGCATTAGACGGGTTAAGCGTGCGGGTGCGATTTTTAAGCGTAGCGAGCTGAAATACCTTTTTGATGATGCGAACGGTATTAATATAATTAAAAGTAATTAATTGTATTGTTATTGTAATTTTAAATTTCGCCGCGAGGCCGTGAATTATATTTTACTTGCTGTATTTAACAGCAATTCTGCGACAATTTAGCGTCAATTAAACTAAACTTTTGCGTTATTTATCATACATAAATCACTTTTTCATAGACCACGAATTGTTACCTGTCAATAGCAAAAGTGTTGTTAAAAGTCATCTTTTTTGCTGAATTGGCTAAAACTTTTCTTGACTCAATCATCATCAAAATCATATAGATATGATTGTGCTCGGGATATTTATCACAGTAAGAGACATTATTTTTTACATTTACTGACAATGTGCCATTGCGTTTTTTAGACTTGTGATATAATTAGCAACATAAATGAGAAAAAAACAATTAAAGATCAATAAATAATGGGCTGAGATATGCTTAAAAAATCGCTAAAGATTAGCAGCCAAGGATATCCAGTCTTTTTAAAACTGGTCGATTTCATTGTAATCAATGCGACGTTGGTCTTTAGCGCCCATCTGTTAGGTCTGGCGCCATTTAACACCATTGCCATTCTGAGTATTCTCTTCTCAGTCTTTTTCTTGCTGTTTGCTGAATACATAAAAATGTATCAGCAAAAGATCAAGACGATCGGTCTACGTAATCAAAAACGGTTGGTTTTTTGTACGCTGTTGGCGATTTTTTTTAACGAACTGGTCAGCATGACGGTGGCTGAACCCGAATCACTCGGCTACCTCGACAAACTGCCTTCACCATTTTATTCAGCCATTATTTACTGGTACTTTATCCCATTACCTTTTCTTTATTACATTCGCTTTTTCATTTTTAAATATTCAACGAAAAAGAGTATGCGCGTGGCGATTATTGGTCTGACCGACAATGGCCTGGCTGCAGAAAACGCGTTAATGAATGAATACGCCAATATCACACTCGATCTGGCGTTTTACGATGAGCGCGCCTTATCCCGCTGCGGCGATATCGTAGATAAGGTGAAAAGCCCCTTCCGTGGCCCGGTGATCAATCTGGTTGAGGAAGCCCGGCAGGGAAATATAGACGAAATCTACATCGCCTTACCGATGGTCGCTTTACACCGTATTCGTCATTTTTTAGCGATGATGTCGGACACCACTGTAGACACCTATATTGTTCCTGACTTCTATACCTACAGTAACAACATGTCCAAGCTGCGCTCCATTCACAACCTGCAAACTATCGGAATCTTTAGTTCGCCGTTTGAAGGGGCGGGTTCATTTATCAAGCGGGCGGAAGATTTGGTGCTTGGCAGCATCATTATGGTGATGATTTCTTCGCTGATGTTGGCAATTGCCATTGGAATCAAACTCACTTCCCGCGGGCCGGTGTTTTTTAAACAAGATCGGTATGGTCTTAGCGGACAAAAAATTAAGGTCTGGAAGTTTCGCTCAATGCGCGTCATGGAGAACGCCGACACGGTTATTCAGGCTACGAAAAACGATCCACGGGTAACCAAATTCGGGAGCTTTTTACGCCGAACCTCGCTGGATGAACTGCCGCAATTTATCAACGTATTGCAGGGAAGTATGTCGATTGTTGGCCCCAGACCTCATGCGGTTACGCATAATGAGCAGTACCGCAAACAGGTCGAAAATTACATGATCCGCCATAAAGTTAAGCCTGGGATCACCGGGCTTGCGCAGATTAACGGTTTCCGCGGGGAAATCGATGCGCTTTATAAGATGGAAAAAAGGGTTCAGTACGATATTGAGTACATTCAAAACTGGTCGTTATGGCTGGATATAAAAATTATTATTAAAACTATTTTCAAAGGATTTGTCGGTAAGAATGCATACTAAATTACTCGTTATTACCGGAATCGTGATATCGCAGCCCGCATGGGCTGATTTAACACCGAAATCACACATTGGCTTTGCAGGGATCGACTTCCAGAGCAAGGTCGCTGTGGACTATGGTTATAATGATAACGTGACTTATCAGCCACATAGCAGCGATGCTATCGGTTCCTCGTTTCAGAGCGCGGCGCCCGTTCTGAGTATGAGCGGAGAACGCGGTCAGGATAAGTATTTGCTGATGTACTCCGGAGATTATCGTAATTACTCAAGCGATTCCGCGGATAACTATAACGACCATTTTTTTCGTTTTAACGGCGCCTGGCGGTATGGGCTCAAGCATGGCTTAACCCTCAATCTGGAGGATACGCTTGGGCATGAGTCCCGCGGTCGTGGTATCACCGAAGGTTTTCTCCCTGGGCAGTTCGAGCAGTATGGGATTAAATCTCCGCTGACGACGAATTTTATCAACAGTGAATTGCGCTACAGCTACGGCGCACCCGATGGGCGCGGAAAAGCGGAACTGGCGTTGTTGTACAAAAAACTGACCTTCGGCAATACGTCTGATGTCCAGGACAGTAGTGAAGATTTCTACAATTATATTCAGGAACAGGAATGGCACGAAAATAGCCTGGTGGCAGAAATTTTTGACCAATACACATCCAAAACGCGTTTTCGCTATAGCTTTATTACTAACCAGCGTCGCTATGATAACAACTCAGAAAAAGACACTAATGAGTATTATTTGCTGTATGGCCTGAAGTCGCAGTTGACGGGCAAAACCAATGTCGACATGAATATTTCATGGCTGTACAAGACATTTGAAAACAACGCAAACTCGCATGATTTTAATGGTCTAAACTGGGACATAAAAGGGGAGTGGAAACCGTTACAACAGTCTGTTTTCACGGTTCACTCGGCGCAAAGCATTAAAGACCCATCGGAAGTTGGGGGTTATATTTTAGTGACCCAGTATGGTCTTTCTTATCAACATTTCTGGTTAGGCAACCGTTTTTCTACCTTGCTGGATTACTCATACACTTCAGAAGACTATAAAAAACAGAATAAGGATCGGCATGATAAAGATGGAGTATTTAGCGTAACCATGAGCTATGACTACACGCCGTCAGTTAATTTTGAGATTAAATATCAAATAGATACATTGAATTCGAATAAGGATACTGATTCGTTTTATATCGGTCCCAACGACAATCAGGAAGTCATTAGAACGTTGGGTTATGATAATTCTATGATTATGCTTAAAGCTAAGGTTCAGATCTAAAATGAAAATAATAGAACTGTGCGCGGTTTTGCTATTCAGTATCCTGATGGTCGGATGCACAACGTCCAGCCCGAGATTAATGGACGATCCTGCTACTGTTCAGCAGGATTACCGACTTGGGGCAGGGGATACTGTCAATATCGCTGTTCATGGTCAACCCGATATGACGATGCGATTTATTTTGGATAAGAGTGGGGAGATCAATTTCCCGTTTGTTGGCGCTCTTAAATTAAAAGATAAAACTGTCGATCAAGTGACCAACGAATTAACTCAACGCCTGACCGGAGATTATTTTACAACTCCGATGGTGACGGTGAGTATTGCCGAGTTCCGTAAATATTATGTTTCTGGCGAGGTGAAAAGTCCGAATGGATTCGCCTGGGAGCCAGGACTTACCGTCGAGAAATCTATTGCGCAGGCGGGCGGATTTACAGATCGTGCTGACCGAAAAGATATCAACATTCGTCTGTCAGGTAGCAATCAGCTGCTGGAGAATGTTGATTTAACGCACTCTGTTCATCCTGGGGATGTCGTGATTATTGGCATGGGGTTCTTCTGACGATGAAACTATCAATAGTGGAAAACGGCAAAAAACGAGAAAGCACGGTCGAATTCTCCCGCTTTGCCAAAGAGCTGAAAAAGAACGCCTGGAAAATCGCGCTGGCCGGTATTATAGCCGGGGTTGTGGCTTATCCGTTAATCAGCATGATGTCCTCAAAGTATGTTTCAACGGCGACGGTGCTGATCAAAGCGCAGGCCGATAACGTTTCTCCGTTTCCACAGGTTGATGGGTTCGATTCAACGCGCAGTGGTTACTACGAAACGCAATATGCGTTGATGCATTCGCGGATTGTGCTTGAGCAAGCCGTGCGCGATATGAAGCTGGATGAAAACCCGGAGTTTACCGGGGAAAAAGCCGGTGCTCAGGGGGCCGATAGCAGTGAAGGTCGGCAGCTGAGAATGGAGCAAGCGCTGAAAACGTTATCGAAAAACCTGAATGTCATCGGTATTCGCACGACGAATCTGGCTTCCATTACCTATGAATCAACTTCGCCTCAGGTTGCGGCTGATATTGCCAACGGCGTCGCGCAGGCTTTCATCAACTATACGGTGGAACAAAAGCGTCTGAAAGCAGAGAAAGCCCGCGAACTGAATTATGAAAAAATGGAAGAGATTCAGAAGTCGATAGCCAGGCAAAAAGAAGAGATAGACAGCTATCTGAAAAACGCCGGGCTGCTGACCTTCCGCGGTATTGATGGTTTTGAAACCGAACAGTTAAGTATCGTGACCAATCGCCTGGCCGATGCGACCCAGCGTCGTGTTGCGGCTGAATCCGTCTATAACGAGGTGAACGGGGGAGGGAAGTCCGTTGAGAGCGTTATCTCACTGCCTTCAGTCTCTAACCACGCTCAGATCCAGGATTTGCGCATTGCGTTGATTCAGGCGCAGCGTACCTTGTCTGAACTACGCAAAGTGTATGGGCCAAAAAACCCCGCTATTTTAAAAGCCGAGGCCGATGTTCAGTCGATCCAAAGCCAGACCGGACGGGTGTTGGGAGAGCTGAAAGTCGGTTTGCGCCAGCAATATCTGGCGGCGCTGGCGGATGAAAAGAACTATCAGCAGCAGGTGGCGCAGCAGAAAGAGGTCTTCCAGAAAATGGCGTCTAAGCGGGATGCTTATAACAGCCAAAAACTATCGTTAGATAAAATGGAAGACCTGTATAAATCGCTTTATCAGCGTACTCAGGAGCTATCGCTGTCCGGCGTGAGTGCCGATGCGGTGTTATACGACCCTGCCGTACCCGCGCTAAAACCGGCGAAACCGAATAAATCACTGCTGTTGGTGATGGTGGTCATGCTGGTGGTCGTGTTCAGCATCATGTATTTCATTGTCAAAGCGGCGATGGATAACTCAATCGCAACCCTGAGTCGCATGAAAAAACGGCTCAATGTTGCTCCGCTGGGTGAAATCCGTCGTTTTAGCGGAACTTCTGGGCGCGCGCAGGTGCGGGACATGATCATGAAGAACCCGCTAAATGCCGATATTGTGCACGGTATCCGTACCCGGATTATGCTGGATAATCGACCATTACAGACGCTCGCCGTGGCGTCGACGGAGCATGGCGATGGGCGTTCTTTGTTAGCGAATCTGTTAGCGAACTCCTTTAGCTTCGACCAGAAAACGCTGCTTATTGATGCGGATTTCTTTAACACTGGCGGGCTCTCTTCAGAGCTGGCATCAGCCACATCCGCAGGCGTAGCGGAACTGCTGCGCGGGGAGACTGAGCTTGAACAGGCGCGGATCACGCTCAGTGATAATCTCGACTTTATCCCGCACGGCAAGAGCAGCATCTCTTCTTTACTGATGCTGTCGTCGGAGCACGTTGAACCCTTAATGCGCGAGCTGAAATCGCATTATCAGCGCATCATTATTGATGTTGCTGCTGTGAATCAGAGTCAGGATGTTCAACTGATCAAACGTGCCGTCGATGGGGTTGTTTTCATTGTGAAAGCCGGGGCCGGATCGGCGGGACAAATCGCCAACGCGCTGGATAAGATCGAGGAAAATAACGGTGTTGTGATTGGCGCGGTGCTCAATGCAGTTGAAGAAAAAGATCTTGAGACGCAAGAAGGTCTGCGTTCACTCAACTTCAGTACCGATCAACTGATGACGACGCCAGGCCGCGTATGAGTCTACTGAAGAGCGCTTCCACGATAGCCGGTTCATCAGTCATCTCGCAGTTGATTGGTGCGCTGTCTATCTGGTTGATTTCACACAAGTACGATATGGCTGAAGTGGGGCTTTATGCGCTCAACTACAGCATCGCCGTGGTGGGCGCTCAGGTATGTACCTTTGCATCGCAGCTTTTAATTCCAAAACAGCACGACGACGAACTGGTACAAAACGTTGTATTTTGCCTGCTCCAAAGCACGATCATTGCCTTACCGTACGCTGTGCTCACCGCGTGGCTGTTTCATCAGAACATCTTGTTCCTCTATCTGCTGACGCTGGCAACGGCATGGGTTTTAATCTCGGAAAACCTGTCGCTACGCACGGCCAATTTTCGTTTTCTGATTTTCCAGCGCATTTCTGTCTCGGTGGTGGTATTACTTTCGGTTCTGGCTACGCATCATGTGCAACTGTTTTATTGGTCATGGGCCTGTGCAACGATGGCGCTGACCATTAGCTGTATTTTGCACTCGTTTGATATTCGGGCGGTGGCGGCCCGACATCTGCGACCCGCCAGTAATTGGCATTTTTTCAAACAGAATATTCATCACATTACCAAAGTGGGCAGTGCGGAAGTGCTGGCGATGGCCAGCAGCAATTTGCCGGTTATGCTGATTAACTTTTGGTTCTCGGCGCTGACGGCGGGTTATTTTTCCGTGGTTAGCCGCTTTTGCCTGGCGCCGGTGGTGATCATTGGCAACGCGGTGCGCAATACTATTTTTTCCAAGTGGTCTATCGATTTCAGAAATAACACCTTTAATTATCAGGAATATACCAGGGTGCGGATGCTGCTGTTGGTGCTGGGTGTCATCTGTACCCTTGGGGTGTTTATTTTCTATCCGATAGTGATGCGTCTGGGCTTTAGCGAAGACTGGATTAACTCCATTGAAACGTCGCGCTACATGTTGCCCTATTTGTTCCCGGCACTGGCGATAAGCCCTCTGACGGTGATTGAACTTATTTTTGGCTCCCACCGCTATTTTCTGCGCATCCAACTGGAACAGCTGGCGATCGTGTTATTCGCTTTTGTCGTCATCCCCTATTTTTATAAAGATTATGCCACGTCGGTTATCCTGTTTTCTTCACTGACATTTATTCGCTACGCCTTCATTTATCTGAAAATGAATAAGCGAGCCAATCTCCTGAAAGATAAGCCGGTGATACTATGACGCTGAATACCGGATACTATTTGCAGGTTTATACCTTTGTCACGCTAATCCTGTGTGGTCTGGTGCAATACTTTACCGGCATGCAGTCGGTGCTGTGGATCCCCTTTTTCCTGACCCTGTTGATGGTGGGATTATTGGTGATGCAGACGCGTGATAGCTCGCTGCAACTGGATGCGCAGGAGACGATTGTCCTGGCGTTGTATTTCTCGTTCCTGGTGCTGGCTGGAACATCGACGCTGATTCAGGGCGGGATCACCGTCGCGATTGTGGCATTTAAAAACGAAATTGCATTGTCGCTGGTGATGATCTGTTTGCTGCTGGGATTTTGCCGGGAATCGCAGATTTATCGGGCAACGCGCTATCTGTATTGGGTGTTTTACGCGCAGATCCCGGTAATGATTTATCAGGTTTTACTGGTCGTTCCCCAGCGCGTCGCGGTGCGTGGTGAAGATGAGAAATGGGACTCCGTGGTTGGCACGTTTGGCGGAGACCCCATGGGGGGCGGTAACACTGCCGCGATGGGCCTGTTTTGCCTGTTGATTATGTTGTTAAAAGTCTCTGAGTATAAGCATGGGCTGACCTCGTTTAAGTCAATGGCGTTGCACATTGTTCTGGGGATCGGGCTTTGTATCATTGGCGAAGTGAAGTTCGTCATTCTGCTTTCGCCTCTGTTTCTGGCGTGGGTGTGGATCTCACCGAGCTACGTCAAAGACGTTAGTAAGGTCAATCTGAAGACGCTGTTGGTTATTGTGGCAGGCATGTTACTGCTGATTAGCCTGTCGATCGTGATCCTCGCGTACTATTATTCTTCCGCGTTTGGCGGCGATCCCTCGAAAAGCTCGCTAAGCATTTTCATCGACTCCTTAAGCTATATTTTTGACCCGAACTACATTATGTCTACCGGGGAGTTAGGGCGCTTTACGACGTTTTTGTTCTGGTTAAAAAATAACGATCTGTGGGGGCTTTCAGGAACGTTATTTGGTTACGGGCTCAACGCCACTAACAGCGGGAGTACGGTGTCGCCGGGCTTTTTGAATATCATCTATAACTTAATTCTCGACTCGACTTCCCTGAGTATGCTGCTGTGGGAAGTTGGGGTGATCGGCACGTTACTCTTTATTAGCTTATTCATTTATATCCTGAAAGTTTGTCAGCCAAAGCCATTACTGACGCTTGAACAACTGGACCAGCAGGACCTCCAGTTATTGAGCTTTGCACCGGCGTTTAACGCTTTTGCTATCAGTTGCTTAATTAGCTTACCTTACAGCCAGATACTGATGATTACACCGATGTTACAATTCCTGTTCTATTTATCACTAGGATCAAGTTTAGTGATTCGTCGAACCGTCCTTCGCTGTGTAGGGTAATTGTATGGACCAAAAACCGTTTATTTCAGTGAGTATTAAAACACTCAATGAATCTGAATGTATTGAGAAAACGATCGACAGTATTCGCCGGCAGCTTGTTGATTATCCACATAAAATTATAGTGGCAGATAGTTTGTCAACGGATAACACCCAACAGCTCGCTATCGATAAAGGGGCGACCGTGGTGTCCTTAACTAACCCAGACGATCGCTGCTGCGGCGTCGGGCATCAGTTAGGTTATCTGTATAGTGAAGGGGAATATCTGCTACTGATGGATGGCGACATGGAGCTGGAAGAGGGCTTTGTGGATCAAGCCGTCGCATTTTTGCAGGCTGAGCCGGAATATGCAGGCGTCGCGGGAACCGTTGAAATGGACGATGCCGTTAACTATGAATTTAAATCGCGTAAGCAGCGTATTAATAAAATTTATCCGCTCGGGGATAGTGACCATTTAGGCGGTGGCGGGTTATATCGTCGATCTGCAATTGAAAAAATTGGTTATCTTACCAACCGTAATTTGCACGCTTATGAAGAAGCCGAACTGGGCCTGCGTTTGCTCGATGCGGGTTATAAACTGCGTCGTCTGAATATTCCGTATTTTATTCATACTTCCCATACTATGCCGACCTTTCAGATGCTCAAGCACCGCTGGAAAAGCGGATACTATCAGGCTCCGGGCGAGCTTTTACGTTGTGCCTGGGGAAAACCTTATTTCGGCAAAGCGTTAAAAATGGTCAGGAACGAGGCGATTTTTTCTGTTTATTTGATTGCTTTGTTCATTGCGGCGGTGACCTTCAATCTCGAACTTTTCGACATTGCATTTTTGCCGTTGCTTGCGTTTATTGTCCTGAAAACCGTGCAGAATCGATCGTTATTGAACGGATTGCAGAGCGTAATGAACCTGGCCGTGCTTTCTGCCGGACTGGTTAAAGGCTTGACTAAACCAGTACGCGATCCGTTGACTCCGCCTGACAGTAAAATCATTCATGAATAACTAAGGCTGGCGCAATGAAAGTTTTATTAGTGAATAAGTTTTTTTTCATTAAAGGCGGCGCGGAAACGGTTTATTTTCAAGAGCGCGATATGCTGAAACAGGCTGGTGTGCAGGTTATTGATTTCTCGATGCAGCATGAGAAAAATTTCCCTTCAGACTATGCGGATTATTTCGTCAGCAATGTGGACTATCACAAAGAAAGCAATCTGCTGGGTGGGCTCAAAACGGCGGTTAACTTTATTCATAATTCGCAGGCCTGCAAAAAGATGCTGGCGCTACTACAAAAAGAGCGTCCGGATATCGTCCACTTTCATAACATTTACCATCAGTTAACGCCGGCGTTGATTAAAGTTGCCCGCAATTTTGGCTGCAAAACGGTGCTGACCGCGCATGACTATAAGATAGTCTGTCCCGCCTATTCCATGCTGCGCGACGGCAAGGTGTGTGATTCCTGTATCACCGGAACGGTTTTTAATGCTTTCAGGTATCGTTGCCAGGAAGGGTCTGCCTCAAAAAGTCTTCTGCTCTCTTTGGAGGCGACCTGGCAGTATATTGCGCAAAATTACCAGGCTCTGGATGTGATCGTTTCGCCAAGCGTCTTTTTACGTGGGGTTTTACTGCGTACGCTGCCGAATTCGCGTATTGATGTCATCGTCAATGGCGTTGATGACAGCCGTCCCCTGGATGAGGTAAGCGACGAGGGTTATATGCTGTACTTCGGTCGCCTGAGCCGTGAAAAAGGTGTGGCAACGCTGTTGGCGGCGCATGAGAAAATGCAGAACAAAGCGCCGCTGAAAATTGTGGGTCACGGTCCGCTGCACGATGAGTTAGCCGCCAAATACCCGGACGTTGAGTTTTTAGGTTATGTGCAACAAGGGGAAGCCCTCGACAACCTTATTAAACATGCGCGGGCGGTGATCCTGCCTTCAGAATGCTATGAAAACTGTTCAATGGCGATATTAGAGGCGATGTCCTTAGGCAAGCCGGTTATCGGGTCGCGCATTGGCGGCATCCCCGAACAAATTCGTGACGGTATCGAAGGGATTTTATTCGAACCGGGCAATGCGCAGGAGTTAGCTAATGCGATGGATGCCCTGGCCGACTCGCCAGAGAAAGCGCGGGTCATGGGCTTACTTGGTCGTGCGCGGTTGAGTGAAAAATATGCGCTGAGTAAACATATGGATACCCTCCAGGCGCTCTATAAAGAACTGCTGAGCAGGCCATAGTATGAGTAAAAAAATAACGGTTTTTGGTACGCGTGGTATTCCCGATGTATTGGGCGGTGTGGAGACACACTGTCAGAATCTATATCCTGCCATTAAGCAGCAGTTCGACGTGGATATTTGCGTGATTGCTCGCTCGCCATATGTAAATTATAAACGATCGGTATATAAGAAAGTCGAAACCTACGCGCTGTGGGCGCCCAAAAAGCGCTCGCTGGAAGCGATTGTCCATTCCGTTTTAGCGGCGTTTAGGACAAGTATCGACCATTCGGATATTGTGCATGTCCATGCTATTGGACCAGGCCTTGTGATCCCATTATTACGCGTGTTAGGGAAGAAGGTGGTTTTTACCCACCATGGGCCCGATTACGATCGGCAGAAATGGGGTTTCGTTGCCAAAAAAATATTGCTACTCGGTGAGCGTTGGGCGGTGAGATATGCCAACGAAGTGATTGTGATTTCTGACGTTATTAATCAACTGATCCAGAAAAAACACGGTCGCTATGATGCACATTTAATTCACAATGGCGTAAACGAGCCGCGATTGTTATCTGATCTGACCATCGACAATACGCTCTCCCGTTTTGGGCTGCAGCCGAAAAACTACCTCGTGGTGGTTGGGCGATTTGTGGAAGAAAAAGGGATGCATGATGCCATCGCCGCCTATCAGCGCAGCGGTTTGACCATGCCGTTAGTGTTAATTGGCGATGCGGATCATCCGACCGAATACAGCGTGCGCCTCAAAAAGCTTGCCGCGGACACGCCAGGCGTCGTGATGACCGGTTTCTTACGGGGTGATGAGCTGCAGGCGGTATTTTCGCAGGCCAGGCTGTTTGTGATGCCTTCATACCATGAAGGATTGCCCATTGCGCTACTGGAAGCGATGTCATTCTCTCTTCCTGCCGTCGTCAGTGATATTCCGGCTAATCTTGAAGTTCAACTGCCCGCCGAGGCCTATTTTAAGGTGGGGGATGTGGCCAGTCTGGCCGAGAAATTAACCCAGTGGGCGACAACCAATAGCGTGGACTATCGTGTATATTTACAAAACTACAATTGGCATGAAATCGCCAAAAAGACGGTTAACGTCTATCACTCCATTGATAAAGATATAGGTTAATTTTGACCAGTCCTCAAAATCGTCCTCCCGTCATCGAACGATTTTATTCTCATCTTGATGAGTCGATTGTTGAGGGGTTGACCCCTGAACAAAAGGAAGGGGTGGAAAATGCTATCCTGGCATCGACGCTGGCTTCGCGGCATCAGATCGATATTCGCCGAAGCTTTCCTTTTTTCAGTAAGCGTTATTATCTGGTTTTTTTGTTTGGCAGAGATTTACGCCGCCAGCACCGCCAGGAATCGACCCTGTCGAGAATGTTGCTCACTTTTTTGCTGCTGATTGCCGTGTTGTTCGTCACCTGCTGCGTATTGCTGACGCTGTATATGATCAAATCCGCGTTAGGTATTGATGTGTTCCAAAATTTTCATGTAGGTATCTGGGACTGGTGGTTAAGCCTGAAAGACCGCTAGCGTTAACAAACCTGTGGAGGGCGTCACTGCGATGAAGTGTAAATGGGTTTCTGCGCTGTTGTTGATGTCCTTTCCGTTGACGGGCATTTCCGCATTAACGACCGTTACCCCCAAAGCATTGACTGGCCCGCTGACCAATCCAGGGATTGGCGTGGCAAGTTTTCATCAGGGATACGGTGAAACGCTGGGGCTGGCTGATTATCCCAACACCGGGTTTGAGTACGAGCGGTTTTACTGGCGAGACCTGGAGCCCATTGAAGGTCAGTACAATTTTGCGCTGGTGGATGATGCCTTCAAATACGCGGCGGCGCATCGTCCCGCGATGAACGTTGGACTGCGGTTTATGGCGCTAGCTGACCCGGGGGATGGTACAAAAATTCCCGACTGGCTGATTAAAAAAGGCGTGAAAGGCACCTGGACGCCTGATAACAAAACATTTATTCCAGATTTAGACGACCCTCTGTTTATTGAGTACAGCCAGCGTCTGCTGAACGCATTCGGAAAACGCTACGACGGCAATGAGAATCTTGCGTTTGTGGATATCGGCATGGTGGGGGCATGGGGTGAATGGCATAACAGCAATTTCTCTAATCTGCAGCCACTGCTGGAACGGTACACCACCGCGCAGTTGGACCGCTACGTCGCAATGCATTTTTCTGCCTTCCCTTCGACGCCGAAAATTATGTTAATGAGCGGTGGGCAAAGCCTGGCGAATGCGGTGGCGCGCGGTGCGGGATGGCGGGCGGACTGCTGGGGCGATCTGCGCGTATTTTCAAACACCTGGAACCATATGGCTGATGATTATCCGCAGCGAATATTGGCCGCGCAGCAGAGTTATTCAGGGTTTAATGACGCCTGGAAACGTGCGCCGGTTAGTCTGGAAATCTGTTCATATATGCAGGACTGGAAGAATACCTTCCACTATACGCGCGCCGAAGTGCAGGGCATTTTTGACTGGGCGATCAAGCAGCACGCCAGCACTATTAACCTGAAATCGAGGGCGATTCCCAGCGATTATCGACCGATTGTTGACGATGCGCTGAGTAAACTAGGCTATCGGTTTCGCTTAGCGTCTCTAAGCCATGAATCCGTGTGGGACGGCGGACAAACGCTGACATTAAACAGCACGTGGTATAACGAAGGTATCGCCCCGATTTATCTGCCCTACACGCTGGCATTTCGTGTGGTGGATAACGCTAATAAAGTGGTGGCGCAGGGGAATGCGGCGGATGATATACGACGTTGGCTCCCGGGTGTTTATCAGGTCAGCTATGCCTTGCCCATGCCGGGAGGACTGGCGAAAGGGCAATACGCGATTGAGGTCGCGATGCTGGATAAATCCGGTGCGCCGAGAATTAACTTCGCCAACCAGGGTAAGCAGAGCAGCGGCTGGTATCGCGTATCAACGATAACGGCACGCTAACCCAGCACGGCAACGCGCCTGGCGGTCAGGCGCGTTGCCGCATACATCAGATGTGATACCCATTCGGGTTATTTTTTTGCCAGTTCCACGTGTCACGCATCATTTCATCAAGGTTATAGATGGCCTTCCACCCTAACTCTTTGTATGCCAGTGACGGGTCAGACCAACATTCGGCAATGTCGCCAGGTCTTCTGTCGACAAACTGATAGCTTATTTTTGTCTGCGCCGCTTTTTCAAACGCCTCAATCAGATTAATTACGGAATAACCGACTCCGGTACCGAGATTAATCACCTTGTAGGCAGCGCCTTTGTTCTGGCAATCCAGTGCGGCTAAATGGCCGGTCGCTAAATCCATTACGTGGATATAATCACGCACGCCGGTGCCGTCGGGAGTGGGATAATCATTACCGTACACCGACACGGTTTCCAGCTTACCAATCGCGACCTGGGAGATGTATGGAACCAGGTTATTAGGGATACCGTTAGGATCTTCACCAATCCGACCCGATGGATGGGCGCCGACCGGGTTGAAATAGCGCAGGCAGGTAATGCGGAAATCAGGTTGCGCGCGTGAGAAGTCGGCCAGAATTTGTTCGACCATTAATTTAGAGGTGCCGTACGGATTGGTGGTTCCGCCCGTACGCGATTGCTCGCTCAGCGGTACGCTTTCCGGATTGCCATATACCGTAGCTGATGAGCTAAAAATGAATCGATTAACGCCTGCGGCCAGCATCTCATCCAGTAAAACCAGCGTACCGGTGACGTTGTTTTCATAGTAGGCGAGGGGGTCTTTTATCGACTCTGAAACCGATTTTAGCCCGGCAAAATGAATGACATCGGTGATGTTATGGTTGGCGAAAATATTTTTCAATGCCTGTCTGTCGAGAACATCGGCGATATAGACAATGGGTTCTCTTCCGGTGAGCTCCGCGACCCTGTCCAGCGAGATTCGGCTCGCATTCGCCAGATTATCGATGACTACGACATCATCGCCTCTTTCCAGTAGCGTTAACACAGTATGTGAACCAATATAACCTGCACCACCAGTGACAAGAATTGCCATACAGACTCCAGAAAAATGCTATCAAAATGGGCATTAATTCACGTCACTGCCCTGGAAGAAGGTTATGGGTGACGCCTGGTAAGATAATAGTTACGATACCTCACCATACACTTGTAAGATATTTTTTTAAGTATAGATAAAAAGCTGAATTTGTTTATTTTTGTATCATAAGCAATAAAGTTACTTGAGAAATTCAGCGTGTGAACACCGTCACTGTGGTTGATCGACGAGTTGATTTGTTCGATCAGATTCTCATCAAAATTAGCGTTATTCAGGGTGACTAATTCCTTGATGTAGATAGATTTTCCATAGGTTTCAGGCGTGCATTCCTGGGTGAGGAAATACATTTTGTTATCGACAAGATAAGGAGCGCCCGCTCCACGGTGATGAGGGTTGCTCACTTTCAAGGCAGGAGTAATTCGCTGCCACTGTCCGTAAAGATGCTCTGCTGAATGAATAATTATTTTATTATCCATGGTGGTGGACATCAGATAGCAGGTCTCATTCATTGAAAGAAAAATGTTATCGGTTACTTCGGTATCAGAGATTAGAACTTTAATTTGCTTCCAGCGAGCTGGAAATTCTACCGACTGAAACAGTATTACTTCTTTTCTTTCTGATGACTCAGGAATCATGAAGAGCTGATCGTTGATATTAATCAGGAAAGGAAATGACAAATGACACATCAGGTCGTCAAAACCTTCGAGCTTCACATCATCAATTTCAGTCAGTTCACGATCAAGAATGCGGCATCGGAGCGTGCCTTTCGAGTTGCGAAAGCTAAAAGCTTCATAAAAAACATAGAGTTTGTCGTCTTTTTCAATAAGAAAAGGATCGGCCTGAAACGTATATTTCTTTTTTAACTGCTGTGCGGCTGATTTACTTAATATTTCCAGCGTATTATTTGGGAATAAGTGTGTGCCGTGATCCTTAATAATCATGATATCCCACGACTCATGATAGAATAACATATTTATTATTCTTTTTATTTTTGCTTGCATTCGTACCGGCTCCTTTTATCGCCTGCACCATGTATGAACGGCCGTTTGCGACTCAGTGCATGAGACCTGCCGCAATGTTATATTAATGTGCGAAAACCGATGTGGGAACACCAGTGGCTATTTTAAAGCTAGTCGCAAGTGTGTTTTTTGTCTATAGCACAAAAGTAGGTAAAAGCTATCCAGAGCATCCTTGCTCCAGTGGATGATTTACTCGAAATGCACCTGCGGGTTATCTGCAAGAGAAACGTAGGTTTTGCTGTTTTTATCCAGTGTACGGATTTCACCGCTTTCGATGTCATAAACCCATCCGTGCAGACGAAGCGCGTTGTTTCGCAAGCCAACCGCGACACAAGGATGCGTTTTAATGTTGTTGAGCTGTGCGATAACGTTCTCTTCCACCATGGCGTTAACTTTATCGATTGGGTTATCCCAGGTTTTCTTCTCGACTACGGCTTTCGCGGCATCGGCATAGTGCAGCCAGTGAGCGACAGCAGGCATCGGATCCAGAGGCTGGCTATCGGCAATGGCTTTCATCGCGCCGCAGTTGGAGTGCCCGCAGATGACGATATCCGTCACGCCAAGTGCCACTACCGCGTATTCAATAGTCGCGGAAACGCCGCCTGGTTCCGGTCCAAAAGACGGTACGATATTCCCGGCGTTACGGATAACGAAAAGCTGTCCGGGCTCTTGCTGAGTAACGAGTTCTGGCACCAGACGACTATCGGAACAGGAGATGAAAAGCGCTTTAGGATTCTGGCTGGACGCCAGGCTGCGAAAGAGTTCCTTACGTTGAGGGAAAATCTCTTTTTGGAAGTTGAGGAAGCCCTCAATGATATGTTGCATAGCAGTGTCTCTTTTCTCTGTTTAAGCAGGTTATGATGAAGATCACACTTTCCAGTTTAACACCAGCCGACGGAAGGGAAAGAGTTTATAGCAGTTCTGCAACATCTTTGGATAATTTTGCCCCACCGTAGTGGGGCGAATAGTTTGCTGTGCGTTATGCTCTTTGCCGTTTTTGGTACGCCGCTTTAAGCCGGTTCATCGCTTCTACCAGTACCGGGCGCGGGCACCCAACGTTGAGTCTCATGTGACCCTCGCCGCCGGGGCCATATTGCGCGCCGGGCGACAGACCAAGCTTTGCTTCATGCACAAAAAAAGCGTTTAGCTGTTCATCGCTAAGATTCATCTCTTGTGCGTTCAGAAACAGAAGATACGATGCGCCGCCATACACAATTGAGATTAAAGGGCAGTGCTGTTCAAGTTCACTTTTAACAAATGCCACATTGTCGGCCAGGTAGGCTAATAATTTCTGGTGCCAGTCGCCGCAATGGGTAAAGGCGCTGTAAATGGCTGCCTGCTGTAAGGAATGCGTCTCGGCAAGGTAGCAGTTATCCAGGAAACCATAAAACTGATGGCGTAATTCATCATTTTTAATAATGGCTATTCCGCCCTGGATCGCAGCGGTATTGAAGGTCTTGCTGATAGAGGTCAGCACGATTGATTGGCTGCCTGCCGCTTCGTCGAGAGTAAAAAACGGCAGATGGCGCTTGCCGGGCAGCGTTAAATCACTGTGCACTTCATCAGACAGAATAATGACGCCAGCAAGCTTGCAATAGTGACTGACTTTTTCCAGCGTTTCTCGCGACCACACCATACCGCCCGGATTATGCGGCGAAGGGAAAAGAAACATTTTGCACTGCTTGAGCTTCTCGCTGAAATCATGCCAGTCAAATTCGTAATGACCGTCTTTTTCAATGAGGCGCGTTTGAATCAAATTCCTGCCGCTGGTTTTTACCAGATTAGGATAGGGGTCATATATTGGCGTACAGGTTAAAATATTATCGCCCGGACGGGTAAGCGCCATTAAAGAGAGTACGATAGTTTTTATGACACCGGGAATAAAATGTAACCAGTGCGCCTTGATGTCAGTATCATACTGTTGTTTATACCAATCGATAACGGACTCTTTCCATTGTGGATAATCCATGTTATAGCCTTGTACCGGCTGTGACACCACCGAACGCAACGTGCTCATGATTGGCTCTGGCGTTACAAAATCCATATCTGCAATCCACAGCGGTAATACATCGGTGGTACCGTACATCTGTTGTAATTGTCCGTATTTACGGCAATTCACATCCCTTGTGACAATATCATCAAACAAAGACATTGCTGACTCCTGGAAAGTCTCTGAAAATAATTTAAGCAACGCAATACAGCGAAGAATGTTTATGTATATCTAATAGATATAGTAATTAACCCTGGTGGTGGTTAATTTTAGCGATTAATAACCTATGACTTTTGCTCCACCATATGCTCTGTAGATTCGTTGGGTTCATATTTAGCAATGCCAATACCGGTTGCTGCCCACAACAAAGCAAAGATAACCCCGCTGTAACAGAGGATTGCCCATGGCAAATAATCAAGCGTTGCCACGCCCAGCATCGTGGCGCAATAAACACCTGAGGCAGACCAGGGAATAATCGGTTCGACAACGGTTCCGGCATCTTCGGTAGTACGCGAAAGATTCTTTGTCGCAAGCCCTCGTTTTTTGTACTCCTCTTTAAAGGCATCACCACACAGCAGCAATGGCAAGGTCCCATTTGCCGTGCAGGCACAAATGGTGACCGTCGTTACAATTGTGGTAGCCACCAGGCGAAATGTGGATTTCACGCCTTTAGTAAGCGCGTTTATCACGGTGTGTAGAGAGCCTGTCGCACTCATTGCTCCGGCAAAGCTGAAGGCGCTGAAAACGGTAACGAAGCTGCTAAACATTGAAATGGCGCCGCCGCGTTCCAGTAAGCGAGAAACATCGGAAGACGGTGTTGGCAGATTGTCTCCGGTGAGCATCGCGAGCTTAAAGCCGCTGACCACGGATTCACCGACCGAAGATGCGGTAAATTGCTGAAAGACTAATGCCAGAATCATTGAGACGATTGTGGATAAAAAGAGCATCGGGATTGGTGGTCTTTTTGATAGTGAGCCATACAAAACGATGATCGGCGGCAGCAGTAGCAGAATGTTGAAGTGATAAATCTGACCGATAGAGTTCATCAGGCTGGTTATATTTGCCGGCGCGCTGGACGAAGCATCAATGCCCATGCCCATATAGCTGTAAACAACGCAGCAAACAATAAAGCCCGGGCCGGTGGTCCACAGCAGATGGCCGATATGTGAGTACAGGTTTACCCCGGCAGCCAGCGCCGCCATGTTGGTTGAATCAGAAACCGGCGAGAGCTTATCACCAAACCAGCAGCCGGAGACAATAGCGCCAGCAGCAATCGGCAGCGAAACATTCAGGCCAATTGCTACGCCAATCATGGCAATCCCGACGGTGCCGATGGATCCCCAGGAAGTGCCGGTACATACTGAGATCAACGCTCCCAGCATAAATGCTGAAATATAGAAAAACTGCGGATTAATCCATTTCAGACCATAATAAATCATCATTGGAATAGTGCCTGACACCATCCAAGCGCCAATTAAGAAACCGATACTGGCAACAATTAATATAACAGGCAGCGCTTCAGATATTTTATTACAAATAGATTGTAGAATGTCATCCCACGTGTAGCCGTGCGCGATGGCGATAAACGAGGCGGTTGCCGTTCCCATCAGGATCATGGGTTCAGCACGAATATTAAAGATAAAATACCCGATGCTAATTCCGCCCAACATGACAACCATCGGTAAAACTGACCAAAAGAAAGACAATGGCTTTCTGTTGTTAGCGGTGCAGCTATTTAATTCCATAATTCCATCCCAATCGTTAATGGTTGAACACGTCAAATAAATACCTGCTACAGGTCACTCATGTCTGAGTAACATAGTTGCCAGAGCTCATGGCTGAACCCTATTTTATTAACTGCAGCAGATTATCTGTTTTGACCTGCTATTCTGGTGCTTATATTTTGGTAGTAAGGTAAGAGAGAGTCTGGCGAATAAATTACCCCTCGGCATAAGGTGAATGATTTCGGCGTTGTTGGCTCAGTTTGCGATACTGCTGCGGCGGCATGCCGACGTATTTATGAAACGAGCTGTAAAAACGGCTGCTGGAGCGAAAACCTGCAATCGTCGCGATATCCAAAATTGTTTTATCCGTGTCGCTGAGTAAAGCCCGCACATGGTTGATGCGCATTGCGGTAATGTACTGTTTCATGGTTAGTTGCATCACCCGGTGAAAAATACCCATCGCGTAATTGGGGTTGAGCTTAACGTGTTCGGCAATAGCATCGACCGTGAGTTGTTTGTCGCAATTGGCGGCAATAAACTCCAGCATCTGGCTAACGTAAAATTGTGAATGCCGCGAAATGCTGTTTTTCTGGGTGCGTGACGTCTTGTTACCCAGTACCGGCCGCCAGCCAGCGAGGCTAAATCGCTTGAGCATCAGGGCGATTTCATCAATGGCTAACTGACGAATTTGCTCATTGTCGCTGTTGAGTTCACCCTGCCAACGCTGCACTTCAAATGCGCTCAACTGCTGCGAAACAAGCGAAGTGATCACCATTCCGTGCGTTACGTGGTTAATCAGTTCCCTGTCCAGCGGCCAGGACAAAAACAGATGCATCGGTAAGTTGAAGATGGCCATCTGTTTACAATGCCCGGCATCCGTCAACTGATGAGGTGTGCAGGCCCAGAACAGAGTAATAAATCCCTGTTTGCTCTTCACCACTTCGTCATTGAAAAGGTACTCCACATCGCCATCAAACGGCACATTCACCTCAACCTGACCATGCCAGTGGCTGTAGTTCATGGCCAGCGGCGCCCGCAGCTCGACGTCCATACGCTGATACTCAGAGTAGAGTGCCAGCGGACTTCGCGACTTTTTTTCATAGCTGCGACACATATGTGGGTCGAGCGGCAGCTGCGGGGTACTTTTTGCCATTATGGGTGGGTTCCTGAATAGTGGATCTGACCATGGGTAGCGCCAAAGCATGAACATAGCTTAACTGAAAAAAAACGCCGTTTTCTCTCCATTTTCGCGAAGTTATTCCCAAAAACTCAGATCCTGTGCCTGCCGCTTGCCGATCTGAGTTAACGGGAAAGGGGAGTTATAATCTTAAAAACGGTCAGACATAGGAGGCTTTGTTTTACCTGCCGGATGGCGGCGCTGACGCCTTATCCGGCCAACTAAAGCTTGTAAGCCGTAGCCCTGATAAACGAAGCGTCATCAGGCTGTGCCGATCTCCAGCCCTGTTACAGCCTGTTTTTTGCTCTCATCCTGTCCCCTCAATCATGCGTTTTGGTATCCGATTTTACCCCTTGAACCCTAATCTCATGACCGCTGTCACATTTATAACCTGATTTATGAACGATCATGTTCAAAAATTATTTTTAGAGTGATAACGTCAGATTGTGCGAGGTTGATGTCCGCTTGTTACCCAGCTCATGCAATTTTTTATTGCATGAAAACAATTATTTAAAGAAATTCAGGGGGAGCAATGAGTGAAGCCAATTTAGACAGAGTAAGCCAACTGGATGTCCCGGAAGAACAGGGTGCCAGTAAGAAAACGATCCGCAAAGTTATGTTCGCCAGCATTTCAGGAACCGTTATTGAATGGTATGACTATTCGCTGTATGGAGCTGCTGCTGGACTGGTTATCAATAAACTCTATTTTCCGAATCTTTCGCCAACCATTGCCACGCTGGCCGCTTTTTTAACCTTTGCGGTCGGCTTTGTCTCTCGTCCTTTAGGTGGGGTAATTATTGCCCATATTGGCGATCGTTATGGACGTAAACCGGCCTTGATTTTTGCTGTGGTATTAATGGGCATCGCCACATTGGCGTTGGGACTGTTACCCACGTATCACCATATTGGTATTTGGGCGACAATTGCGCTGGTGGTTATCCGCCTGATGCAGGGATTTGGTTCGGGCGCGGAGCTTGCGGGGGCGCAAACCTTTGTTGCTGAATACGTACCGGTTAAACAGCGTGGTTTTTATACCTCGCTGATTAATGCCTCTACCGGGGTCGCTATTCTTCTTTCATCGCTGGCGTTTTTTCTGGTAACGCAATTGCCGGATGAGGCCTTTATGAGTTGGGGGTGGCGCGTTCCATTCTTGTTCTCCATTGTATTGTTTATTGTGGCTATTTATATCCGTAAACATCTGGATGAAACCCCTGAATATGTAAGATCAATGGAAAAAGCTGAAAGTAATAAGAAAACCCAGTCTGTCCCTATTAAAGCGTTGATCGTTAACAGCCCGAAAAACCTCATCTGCGGCTTCTTCAGCCTGGCAGGCCATCAGGCAAATGGGTATTTGCTCAGCGTTTTTAGTATCAGTTATCTGACTAATACGCTGGGGATGGCGAAATCTGAGGGTTTGATGGCGCTGATGATTGCCGTGACGGTCAATACCATTATGACGCCGATAATGGGAAAAATGGCCGATAAATATGGTACTACCGTGGTCTTCTCTTTTGGCGCGATTTTCCTCGGTGCTTTCGCTTTCCCATTATTTTGGTTTCTTGATAGCGGTAATATCGTGCTGGCAACCATCGGAATGTGTATTGCTTACGGTATAGGGCATGGCGCGACGTCTGGGGCGCAAGGCGCATTCCTTGCGAATCTCTTTCCAACTCAGTACCGCTACTCTGGTATCGCTTTATCACGGGAGCTTAACAGCGTTATTTTTGCCGGTTCGACCCCCGTTATTGCCGCAGCGCTTATCACCTTTGGCGATGGTGAGCCAACTCTTTTAATTTGCTATCTCATGTTTTGCAGTTTGTTGACTTTAGTGGCCGTACAAATGGCAAGGGGATTGAAAGAACATCATTAATGGACGTTCAGGGAATAGCGTAAAATTCACTAATGAGGTAAAGATGAAAATTATCATTGTAGAAAATAAAGATATTTTAGGTCAGAAAGCCGCTGAAGCAGGTATCCTTGCCATGCAACAAGCATTGGCTCAGAAACAACACATTGCCATTATTCTTGCGACCGGTGCCAGCCAATTCCAAATGCTGGAAAATCTCATTCAGGCGGATATTGACTGGTCCCGAGTGACGATTTTCCATCTGGATGAATACATTGGTTTAAGTGACGAGCATCCGGCAAGCTTTCGCCGCTATCTGCGTGAACGCGTAGTTGAAAAACTCCCTACATTGAAGCAGTTTGTCGGCGTTAATGGTTCTGCTGAAGATATCGATCTGGAGATTGACCGTCTGAACAGGTTGATCGGCGCACAGGCTATTGATGTTTGCTTCGCAGGTATTGGTGAAAATGGACATCTGGCCTTTAACGATCCGCCAGCTGATTTTACTACCACTGTTCCCTATTTACAGGTTGCACTGGATGATGCGTGCCGCCAGCAACAGTTAGGCGAAAAATGGTTTAGTTGCATAGAAGAGGTTCCGTCCAGGGCTATTTCAATGAGCATAAGCCAGATTATGTGCGCCCAAGTGCTGATCCTAAGTATCCCTGACAGCCGTAAAGCTCAGGCAGTAAAACAGGCCCTGCAAGGCCCTGTGATAAATACGGTTCCAGCCTCTATTGTTCAGCGTCATCCCGCATGCCAGATATTTCTGGATAATGAATCCGCATCGCTAATGACTGAACGGTAAGGGATGAAAGATGAAAGTCACTCCAGGTTTGTTTGATATACAGGTAAATGGGTTTGCCGGCATTGATTTCAATGATGAAAATATTGATGCCGAGATGCTGGACTCTGCGCTAGAAGCTATGCTGAAAACCGGCGTGACCTGCTGTCTGCCAACGCTGATCACAGCATCTAAAGCTGTATTGATGAAACGCTTTCAGGCGCTCGATAAAGCGGTTGCTAACAGTGAGCTCGGTGCGTTAATGGTTCCGGGATATCATCTGGAAGGACCTTTTCTGAACCCGGCAGACGGATATGCCGGGTGTCACCCTGCGGAAGATATGACGCCACCTGACCCCCAGTTCATTGCTGACCTCGAACACGGCCTTTCAAGACCGATTCTGCTGGTCACCTGCGCCCCTGAATTTGATGAAGGAGGGGAATTTGTGCGAGGGCTAGCGGCAAGGGGAAAACGCGTTGCAGTCGGACACTCCAGTATTGGTCATGCCCAGCTTCAGATAGCAGTCAGTGCAGGTATCAGTTTGTGCACACATCTGGGAAACGGTATTCCTCAGGAATTGGCAAAGTTGGATAACACATTACAGGCGCAATTGAGTTGCGATGCGTTACATGCCAGTTTTATTGCTGATGGATTACATATTCCGCCGTTTGCGCTCAAAAACCTGCTACGGGCGAAAACGGTGCCCCGTTCAATTTTGGTAACGGATGCGATGAGCGCTGCAGCCTGTGAACGCCCGGGGATGTACCCTTTTGCCGGGGCAATGGTCGAACGCGCTGAAGACGGTACGGTTCGCCAGCCAGGGGCAAGCAATTTGGCGGGTTCCAGCCTGACGTTGGACAGGGCGGTGCGTAATCTTGTGACCTGGCAACTTGTCGGCTTTGATGAGGCCGTCGCGATGGCGAGCGTTCACCCCATGCAATTTATGCAAAAAGCCATGGCGCACCACCAGTGTGCAAACCTGGAGAGCAGAATCATTTGGGATGAAAACAATACCGTTATTGAATGCCGCATTGGCACTGCCTTAAGCAGGTGCTTTCATTAAAAAACGGGGCAGCAATGCCCCTGTAACATTCTTACCGTCTTTCCCTTATCTAGTAATATCTCTCAACGTTGTAACTCTTTGTTCCTGCTCATATGAAAAGGTAAATCAGGGTTGATCGATGCGTTGCCTTTCTGGATACTTCGTCAGGTAGCTCTGATGACAACATGTGCCTCTGCAGAGTTACTGTGGGGGAATGCGGCAAACTTCCCGGTCTGAACCCGAAACGTGTTAATAAGAGCATGAATAATAAACGCACAATAGACTTTCTTACCCATTTACCGATTACCCGCGGCTTGCTCAATGATAAGGAACGCGTGTTTCTTGCGGTTCTGAAGGGTGAGGTTAAAACCCGAAGTGAAGCCACGAAACGATTGAAGATTCGTTCAACGACGATCTCTGACTATGTGGCTGAACTTCTGGAGGCTCGCTTGTTAACGGAAGAACCCAGCGAGCATGTCGGACGAGGGAGGCCGTCATTGACGCTTGGCGTCAATGCCAACAGAGTGGTGACGATTGTTTTTCAGGTGATTAGTCAGTCAGTGCACACATTTATGGTCAACCTGGCGGCGCAGATTATTGCACATGAGCATACCGAGGCGCCTCCTGGCAGCGACAATAAGGCTCTGGAAGCTATTTTTCGTCATCTTTATAACGACATTATTGCCAGGCGACCTGAAGATGCAGAAATAGCAGGCATTGTCTTTTCGCTGGGTGGGGTTTTTGATCGGACCACGAATCGCTGGATCCACACCTCTCGCTGGCCCAGGATGCACAACCTGGATATCAGCGCTGTTTTTCCAAAAGAAAGCGACTCAATCACGCTTTCACGCACGCTGGACAATGAGCTATTGATTCATCTGCTCCAGCAAGATGAAAGTACATTGCTGTTACACTGGGGATACGGTGTTGGTTTTGCGTTTGGTCAGTCCGGGGACAATATTGTCGAAGGGGGGTATGCTTTTGGCGAAATTGGTCACTGGCATATCTCAGGACAAAATGCACCTTGCCACTGTGGACAAAAAGGGTGTCTGGAAACGGTTGCAGCGCTGTGGTCAATCGGACACGAAGTGCTCGGAAAAGAGTTTCAGGCGGGTGATGATGAAGAGAATATTGCTACTCTTCTGGCATCAAAGGATCTGGCAGATAACCCAGCAATACAGCAAGCGATTGATCAGATGACAACCGCAGCTTCAAACGTTTGTCGCGTATTCTTTCCTAAAAAGCTGATTGTTTCTGGCCCTTTCGTTAAAAATACCGGTATTTGGCAAGCGTTTTGCGCAGGGTTTGAGCAACAAAACAGCTTCTTTGGGCAGACGATCCAGCAATTGTCCGTTAGTCAGGTTAGCCGCGATCTCGGTGTCTACGGTGCGGCGATACCCATACTCGAACAAGGGCTCGCAAAGCTGTTACAGTGAAGACGCATTTCTTCATGGCCCGATCTGAATTTGCTCGAGAATTGTGCGGAGTAGCTGAATAGCGCGCCAGATGTCATCCTCTGTGTCACCATCCCACTCAGGAATGGTGACCAGTTCGGATTTAAACTGTTTCATCAGGATGTGCGCATCAGCAATCTCATCCCGACCGCAGCCCGTAGCAATGCGCGATATCGATTCTGCGGACAGGCTGGAGTAAGGGGTGAACTCCTCACGCTCTGCGCTGATAAGCTTTTGTATTTTTCGCATGATACGTACGTGCCCAGAGTCTCTAAATCAATCGCTTAATTGAATTTTCCAGAGAAAATAACACAGGGGGTTTTAAACCGCAAAAATGAGAGGGTTTGTTGTTTTTATTTGCTATAACAGGAAAAACATAAATAACTTTATTTTTATGGCGATATATATTTTTATATGGTTTAACACTTCGCTGTTTAATGGTCTGGCTTGTTGACAAATTCCCATGCGGTTTAATTTCCCGGGATAAACCTTGTAAAATAGAAGAATATACGGCACGTAGTCCACTCTGTGATTTTTTTATACTCAGCGTACTGATTATTTTAACTTTTTCATTAAAAATGAGCCGTGATACATGAAAGGTTTGTCCTACATGTGTAGGAATATTCTCTTTGCTGCGTGTTAATGATTTGATGTTCACTAAGTATCAAAGTTTAAATTTTGTAAACCAAAATGTTATTTTCATGATTTATTCACTTGAATTATGAAAAAATCATAAAATAAGCGCATGGCTATGTTAGAATTTGCGTCCTGAGTCTAATGATATATAAATCAATAATATTGCAGACTCACCTGCTCTATAGCCATCGCCTCTCTTTATTTATCGGGATTCTTAAACGCAATGAACGCGATAATCGTTGACGATCACCCATTGGCTCGCATAGCCATCCGCAACTTACTCGATACAAATGGTATTACCGTAACCACCGAGCTCGACTGCGGGGATCACGTGGTTCAAACCGTTGAAAAAACGAAACCGGAACTGCTGATTGTTGATGTGGATATACCGGGTATTAGCGGCATCGAAGTGCTGGAGCAGTTGAGAAAGCGGCACTATGCTGGTGTAATCATTATCATTTCAGCTAAAAATGAATATTTTTACGGTAAACGTAGCGCCGAATATGGTGCCAACGGATTTGTGAGTAAAAAAGAAGGTATGAATAATATTCTTGCCGCCATTGAAGCCGCTAAAAATGGTTACAGCTATTTCCCCTTTTCCCTTGAGCATTTTACGGGTTCATCTGTCAGCGAGCAGGATAAGCTTGATACATTGTCGACCCAGGAAATGAGAGTGTTGCGTTATATTCTCAACGGTATGGATTACAGCACAATTGCCAGCAAAATGAACATCAGCAATAAAACCGTAAGTACCTATAAAGTCGTTTGATGGAGAAATTAGATTGCTCATCATTAATGGAAATATATGATTACGCGCAGAGAAATAAAATAGGATAGAGTAATGCTGGAACGCTTGTTTATTTTTTTGATGGTCATATTTACCATCGGGGTGTCTACGGATGTAAGCTCTGCCCGGCAAGTTGAGCTGAAAAGTAACTATAGTACCTCTGTACAAAATATCAGTCTGAACAGGGAAGAAACGAACTGGTTAGCGCATAAAAAAACCTTGGTTGTTGGCACCTGGTTACCGGAAGTCTCCCCCATTGTTTACCAAAATAGTGGGGAATATTACCGGGGAGTCAATGCGGATTATCTTGCGCTAATGCAAAAGAATCTCAATCTAAAAATTGTTATAAAGCAGTATGATAATGAGCAAGAAGCACTGGCCGCGCTCGCCAGTAACGATGTCGATACGCTGATAACCCAGCTTTCAAGGCGCCAGGATGTCGGCGGGAATTTATTGCGCACTTCGGCATTGCTGACAACGTGGCCGACGCTTGTGACCTCGCTAAAAAACACCATGCTGCCGCTGACCACGGACCATCAGGTTAGCGTCGCGTGTGTGCGTGATTGTCCTTTCCTTGATGTTATCCAGGATGCTTTTCCTGATGCTAAAGTCTCATTTTACGATGACGAATATCAGGCCATGGCGTCGGTTGTGAATGGTGATAGCCAATATTACATTGGTAACAATATCACCAGCAGTCATTGTATCTCCCGATATTTTTCACAATCACTGGTTATTACGCACTACTTTGATAAACAAGAGCAATATAATTATTTTGTGGTTAAGGAAGAACAGCCGGTATTAAGAAACATTCTTGATGGTTTCATTACATCAATCAGCAATGAAATTCATATGCAGGTCATGCAGAACTGGCTGAACCGCGGCAACCTGGCCTATCTGAATGCGCCGATTCCATTCACCGATCGGGAGAAAGCGTGGCTGAAGAAAAAACATACTATTCGTATTTTGATCAATCCAGATTACCCGCCCTATACGCTTGTTGATCGCAGTGGTGAATTACGCGGTATCCTTGGCGATTTGCTGAATATTATTCATCTGCAAACGGGGCTTGATTTTGAACCCGTTTTAGCTGATTCGAAAAGTGAACAGATGAAAAAAATAAGCGGCGAACAATGGGATATGTATCCCACCATCACCCTGACTAATCAAAATCAGCGTAATTCGACCTTTAGCGATCCGCTGATGAATGTCGCATTTGTGATTATCACTTCCCGCGAGGAAACGGCCGACTCGCTACTGAATAAACCGATCCGTATTGCGTTGCCCGCTGGACATGTGTTGGAAAGTGACCTGAGACAACGCTACCCCAAGGCCACTTGGGTGGATGCCGATACTGGTAGCGTCGCGATGACTATGCTCAGGGATGGCAAGGTTGACTCGGCAATCGCTACCGAATTGTCGGCAAGGTACATGGTCGATCATGACTACCAGAAAAATATGCACTTTTTTAGGCTTCCTGATATGCCGGGTGCCTCGGTAAGTTTTGCGGTCTCTCCTCACGAGCCCATGTTGAAGTCCGTAATGGATAAAGCGCTGCAGGCCATACCGCCACGTGAAATTTTGCAGATGACGGAGAAGTGGTCGAAAATTTCCAATACGCAGGTCGATATCTGGAGCCGATATAGCAAACAGTTCTATCAACTGGTGGTGTTTGCGCTGCTGCTGATAGCGATTAGCCTGATCTGGGGGATCTCACTTTCGCGTGAGGTCAATAAAAGAAAGCAATCGCAGCGTCTGCTGGAAGAGCAACTCCATCTTAAAGAAGCATTGTCTCAAGAGCTGGAGATCGAAAAGAACAAAGCAATTGAAGCGACCAAGGCCAAAAGTCGTTTTCTTGCGAGCATGAGCCATGAATTACGTACCCCTGTAAGCTCAATTGTGGGTTTTCTGGAATTACTGTCGAGTTCAGAACTCAGTCCGGCGCAGCGAAAGGAGGCGATTGCCCTTACCGGGGCGACGGCCCAGTCATTACTTGGGCTGATTGGTAAGATTCTGGACGTGGATAAGATTGAGTCTGGTAAATACCAGGTTGTTCCTCAATGGACGGATCTCTCGCAGCTCATTGAATTGCAGTGTCACTCTTTCGATGCTTTAGCCAGACAGAAAGGCATTACGCTTGCCTGCGTTAGCCAGTTGCCGGCGAACGAGCGGGTCTTTGTCGATCAGCAGGCTTTACGGCAAATTCTCACCAATCTGGTGGGTAATGCGCTGAAGTTTACCGAGCAGGGCAGTATTCACGTGACGGCCCGTTTGACGCCTGACGAGGAGAATCACGGCAACCTGACCATCGCTATTAGCGATACCGGTTGTGGGATTAGTGAAGAGGAGCAGGCTGGGCTATTTCATCGTTATGCTCAGGGGCGCAGCGGGCGTCAACAAACGGGTTCCGGTCTGGGGTTATTTATCTGCAAAGAGCTGGTGACGCTGATGGGCGGTACGCTTGAACTGATGAGCGTCCCGTCGCAAGGAACCACGTTTACCATCACGTTGCCGGTTGAGACTGCCCGACAGTCAGTTGTTCCGGATGGCGACACGCCAGGCGCTCTGTTGCCGCTACCGTGCCTGTCTATTTTAATAGCAGATGATAACCCGACCAATCGTCTGCTGCTTAAGCGACAGTTGAACGCCATTGGTTACAGCGTGGATGAAGCGTGTGATGGCGAGGAGGCCGAAGCCAAACTGGTTAAAAAATCATACGACCTGTTGATAACCGATGTGAATATGCCGAAGAAGGACGGGTTTGATCTCGCGGCTTCATTGCGTCGTCAGCAGCCTCATTTACAAATATGGGGGCTAACGGCCAGCGCGCTCCCGCAGTCACGCGATCGGTGTCTGCAAAATGGGATGAATTTGTGTCTATTTAAGCCCGTGTCGATTAAGACGCTGACGCATGAACTGAGCAAAATCGAAACCGGTTATTCGTCTCCTTGTTCGATCCGACATCTGAAATTCAATGTTCTGACGGAAAATACCGGCGGCGATCGTGCATTAATGAATGAGATACTCGAAACATTTCGCGAGGCAACGCTCAGCGATTTACAGGCGGCCGGAAAAGCCGTTTTGCAAGATGAACCTCAGCTGTTTTTGCGGGCTCTTCACCGGTTGCATGGTTCGGCGCAAATTCTGGGTATTACTGCTCTTCAGACGCTGTGTGAACCTTTTGAATCTATGCGACATGACTGTCTTCCTTTGGCTGTACGCCAGGAAGCATTACAGAAGATTGTTGCGGTCATGCGGGAAATTGAGATTGAGATCGACAGTCTGATTAGCCATTAACCCCCCCGATCGGGTAGCCGTAGCTGCCCGATCGGGAGAGAAAGTCCTGGTTCAACACTCCGTAGTGCTGAGTATTACTGGCCTGCGCCCAGCATCTCGCTATCGATAACAATGCCTTCTTCAGCACCCTTTAACACAAGGTTTGCCTCATAGTATTTACCAGAAGACAGCAGTTTTTGTGCGCTGGCAACGGCTTTACGAGTCTGATTTAAAGGCATCAGGTATTGAGTCTGAAGTACGTTGATACCCGCCAGCTGTAAGGTATCCACCGCACCTTTCCAGTCGCCTTTGGCCATTTTACCATTCGCTGTATTGATAGCGGATTCTTTGGCCGGAGTGGCAATGTAGTCTTCTGACAGCGCGACAGTCGCGTTAATAATCACGTACTGATCGTCAATCATTTTGGCTTTAGGCGCAGTTTTTACAAATTTCGCCCAATCTTTGCTGTCGCCTGCCAGCAGGGAAGCGGCATCGTCGGTTAATTTTTTAGCACTGTCAGGCTGTCCATGAAACAGGGCCAGACGAGCAAGCTGAATATCACGCATCGCATTTGCACCTTGCACCGCGACCTGCATAATATCGGCAGCTTCTTTTTGTACATTGGCTGTAGCGGTTTGTGCCGGAGTGGTAGTGGTCGCTGCCAGTACCGGAGCTGAACCCATCATGGTTGCAAGCAGACCCGCAAGAATAATCTTTTTCATTACTTTCTCCTGAATAAAGTTGGCATATGTCACCAAACGAAATAAGCATATTAAATAAATTAAAAGAGTGGAATCAGAGCCAGGAAAGAATAATGAGCGTTTAATCCTACAGGTGTCAGACGTCTGACGCGTGTAGGATTATACGGATAACGGCATTCCTTTTATCTTATATACGAACGCTGAGTGAAAGTCTTATCATTTCATTGTAAGTAATATGTATTAAGTGAGAATTACTCTTTAATTAACAGGTTACATTGCGTTTCTATGTAACGGAGGATGTATGTTTGTTTTTAATCAGCGTAGCCTGAAAGCATTTAATGAAAAAACACTAACTCATTATAAGAGACACGCCACAATCATGGCGGTGCTGTTGTTGGTTTGTGGCATCTGCTGCTTAATCTATCCAATCGCTGCGGGTGTTTACTTAAGCTACGCAACAGGTTTTATGTTTCTGGTGTGTGGTTTCTATTCTATCTATAGCTTGTTTAGCTCTGGTAAAAAGCAGTTGAAAGCCAAATTTACCTATGCCTTTTTTGCTATCGCGTGGTTACTGCTGGGATACTGTTTCCTCGAGAATCCTGTGATAGGCATGAATTCATTGGCAATGGTTTTTTGCTGCCTGTTTATTCTTGGCGGTATTTTTCGTGTTGCTTCCGGTGTCAAAATGTTCCGCAGTCCGGGTTATGGATGGAATATTTTCATTGGTATTTTTGATCTGCTCATTGCAGCCGTGTGGCTGAATATGGATCCCGACAGGTCATATGTGTTTACCTCAATATTTATTGGCGTTGAGATGATCTTTAGTTCTTTAGCTTTTATCAGTCTGCGTAGAAATACGACGTTGGTAGAAACTGATAAACTCGCCGATAAAAATTAATGCTACCTCTGGAGTGCATTGTGAATATTAAATTGGTTGTTTCTGCAGTTATTCTTATGACTTCTGTTATGGCGCCGATGAGCCGTGCTTTTGCTACGCAGGCAACGGAAGCTGCGCCACAGGATATGACCTGTAAAGAATTCGTTGATATGAGTCAGCAATACAAGACGGCAATTGCCTTTGTGATTGTTAATAAAAATTCGGACTTTAAAGGTGATGATTATGTTCCACTGCATCAGGTGGAAACGGAAGCTGTACCGAAAATGGTTAAAATGTGTCATCAGCATCCGAATATAAAACTGGGTGAACTGGCTGTAAATCTGAAAGGTTCCGGTCTGCACTATTAATTAACCGTTTTGATAGCCTGGCATTAGTTAGAATTGACAACCTCTGTACCTACCCCAGTTGTTCCCCTACAAGAAAATACCCGTGTAATGTTTACCTTGCTAGCCACGAGAAACTCGCTGGATAGCAAGGCCCGCTAATGACCGTAGATCTGACAAACAAAGTCCTATCCCTGGGATAAGATCCCAGGGATAGGACAACGAGTCAGCGTCGGGCTTTAAATCGCGCCAGCATATTTTCAACGAGAACAAAGAATAGCGGGACAAAATAGATAGCCAGCACGGTTGCGGCCAACATCCCACCGATAACCCCCGTACCGACGGCATTTTGCGCGCCAGAGCCTGCGCCGTCGCTTATTGCCAATGGAATAACCCCCAGGATGAAAGCCAGTGAGGTCATTAAAATAGGACGTAAGCGCATTTGCGCGGCCTCCACCGCGGCTTCAAGCGGTGCTTTTCCTTCGTTTTGCATAATCTCGACGGCGAACTCGACGATCAGAATGGCGTTTTTAGCCGACAGCCCCATGGTGGTGAGTAGCCCGACCTGGAAGTAAACATCATTGCTCAGACCGCGCAGATCGGTAGCCAGCAAAGCGCCGACCACCCCGATTGGCACAACCAGCATCACCGAGAAGGGTATTGACCAGCTTTCATACAGCGCCGCCAGTGCCAGAAACACGACGATCAGCGAAATGCCGTACAGCATTGGCGCCTGGTTTGTGGACAGTGCTTCCTGATAAGACAGACCTGTCCAGGCATAGCCAACGCCTGCGGGCAGTTTATTAATCAGCGACGCCATAAATTTCATTGCATCGCCGCTGCTTTTTCCTTCGACCGGCTGGCCCAGAATTTCCATTGCAGGCTGACCATTGTAGCGTTCAAGGCGGGGGGAGCCGTAGGTCCACTCGGTGGATGAGTAAGCGGAAAGCGGCGTCATTGCGCCAGAGGCATTACGTACGTACCAGTGATTGATATTGTCCGGCAACATACGAAACGGCGTATCGGCCTGTACATACACTTTTTTAACGCGCCCCTGGTTCAGGAAGTCATTGACATAGCGGCTACCAAACGCGGTGGAGATGGTCTGATTGATATCCGATAACGCAACGCCCATGGCTTCTGCCTTCCTGGCGTTGACGTGAATGCGGAACATCGGCGTATCTTCCAGACCGTTCGGACGCACCCCGTCAACCTCTCCTGACGACTGGCTGGCCAGCGCCAGAAGCTCGTTTCGGGCCTGCATCATTTTTTCATGCCCAAGGTTACCGTTATCCAGCAGCTCCATATCAAAGCCTGAAGCGGTCCCCAGTTCCGCGACTGCGGGTAAATTAAACGGATAAACGACGGCGTTATTAATGGTGCTTAAGGCCATCATCGCCCGTCGAATAATGGCGGTAACCGAGTTTTCCTCGCCAACGCGTTCTGACCAGGGCTTCAGGCTGATAAACGCCAGACCGTTGTTTTGCCCCTGACCGCTGAAGCCAAATCCGCCGACGGTGAAAACCGAAGCGACGTTTTTCTGTTCTTTCGTCAGATAGTAATCCGTTATTTCTCCGAGCACTTTGCTGGTGTTCACCATCGTTGAGCCGGAAGGTAATTGCGCCGTGGTCATGAATACCCCCTGGTCTTCTTCTGGCAAAAATGAGGTCGGGGTGCGTGAAAACAGCACGATCATGCCCGCGCCAATCACCAAATACACGACCATGTAACGGCCCGTGCAACGGAGAAGTTTACGGGTGCTGTCCGTGTAGTGCTGAGTACATTTCTCCATGAAGTGATTGAAACGGGTAAACAGAAAATGTGTGTTTGCTTTTTCTCCCTCATGGGATTTCAACAGCATGGCGCAAAGTGCAGGCGTCAGGCTCATCGCCACAAACACCGACAGCAGCATCGAGGAGATTAAGGTGATAGAAAACTGGCGGAAAATCTCCCCCGTCGCTCCGCTCATAAATGCCATCGGCATAAATACAGCGGATAACACAACGGCAATACCGATCAGCGCTCTCTGGAGCTGGCCCATCGCTTTATGCGTCGCCGCTTTTGGTGACAAATGTTCTTCGGCAATAATGCGTTCTACGTTCTCAACCACCACGATAGCATCATCGACTAACAACCCTATCGCCAGCACCATGCCAAACATCGTGAGTGTATTAATCGAAAAACCGGCGACGTCGAGTATTGCAAAGGTGCCGAGGATAACTACCGGAACGGCGATTGTGGGGATAAGTGTTGCACGAAAACTCTGCAAAAACAGGTACATGACTAGGAATACCAGAGTGATTGCCTCGATCAATGTATGAAAAACGCCCTGAATCGAAATCTCGATAAACGGCGTGGTGTCATAGGGATAAACGGTTTTCATACTGGGCGGAAACCAGGCCGATAATCTGTTCAGCTCTTGTTTGACCGCCTGGGACGTTTCCAGGGCATTGGCGCCAGCGGCAAGTTTAATCGCAATCCCGGCGGCGGGTTTGCCGTTGTAACGTGCAACCGTGGCATAATTTTCCGCACCCAGTTCAATTCGTGCGACATCGCGCAGCAGAACCTGGGAGCCGTCTTGCTGGACTTTGAGGAAGATCTGGCCAAATTCATCGGTAGTTTGCAGGCGCGTCTGGACGATGATCGACGCATTTAGCTGCTGATCGGCTGACTGAGGCATGCCCCCCAGTTGCCCGCCGGATATCTGATTGTTCTGAACTTTGAGTTGGGTAATAACATCTTGCGGGGTGAGGTTATACTTGTCGAGCTTTTGCGGATCCAACCAGATGCGCATGGCGTATTGCGAACCAAACAACTGTACGCTTCCCACCCCGGCAGTGCGGCTTAGCGGGTCTTTAATATTTGAAGCCACATAGTCGGCAATATCATATTGGCTGAGACTGTTATTATCAGAGATAAAGCCGGCGACCATTAAGATGTTGCTGCTGGATTTATCAACGCTTATCCCTTGCTGCTGTACCTCCTGCGGCAGGGAAGGCATCGCCAGCTGTAATTTATTCTGTACCTGAACCTGCGCAATATCGGGTGACGTACCCGTTTTGAAGGTCAGGATAATCGAGGCATTACCTGCCGCATCGCTGGTGGATGACATATACATCAGGCCATCAAGACCATTCATATTCTGTTCAATCACTTGCGTCACGGAGTCTTCAACGGTCTTTGCGTCTGCCCCTGGGTAAGCGGCGCTGATGGTGATGGTCGGGGGAGCAATTTGTGGATACTGGGCGACAGGCAGGTTCGTTATCGCGATACCGCCCGTAAACATCATGATAATGGCGAGTACCCAGGCGAAAACCGGGCGCTCAATAAAAAAGTTGGCCATGAAGAAAGTGTCCTTAATGCCTGAAATATTACTGTTCAGTTACCGCGTCAGGTGTGTTCAGTTTTGAAGGGAGGACCCGGGCTTTGATTCCCGGACGAATCCTTTGTAGTCCGGACACAATGACCCGATCGCCAGGGCGTAGTCCCGCGGTCACTAGCCATTGATTGCCAACGGCCTTCACGGCGTTTATTTCACGCAGTTGCACCACGTTTTCCGGGTCAAGGATCAGCGCGGTGGCTTTTCCTTGTTCGTTATGCGTAATCCCTTGCTGGGGAACCATCAACACGTTCTGCTGACTGCCTTCGTCCAGCAGCGCCGTGACGTACATGCCGGGTAAAATTTCACCCTCAGGATTGGGAAATACGGCGCGCAGGGTCACCGAACCGGTGGTCTCATCAACGGCGGGATCGGAAAACTCAAGCGTACCGGTATGGCGATAGGGCTTGCCGTTTTCCAGCATCAGTTCAACCGGAATTTTGACTTGTTGTTGGGCGATTTGGCCGTTGGCTTTCTCTTCTTTCAGGCGCAGGAAGTCTTGTACTGACTGGGTTAAATCAACATAAATCGGATCCAACCGTTGAACGGTGACCAGCGCATTTTCCTGATTGGCAGTGACCAGGGCACCCACGGTCACGGAGGATTTACCGCTGATGCCCTCAATTGGCGAGGTGACATTGGCATAGCGCAGGTTGATAGTGGCTTGCTCAAGCTCCGCTTTAGCAACGGCGACATTGGCCTGTGCTTCATTAAGCTGTGAGCGCGTCGTGTCGTAGTCCTGGCGGCTGACGTAATTGGATTTTATTAACGCTGACTGCCGATTTAATGTCAGACGTATGTTATTGGCCGTCGCCATTGCCTTAGCCAGCGCACCTTTGGCTGAATCCAGTCGCGCCTGCAGCGGGGCAGGATCAATTTGATACAGTGATTCTCCTTTGCTGACTTTATCTCCTTCAATAAAGTTGCGCTTTATGATGATCCCCCCAACCTGAGGGCGAATTTCGGCGATCTCAAATGAAACTGCGCGGCCCGGAAGTTCACTTTTAATATTCACTGAGGAGGGCGCTAAGGTAACAACGCCGACCTCGGGCGCCATGGCGGTGGTTTTTACTGCAGGTTTATTATCGCAGGCGGTGATGATGGCGCTACTAAAGAATAATGGTATCAACAGTAAGCATTTTCTGTTCATTGTAATCCCTGAATAATGTGAAAACACAAAGGTTCTTTTATTGCATGCAGGGTGGGGGAATTGTCGGTAAATAACAAAAGATGGTCAGGCATGAGAAGGGTAAAGCCCATTTCTTCGCTAAAGAATTAGCGGTTAAAAATTATATGTAACAGGAAGAATACATGTTAAGCGAAGGATCTCATGAAGCTGGATGGCGCAATTAGATAAACGCGAGTTGATGTGGTGGGCGTTGGTTAGCGCCCGACTCCGGAATATATTAGCGCCATCTTACTACTGGGATTATTTCACTAGCTCCGGAGTTACCTGAGTTACTGTGTTGGCGTAGTAGGGGCCTCCCCACATGGGTTCAGGCCAGAACGCGCCATAGCCGTAATCCCACATATTATAGGTGGTGTTGACAGACTCAGTTAAATGCCAGACCTGAATACCCTGTAAATCAACTTTAACAAAGTTATACGGGACCTTGTTGATGAATCCTGACTCATCTCCTTGAATTGTTCCCAAAATAGTCACGAAATGGTTTCTGTAGTTTACCGGATCGAGAAAACCTTTCTGCTGGGCAAGAATTCGTCCCTGATAGCTCGCGTCTATTTGTGGCTTAGCAGAGTCGTTCAGTGGCAAAACGGCGATTTCCAGTAACGTATCCGTTTTGGTGTTAATCACATTGATGACTTTACCACCAAAGCGGGCCTGTTGACCGGTATATAATCCCGGCTGGTTATGCACGGAGATAAAGTTTTTTTGTATATCAGGTTGATTATTACCTTTGATATTCTCAGGAATGGAAGCACATGATGCCAGGGTGAAAGCAAGGGCAATAATCATCAACCCTTTTGTTTTTTTCATTTTTACTTTCCTGCTAAAAAAAGACAGGCCTATAGTAAACCTTTGCGTATTATTGTCAGCAAACGTGCTGTTGATTATCTAAAATTAATATAATTGTAGCTTATGGTAATAATAGACTGTGTTGTAGCTGGTCGCTGAATGAGGACTATATTTTCAACGACCATAAAAGCAACGCGTGCAATTGCTCTTGCGCCTCACGCTGGGGGTGTTAATAAAGCGGGCGATCAATTTGCTGACCGCTATTACCCGACGGAATGACCGCGTTCATTACTCCCGTCACCCAGACGGTAAGCCAGCGCCACCACTAGCGACTGCACCAGGCACAGCGTTGCTGACTGGGAGCGAAACGCGTCAACCTGTGCCTCCTTCACCACAAAGCAGAGATCGCTGAATGTTGCCAGCGGGCTTATCTGGCTGTCGGTAATGACAATCTGGCGCGCGCCTGCATTGGCCGCGGTTTCGCTGACCATCACCGTTTCTTCCGCATAGGGCGAGAAGCTGATCGACACGACTATATCACGCGCTTTGATGCGGTTAATCTGCTCGCGCAGCATCCCGCCCATTCCATCGAGCAAAATAGGGCGACACTCAAGATGGCTCAGGGCATAGGTGAGATAGGCCGCCACGCTAAACGAACGACGCAGACCGGCGATGTAGATGGTGTCGGCTTCTGCCAGTAATTGTACCGCGCGTTCCAGCATTTCTGGTTCGGCACGGGCTGCCAACTGCTGTAGGGCCTGAGTATTCGAACGGGCGAATTCCTGCAAGATATCGAGCGGCGTTTCCGGCACGGCTTCGCTTTCCATCTCACGGAACAGGCGTGCGCGGTCGCTGTAGCTGGCAGTTTCCTCCACCAGATTCATACGAAACAGCTGTTTCATTTCGTTAAAGCCGGTGAAATCAAAAGCATTGGCAAAGCGGATCAGCGTCGAGGGAGGCACTCCGGCACGTTCGGCAATGACGGCAACCGTATCAAAGGCCACGCTATTTGTATTATCCAGCACATAGCGGGACACCTGCTGCAGCCTTTTGCTCAGGCCATCGTAGCGATCGCGGATCTGCTGCTGCAGCTCGTTCAGGCTGGTTGCTGTCGTCATTTTACCTCCTGTTGCATAGTTTTATGATTCTAAACGCAAAACCGCGTCTTTGAAATGTCACGCATTCATCTGGCCGTAAAAACGAAACAAAAGCTTCAGTCTAATCGCTTGCTGAAACATTCTGCCAGTACACGTTAATCATGCGATTCCGCTTGTTAACATAAAAATCCATCCTTGATCACATTAATCATTATTTATTTTATTTCAACTTAAAATGGAATGTTTGTTTCATATATAGTACACAGATAACGGCGTTCAGGTAACAATCACGTATCAACAGCGAGAGGTTAAGGATGGAGACAGTAGCGAATTTTATTCATGGCGAATGTGTCACCGGTTCAGGCCAGCGCGTTCAGGCGATCTTCAACCCGGCCACCGGCGAGCAGATCCGCCAGGTGGTGATGAGTTCGACACGGGAAACCGAACAGGCCATCGCGGCAGCGCACGACGCATTCCCCGGTTGGGCGCGGCATTCTCCGCTAAAACGTGCGCGAGTGATGTTCCGCTTTAAGGCGCTGCTGGAACAGAACATGGAAAGGTTGGCTCGCATCATCAGCGAAGAGCATGGCAAGGTGTTCTCTGACGCTGTCGGTGAACTGACGCGCGGCCTGGAAGTGGTGGAGTTTGCCTGTGGCATCCCGCATCTGCAAAAGGGCGAACACTCCGCCAACGTAGGTACCGGCGTCGATAGCCACTCTCTGATGCAACCGCTTGGAGTTTGCGTCGGGATCACGCCGTTTAACTTTCCGGCGATGGTGCCGATGTGGATGTTCCCCATCGCGCTGGCAACCGGAAATTCCTTCGTGCTGAAACCCTCCGAAAAAGACCCTTCTCTCGCGCTGGCGCTGGCGAAACTGCTGCAAGAGGCGGGATTACCGGACGGCGTGTTCAACGTGGTACAGGGAGATAAAGAGTCCGTTGACGTGCTGCTTACTGACCCGCGCGTGCAGGCCGTAAGCTTCGTCGGCTCAACGCCGATTGCGGAATATATTTATCAGACGGCCTCGGCTCACGGTAAGCGTTGCCAGGCGTTGGGTGGCGCTAAAAATCACTGTATTTTAATGCCGGATGCTGACATGGATATGGCAACCAACGCCATTATGGGCGCCGCTTACGGCGCGGCGGGTGAACGCTGCATGGCGCTTTCGGTTGTGCTGGCGGTGGGTGATAAAACCGCGGATGAGCTGTGTTCGCGACTGGAAAAACAGATTGCGGCGCTGCGCGTCGGACCGGGGCTTGATCAGACGCCGGAAAACGAAATGGGACCGCTTATCTCCTCGGCGCACCGTAATAAAGTACTCGGATACATCGACAGCGGCGAATCACAGGGGGCCAGCCTGCGTGTGGATGGTCGGCGTTTTAGCGTTAAAGGCCACGAGCAGGGCTATTTTGTCGGGCCAACCCTGTTTGATAACGTCACGCCGGAAATGACCATCTATAAGGAAGAGATTTTCGGGCCGGTTCTTTCTGTGGTGCGTGTAGCCGATTACAACAGCGCGGTGGAACTGATTAACCGCCATGAATATGGTAACGGCACGGCGATTTTCACGCGCGACGGCGGCTGCGCACGTCGCTTCTGCGAAGAGGTGCAGGCGGGCATGGTGGGCGTAAACGTGCCTATTCCGGTGCCGATGGCGTTCCACAGCTTCGGCGGCTGGAAGCGTTCGATTTTTGGCGCGCTCAACGTGCATGGTAACGATGGCGTGCGCTTCTACACCCGCATGAAGACCGTCACCGCACGCTGGCCGGAGATGCTGCAAGACACAGGGGCCGCGTTCTCCATGCCAACGCTGGGCTGACAGGAGGGGTTATGCAAACCGAACGTATGACCATGGCTCAGGCGCTGGTCAAATTCCTTAATCAACAATATGTCTGTGTCGATGGTCATGAAATGCCCTTTGTTGAGGGCGTTGCCACCATCTTTGGTCACGGTAATGTGCTCGGTATCGGCCAGGCGCTGGAGCAGGAACCCGGTCATCTTCAGGTAATGCAGGGATGTAATGAGCAGGGAATTGCGCACATGGCGACCGGGTTCGCTAAACAGCATCGACGCCAGCGTATTTTTGCCGTGACGTCGTCGGTTGGACCGGGGGCGGCGAATATGGTGACCGCCGCGGCGACCGCGACGGCGAACCGTATTCCGCTGTTGCTGTTGCCAGGCGATGTCTACGCCAGCCGTCAGCCGGACCCGGTATTGCAGCAAATTGAGCAATTCCATGAGCTTGGCATTAGCACCAACGACTGCTTCAGACCGGTCTCGCGTTATTGGGATCGGATTAATCGCCCGGAGCAGTTAATGAGCGCGATGCTGAACGCGATGCGAACGCTCACTGACCCCGCAGACACTGGCGCAGTTACCCTCTGCCTGCCGCAGGATGTGCAGGGAGAAGCCTGGGACTATCCGCTGAGTTTCTTTGCGCGCCGCGTCCATCTGATCGAACGTCGCCCGCCCGACCCGCAGCGTCTGGCGATGGCGCGGGCGCTGATTGCCCGCAAACGCCGCCCGCTGGTGGTGTGCGGTGGCGGGGTACGATATTCCGGCGCGCATGAGGCGTTGCGTGCGTTTGTTGAAACGCTGCAACTACCGTTTGCTGAAACTCAGGCTGGAAAGGGGGCGCTGGTTAGTGACCACCCACTTAACCTCGGAGGCATTGGGGTAACCGGCGGGATGGCCGCCAACCAGCTTGCAACCCAGGCCGATCTGGTGATCGGCATCGGCACGCGACTCACCGACTTTACCACCGGTTCGAAAGCGCTGTTTTCCCATCCGGAGGTTGAGTTCCTGCTGCTGAACGTGGCGGAGTTTGACGCACTGAAGCTTGATGCCACCGCGCTTATCGCCGACGCCCGTACCGGGCTTACGGCATTAACTGAAACGCTGCAAGACTACCGCAGCGATTGGGGGGGCGAGATCGCACAGGCGCAGGCGGCCTGGCGTGATGAGTGCCAACGTTTATGGGATCGCGACTGGCATCCTGACGATGTTCCCGAAGTGGCAGGGCATCTTGACGCCCAACTGGCGGAATATGGCGACACGCTCAACACGCGGTTGACCCAGACGCGGGTGCTGGGGCTTATCAATCAGCACATCGAAGATAACGCGATTGTCGTGGGTGCCGCCGGATCGCTGCCTGGCGATTTACAACGCATCTGGCAGGTCAAAACCCCGGACAGCTATCACCTGGAATACGGTTATTCCTGCATGGGTTATGAGATTGCGGCCGCCATCGGGGCCAGGCTGGCGAAGCCGCAGCAGCCGGTGTATGCCATGGTGGGGGATGGCTCATACATGATGCTGCATTCCGAACTACAAACTGCCGTTCAGGAAGGGATAAAAGTCACTATCCTGCTGTTTGATAACGCCAGCTTCGGGTGCATTAACAATCTACAGATGGGGCACGGGATGGGGAGTTTCGGCACGGAAAACCGTCACCGCAACCCGCAAACCGGGAGGCTGGATGGGCCGCTGGTGAAAGTTGATTTTGCCCAGAATGCCGAGAGCTACGGCTGTCGTGCCTGGCGGGTGCATGATGAAAAAAGCCTGCTGGCGGCGCTGGAAGCCTCTCGTGCGCATCCTGGCCCGACGCTGCTGGATATTAAAGTCCTGCCGAAAACCATGACCCACGATTACGCCGCCTGGTGGCGAACCGGTGATGCGCAGGTGGCTGATTCACCGTCGGTGCGCAAAGCCGCTGAGCAGACGTTTGAACAGGTGAAAAACGCTCGTCAGTACTGACGCTGGGTAATGCCGGATGTCGCTGCGCTTATCCGGCCTACAACTACTTCTAACCTGTAGGCCGGATAAGGCGTTTGCGCCGTCATCCGGCAACCTGCAACAACGAAATTTTCATTTCATTTTTCCTGCCCCTTCATCCTTCGCCTCCTTCCTGAACAGAAGGGGGGCTAATTCCTTCATCTTTCCCGTCTTTATGTTGTGATATTGATAACAAATTTTATCTCGTTCATCTCAAAAGTGTTAACTTGCACTCAAAAACATAATTTTCACTATTTATAAAAATGAAATAAATGTTTTATTTAAGGGGTCGTTAGTTCATCGCATTCACCAACACCGGGAGCCGTTATGTTTAACATTGCTTTACTGGGCGCTGGCCGAATTGGCCAGGTACATGCAGCTAACATTGCCAGTCACAGTGCCACCACCCTCTGGTCCGTCGTCGACCCGAATCAGGAATTTGCCACCCGTCTTGCCACTCAGTACCAGGCTCGTCTGCAAAGCCTGGATGAGGCGATGGCGGATCCTAATGTTCATGCCGTACTGATCGCCTCCGCGACCGATACCCATGCGGATCTGATTGAACTGGCCGCTCGTCATGGCAAAGCCATCTTCTGTGAAAAGCCGGTCCACCTGGATCTGGCCCGCGTACGCGACTGTCTGAAAGTGGTCAAAGAGTACGACGTACCGTTGTTCATCGGCTTCAACCGCCGCTTCGATCCACAGTTCCGCCGTGTGAAAACGGATGCACTGGCCGGGCGTATCGGTAAGCCGGAATCGCTGCTGATAATCTCCCGCGATCCGTCGCCGCCGCCTGCGGAATATGTGCGCGTGTCTGGCGGTATGTTTCGCGATATGACCATCCACGATTTTGATATGGCGCGCTTTATCATGGGCGAAGAGCCGGTTTCTGTGTATGCCCAGGGCAGTAACCTGGTCGATCCGGCGATTGGCGAGGCGGGCGATATCGACACCGCGTTCATCGTACTGAAATATGCCTCCGGCGCGATGGCGACCATCGTCAACAGCCGCCGCTCCTCCTACGGCTACGACCAGCGCCTTGAGCTACACGGCTCTGAAGGGCTGCTGTGCGCGGGCAATATTCTCGAAAACCAGGTGCAACACTACGCGAAGACAGGCTGCACCAGCGCGTTACCTGAACACTTCTTCTTGCAGCGTTATAAATCGGCCTATGCCGCGGAATGGGAACACTTTGTTGCGGTTCTGCGCGGCGAAGCAGTCCCTGATTGCAGCGGGGACGATGGTGAGCGTGCGCTGTATCTGGCGGATAAAGCGCTGGAGTCACTGCATAGCCAACGTGAAGTTCTCCTCTGATTGTCACCACAACCTACCCTACACAGAGAGACATAATAATGAAAAAACTGATCTTAGCTGTCCTCATCGCCATGACATCCGGGGCAGCCATTGCTGAAAACGAGCAAATTGTTTTCAGTACGCCAAACCTGGCGATGCCATTTGAAGTTCACATGCAGCGTACGGCGGTGAAAGCCGCAAAAGAGATGGGCGTGAATTTACAGGTCCTGGACGGGCAAGGTAGCTCGCCAAAACAGGTCGCTGACCTGGAAAACGCCATCACCCGTGGCGCACAGGGTTTTATCGTTTCGCCGAACGATGTCAACGCGGTGTCCAGTGCGGTAGATGAAATTCAGGATGCGAAACTGCCCGTTGTTACCCTCGACCGCTCCGTTGACAGCCAGAAAAAAGTGCCGCACTTCGGCGCGAACAACTACAAAGGCGGCCAGGCGATTGGCGACTTTGTCAAAACCAAATTCCCTGACGGGGCGGACATCATTCTGCTGACCGGCCAGCCGGGCTCCTCCTCCAACATTGAACGTACTAAAGGCATTCGCGACAGCCTGAAGGCGGGCGGTGAAAAGTACAAGATTGTCGCCGATCAGACCGGAAACTGGATGCGTTCTGAAGGGATGCGCATTGTCGAAAGCGTGCTGCCTTCTCTGCCGAAACGTCCGCAGGTGATCCTCTCAGCTAACGACGATATGGCGCTGGGCGCGATTGAAGCATTGCAAGGACAAGGGCTGAAACCGGGTGAGGTTCTGGTTACGGGCTTCGATGCCGTGCCGGAAGCGCTGGCGCGCGTGCGCGAGGGCTGGCTGGCGGTGACGGCGGATCAGCGTCCGGGATTTGCGGTGAAAACGGCCATGACCCAGTTGGTGAATAACGTACGGGAGAAGACCGCGATAACCGGGGCTGACTATCCGCCAACGCTTATCACCAAAGAGAACCTGCAGCAGGCCGAGCGTATCGGCGAAGCTGGCAATTGATATGTCCGCAGCCGCCGCGCAAGTGGCGGCTCACTCTAAAGGAGGAGCAGACCGATGTCGCAACCCTTACTGAAAGTGACTGACCTGGCGAAAAGCTTTTCCGGCGTCTGGGCGCTGAGCAGCGCGCAACTGACCGTCGGAGCAGGCGAAATTCATGCGCTGTTAGGTGAGAACGGCGCCGGAAAATCGACTCTGCTGAAAGCGCTGGCGGGTGCGCAGCCGCAAACACGCGGGGATATCTGGTTTAACGGCGAAACGTTGCCGGTAGAGGACTCTCCGGTAGAGCGGCAGAACAAGGGCATTATCACTATTTATCAGGAATTTAATCTGCTGCCGAATATGACCGTCGCCGAGAATATGTTTCTCGGGCGTGAACCGCGCAAACGCAATCTGATTGTTGACGAAAAGGCGGTGAATCAGGAAGCGCAGGTAATTCTGGATTATCTGCAACTGAATGTTGCGCCAACCACGGCCGTGGCCCGACTGAGCGTGGCGCAGCAGCAAATGGTGGAAATTGCGCGGGCGCTGACGTTGAACGCAAAGCTCATCATCATGGACGAACCTTCCGCCGCGTTGAGCGACAGCGAAGTAGAAAGTCTGCACCGGGTGGTGCGGGAACTTAAAGGGCGTGGCGTGAGCATTATCTATGTGACCCATCGCCTGCATGAAGTGTTTCAACTCTGCGACCAGTTCACCGTTTTCCAGGATGGGCGTTTTACCGGAAGCGGTGCGGTTGCACAGACCACCGTAGAACAGCTGATCCGCCTGATGGTAGGGCGCGATGTGGCCTTTAATCGCCGCCCAGCCAGCGAAACTCACCATGAAGATAAACCTGTGCGTCTGGCGGTGAAGGGGCTTAGCCGCGAAAAACCACCGCTGGATCCGCATGGTATCGCACTCCATGACATTAGCTTCCATGTTCATGCCGGAGAAGTGTTAGGCATCGCCGGGCTGGTTGGCGCCGGGCGTACCGAAGTGGCCCGCTGCCTGTTTGGCGCCGACGGTTTTACTTCCGGCAGCTTTGAACTTGATGGCGTGCCCTATCAGCCGCGCGATCCGCTGTTTGCGCTGGATCAGGGGCTGGCGCTGGTACCTGAAGATCGTAAAAAAGAGGGCGCGGTGCTTGGGCTGTCGATCCGTGACAACCTGTCGCTCTCCAGCCTCTCGTCACTGCTGCACTGGCGCTGGTTTGTGAACACCCGTAAAGAGGATGCCCTGATCGAATCTTACCGCCAGGCGCTACAGATCAAAATGGTCAACAGCGCGCAGGAGGTACGCAAACTCTCCGGCGGGAACCAGCAAAAAGTGATCCTCGCGCGCTGCATGGCGCTTAATCCTCGGGTGTTGATCGTGGATGAACCGACGCGCGGCATCGATGTTGGCACCAAATCAGAAGTCCATCAGGTGCTGTTTGATATGGCGAAAAAGGGCGTGGCGGTGATCGTGATCTCCTCCGATCTGCCGGAAGTCATGGCGGTTTCCGATCGGATCATCACGCTGAGTGAGGGTCGGGTGACTGGCGAGATCCACGGTGACGACGCCAATGAAGAGCGGCTAATGACGATGATGGCCATCAACCACAACGCCCTGAATGCGGCATAACGGAGTGATTCATGACGCAGATTATTTCTAAAACGCAGGTTCCTGCCAAACGCGGCGGACGTCTTGATCCCATTGCCTTTTTTGAGCGCTTTGGGGTACTGATTTTCATGATCCTGCTGCTGATTTTCTTTCAGTTGCAGAACAGCAACTTTCTTTCTGAACGCAATATTTTCAACATCCTGACCGAAGTCTCCATCTACGGGATCATGGCTGTGGGGATGACGTTTGTCATTCTGACCGCTGGGATCGATCTGTCGGTGGGTTCCATCCTGGCGGTCTGTGCTATGACCGCCGCGTATGTGATTAAGGGCGACAACTTCACTACCGTTGACCCGAATGCCTGGGGCGGCATGAGCTGGCTGATTGGCCTTGGGATCTGTATGGCTATGGGGACCGCGATTGGTTTCCTGCATGGCCTCGGTGTGACCCGCCTGCGTCTGCCGCCGTTTATCGTCACCCTCGGTGGGATGACTATCTGGCGCGGCCTGACGCTGGTGATTAACGACGGCGCGCCGATTGCCGGTTTTGACGCGGGTTACCGCTGGTGGGGGCGAGGCGAACTGCTCGGTATCTCTATTCCAATCTGGATATTCGCGTTGGTGGCCGTAGGCGGTTATCTGGCGCAGCATAAAACCCGCTGGGGGCGCTTCGTGTACGCCATCGGCGGCAACCCGGAGGCGGCGCGTCTGGCAGGGGTCAACGTGAAGCGCGTGCTGGTGAGCGTCTACGTGTTAATTGGCTGTCTGGCTGGGCTGGCGGGCTTCATTCTCAGCGCGCGGTTGGGCAGTGCGGAAGCAGTGGCCGGGATCTCGTTCGAGCTGCGCGTCATCGCTTCGGTAGTCATTGGCGGCACCTCGCTGATGGGCGGCTACGGGCGTATCGGCGGCACCATTATCGGCTCGATCATCATGGGCATCCTGATTAACGGTCTGGTGCTGATGAACGTCTCGGCTTACTACCAACAAATTATTACCGGCTTAATTATCGTTCTGGCGGTGGCGTTCGATACCTACGCCAAGAGCCGTCGCGGCGCACTGTGAGGATCATGATGAAAGAGGTTCGTATTGGATTGATTGGCACCGGGTATATCGGCAAGGCGCATGCCATCGCCTATGCCCAGGCCCCGACGGTGTTTAACCTGCGCGGCAAATTGGTGCGTGAAATGGTGGCGGAGGTCTCGCCGGAGCTGGCGGCCGAGCGGGCGCAGGCGTTTGGCTTCAATCGCTCAACCGGAGACTGGCGTGCGCTGGTGGCCGACCCGGCAATTGATGTCGTTGATATCTGCTCACCCAACCATCTGCATAAAGAGATGGCGCTGGAAGCGATTCGCCATGGCAAGCATGTGTACTCAGAAAAGCCGCTGGCGCTGAACGCCCACGATGCGCGTGAAATGGTTGAGGCCGCAAAACGGGCGGGGGTGAAAACGCTGGTGGGATTCAACTACATGAAGAACCCAACGGCGCAACTGGCGAAAGAGATTATTGCGCGCGGTGAGATTGGCGAGGTGATCCATTTCTACGGCACCCACAACGAAGACTACATGGCCGATCCCCTTGCGCCGATCCACTGGCACTGTTTTAAAGAGACCGCCGGACTTGGGGCGCTTGGCGATCTGGCGGCGCATATCGTCAATATGGCGCAGTACCTGGTGGGGGATATTCAGCAGGTCTGCGGCGACCTGAAGATTGTGGTGCCACAGCGTCCAGCGCAGGTTGGTTCCTCGCAAATGGTGACGGTAGAAAACGAAGATCAGGCTCACGCGATGGTGCGCTTCGCGGGCGGCGCGCAAGGGGTGATTGAAACCTCCCGCGTGGCTTGTGGCCGCAAGATGGGGTTGTCGTATGTGATTACCGGGACCAAAGGGACTATCAGTTTTACCCAGGAGCGTATGGCGGAGCTGAAGCTCTATCTGCATGACGATCCGGTCAACCGCCAGGGATTTCGTACTTTGCTGGTTGGCCCGGCACACCCGGACTACGGCGCATTTTGCATGGGGGCCGGGCATGGTATCGGTTTTAACGACCAGAAAACCGTGGAAGTACGCGACCTGGTGGACGGTATTGCCGCCGATGCGCCGATGTGGCCGGACTTTGAAGAGGGCTGGAAGGTGTCGCGCGTGCTTGACGCTATCGCACTCTCGCACCAGGAAGGCCGCTGGCTGAATGTGAACGACATTGTCTGAAGAGGTATCAACGTGGAAAAGCAGTTTGATGTGATATGCATGGGCCGCGTGGCGGTTGACCTCTACAGTCAGCAAATTGGCGCGCGCCTGGAAGATGTGTCGAGCTTTGCCAAATATCTTGGCGGCTCGTCCGGCAATGTGGCTTACGGCACGGCACGCCAGGGATTGCGCTCCTCAATGCTGGCACGGGTTGGCGACGAACATATGGGGCGTTTCCTGCGTGAAGAATTAAGCCAGGTAGGCTGCGATACCAGCCATCTGATCACTGATAAAGACCGCCTGACGGCGCTGGTGCTACTCGGCATTAAAGACCGGGACACCTTCCCACTGATTTTTTACCGTGATAACTGCGCGGATATGGCGATTACCGCCAGCGATGTTGATGAACAGTACATCGCTTCTGCTCGTTGTCTTGCCATCACCGGGACGCATCTCTCTCATCCACAAACCCGCGAGGCGGTGTTGACGGCGCTCGCTTACGCCCGGCGTCACGGCGTGCGTACGGCGCTGGATATCGACTATCGCCCGGTGCTGTGGGGACTTACTTCCTTAGGCGACGGCGAAACACGTTTTATCGCCGCCGATCAGGTCACTCGCCAGTTACAGGAGGTGTTGCATCTTTTTGATGTGATTGTCGGCACTGAAGAGGAGTTTCATATCGCGGGCGGCAGTACCGATACGTTGCAGGCGCTGGCGCAGGTTCGCGGCGTGAGTCACGCGACGCTGGTCTGCAAGCGCGGTGCGCTCGGCTGCTCGGTGTATACCGACGCCATCCCGCCCCGGCTGGACGATGGCCTGACGGTGACAGGCGTGCGCGTGGAGGTGCTGAACGTGCTGGGGGCGGGGGATGCGTTTATGTCCGGTCTGCTGCGCGGCTATCTCAACGATGAGGGATGGGAGCAGGCATGCCGCTATGCCAATGCCTGCGGTGCGCTGGTGGTGTCGCGTCACGGCTGTGCGCCGGCGATGCCGAGCAAAGTTGAGCTTGATGATTATCTTTCTCGCGCTGCAGAGGTTCCACGTCCGGATCTCGATCCGCATCTCAACCATTTGCATCGCGTGACGACCCGTCGCCGCGCATGGCCGGAACTGTGCGTGATGGCCTTCGATCACCGCAGTCAGCTTGAAGAGATGGCGCTGCAGTGCGGCGCATCCCTGAAACGTATTCCGGCATTGAAACAGCTTATTTTGCAGGCCAGCCGTGAAGCGGCCAACAGCGCCGGGCTGGAGGGCAAGGCCGGGCTGCTGTGCGATGGTACGTTTGGTCAGGATGCGCTGAATTCGATAACCGGAGAGGGATGGTGGATCGGTCGCCCTATCGAACTGCCGGGATCGCGCCCGTTGGAGATGGAGCACGGCAATATAGGTTCGCAGCTCATCAGTTGGCCGCAGGAGCATGTGGTGAAGTGTCTGGTCTTTTTCCATCCGGAAGATGCCCACGCGCTGCGTCTGGAACAAGAACAGAAAATTACCGAAGTGTACCGCGCCTGTTGCCAGTCCGGGCATGAGCTGCTGTTGGAGGTGATTTTGCCCGCCAGTATGCCGCGCAGTGATGAACTGTATTTGCGCGCCATTTCCCGCTTCTACAACTTAGGTGTTTACCCGGACTGGTGGAAACTCCCGCCGCTCACTTCCGCTGGCTGGAGCTCGCTGAGTGAAATTATCGCGCGACGCGATCCGCACTGCCGTGGCGTGGTGATCCTCGGGCTGGATGCTCCGGCTGAGCAACTGCGTGCTGATTTCAAAGCGGCTGCGGGCCACGGGGTGGTGAAAGGGTTTGCTGTGGGACGCACGCTGTTCGGCGACGCTTCCCGCGCGTGGTTGAAACACGATATTGACGATGCGCAGCTGGTGGCGCGCATTAAAGATAACTACCTGCAGCTTATCGCCTGGTGGCGCGAGCGCGGACAAGCATAATTCAGGAGAAGATGATGACGGTACAATTAGGTATTAATCCACTGACATGGACGAATGACGATCTTCCTTCACTGGGCGCTGAGACGTCGCTTGATACGTGTCTGAGCGAGGGCAAAGAGGCTGGATTTGCTGGCTTCGAACTGGGCAACAAATTCCCGCGTGAGGCGCGACTGCTCGGCCCCATTTTGCAGCGCCACGACCTGCAACTGGTTTCCGGCTGGTACTCCGGACGTCTGCTGGAACGCAGCGTGGAGGAGGAGATTGCCGCCGTGCAATCGCACCTGACGTTACTGCGCGAACTGGGCGCGAAGGTGCTGGTATTTGCCGAAGTCAGTGGCTGCATTCACGGCGAGCAGCAGACGCCGGTGCATCTGCGTCCGCGTTTTCCGCAGGCCCGCTGGCAAGAGTATGGCGAGAAGCTCACCGAATTTGCCCGCTACACGCAGCAGCAGGGAGTCCAGATTGCTTATCACCATCATATGGGCACGGTGATTGAGTCTGCTGAGGATGTGGATAATCTGATGACGCATACCGGTGATGAAGTTGGGTTACTGCTCGACACCGGACATTTGACCTTCGCCGGGGCCGATCCGCTGGCGGTGGCGCGGCGCTGGGCATCGCGTATCAACCATGTTCACTGCAAAGACGTGCGCGCCGACGTGCTGGCGGATGTCAAAAATCGCAAAACCAGCTTCCTTGATGCGGTATTGAGCGGGGTTTTCACCGTGCCGGGCGACGGCTGCGTTGACTATCCGCCGATCATGGCCTTGCTGAAGGAGAATCGGTATCAGGGTTGGTTAGTCGTGGAGGCGGAGCAGGATCCGGCAATCGCGCACCCGCTGACGTATGCGCGTCTGGGTTATAACAACCTTAGCCGTCTGGCGCGTGATGCCGGGCTTATCTGAGGAGGTGACATGTCACGTTTATTATCACGCTGGCAGCAGCCGGACGCGCAAGGGTGTACGCAGTCGGTGACGCCTGAAGGCGCTGGCTGGGGATATGTCGGCTTTAGAGCGTATGAACTGGAGGAAGGGCAGCAGTTGACGTTGCCCGCTGTCAGCGAAGAACGCTGTCTGGTACTGGTCGCTGGACGCGCGACCATCACCACGCCGGGCGCAACCTTTACGGATATCGGCGAGCGGATGAGCCCGTTTGAACGCATCAAACCGTGGGCGGTGTATGTCACTTCTGGCGAGGCAATACAGGTCCAGGCGGTGACCAGACTGGAGCTGGCAGTTTGCGCTGCACCAGGAAAAGGAACCTACCCGACGCGGCTGATTGCACCTAAGGATATCGATGGTGAAGCGCGCGGCAAAGGCCATAACCAGCGTTACGTGCATAACATCTTACCGGAAGATAAACCTGCTGATAGCTTGTTGGTGGTGGAGGTGTGGACCAATGAAGGCTGCACCAGTTCTTACCCAAGCCATAAGCATGACGCCGATAATCCTCCTCACGAAACGTATCTGGAAGAGACCTACTACCATCGGCTCAACCCGCCGCAGGGATTTTGTATGCAGCGGGTATACACCGACGACAGGTCGCTCGATGAGTGTATGGCGGTCTACAACCGCGACGTGGTGATGGTGCCAAAAGGGTACCACCCGGTGGCAACCCTGGCGGGATATGACAGCTACTACCTTAATGTGATGGCGGGTCCGGTACGCAAATGGATGTTTACCTGGGAAGACGATCACGCGTGGATTAACAGCGATTATCCGGTTGAGAGATAGGATGAAAGCGTGTGGCGACAGTGAATCGCCACACGTGGAGTCAGGGCCAGAGCGTTGTCGTGGCGCTGCTCTGGTTCAGCAGTAGGAACAGGGTAAGAGGGGAAGTCGATGCTGGATGGCAGCTCACTCCTACAATTTACTGACGCAGACGTTTGTGGGCGAAAAGGTATTGCCTAACAGATAGGCATTATTCATTTTATACATTTGCGCACGTTTTCCGGGCGTGAACGGATCGTAGATATTATGGGTAAACATCTCATCCGACACATTATCCAGACTGTGTTTACTCATTTTCATGTCTTCCAAAAACACAACGCCTTTGTCTCCTATGCGGTAATTAAAACTGACGGAGCGTTGCAGGATAAGCCGATGTCCTGGACGATTGTCTGCTGGTGGCGTCGTGGTAATAATTCCAGAAAAATCAAGGACGCCGGTGTTATCTTTTTGCAACTGGAGCATCAGGCTACCGTCGTATTTCCCGCCCCCGGGTAGTTCGGGGAGTGAGAGTGTTGAAACGCAATGCACGCTTATCCCCTGATTAACTGTAATGAGCGCAATTCCATTCGCGCTCAACAAGGCGCTGACGGCGACCAGAACGGCGGCTCCTGCAAGTAATATCTTAGTTTTATATTTAGTATTCATGGATATAAAGGTCCTTGCATCCAGCAAACTTTGTTTTTTCTACATTATTGAAAGTGCAGCGGGATAAAAATACACGACCTTTTTCGCCGTAGACGTACAGATCGTCAGGCTGGAAAATAAACAATGCGCCAGCCAGACACTTCAGGTGTAAATCAGCCATTTTTTGTGCTTTTTCAAGCTTTGCGGTCGCTACTTCTCGCGAGCTTTCAAAAACGGTATAGACCGGACAGAGGTCGATATTGCCAAGTTTATACAGGTGTACATCGGGAAGATTGGTTTTAGCGCTGTTAAACAATGTGTTGACTGGGTAAAGAAGCATGATTAAGGAGATGCCCCCAGCAGCTAACAACATCATTTTTACGCGTTTAGACAGGGAAGGCGTGGCTTTCGGCGGTGCAAGGGAAGTCACAGTAACTGAAGGCGGTTCTTCAATGGTGGCTACCAGCCCTTCAGCGATGAAAAAGCCGACCCGCGGCACGGTTTGAATAATCTCATGTTCACAACCGAGTTCCTGTAATCCTTTACGAATCAAAGAAATATATTGGCTTAACGAATTATTTGAGGCCTGCAGACCATTTTTGTCCCAGACATTGGTAAACATCTCTTCTCTCGAGACCACTTTTCCTTCCTGCTCGAGGAGATAGGTGAAGATCCTGTTTGCTGTAATAGACAGGGTAAGGGCGTTATCCGACGGATTCAGACTGGCCAAAACGCCATCATCAGTTCTGAATGTAACTTCATTGTTAATTAGATATTTCATTTTTTCATCATTAACAGAGTATTACTTAATTATAAACCATAGTGGTATTTCTTCTTCACTACAGGAGCGCGGGATGTTACAAGTCCGATGCAGGAGGCGGGGCGTTTCATTTTAGCATCGTAAAGGACACTCCCGGCATAAAAAACCATGAAATTACTCATTTTAAGTATAAATACCTGCTTCATTTTGATGAAATTATAAGAGAGCTACTATTTTCAGATAGACCACTATATTCATTCACCGGTTTGATAACTCCGTAATTCTGGGTCGCTAGTTGATTTACAAATTGTCGGTAGCTTAGTAGATGGCAATTTTTATAATGAGAAAACGATAAATTACTTAAGTAAAATAATCGAAAAATAGTATGGTATCAAGAGTCTTAAACAATAATTAGAAACGGGTTGATATTTTTAACTTATTACGGTCAATTCCTGACGGTACAGATGTCCCGGAACTTGCTTATTGCGAAGTTGTGTTTTTTGATTGACTGTAACCCTCTTTCTTGCAGCCACAATTTAACTAACTCAAATGAGTTACGTTTATATCGAATGAATCTTACAATGAGATTGCTCTTATAAGTTGTTTGTTATTTCAGAACTGTGCTGATAAGTAATTTTTTTACGGGGCGCGAAATAAATTAATATGCGTTTTACTTAATTTGAAATGTTTGTTAGTTGTATCAGAGATGGATTTGTCACATTACATTGTTTATGCAATTCATTAACACTCATCTGTTCGTTTTTTCAGCTCTATCAAAAGTTAAACCTATAATCAAATTGAATTATGGATAAATCATCTATAAATTGCGAATTTATCAGTATAAATAGATTGTTGGTTGGTGCGGCCATATCATTCGTCACGTACAAGTTGCTCAATGTTTCAGCGGGAAAATCTCCAGAGAAGAGGTACCTGACCGCTGGGTAATTATGAGCATCCCATAATGCTATGTGACCACGAATTTTACCAGGAAGGGTAATCGTGGAATTATTCGGAATGGTAATGATGAACAAGATCTTTAAAGTGGTATGGAGTGTTTCGCACTCGTGCGCTGTTGTTGTTTCTGAACTGGCAAAGCGTTGCAGCGCTTCTATAGAAACCAATAGCTCAGGTAGTATTGAATCTAAAACGCATAAATTCAATATTTCAAAAATAGCGCTAAGCATAATCGGTGCCGTACTGGCTACGCATTCCATATATGCTTTTGCCGCCGACTACGTCTTGCCAGATTACTTACCATCGACTAACGCTAATGGCGCAGGGCAACTTGTTGTCGGTGACGGTGAAATTATGAATATTATCACCGGTACCAAAGGATATGGCAGCATTGCCTCAGGTGCATCGGGCTTTAAAACGATGACGATTCAACAGGCAATGGATAATGGGTATATTTCGTCAGGGAGTGAAAATATAAACCTGACGCAGACGACTTTAGGTGGCCGAACCCACAGCATTCAATATGTTGACCCCATCACCGGGGCTTCGCGTACACTCCAGGTGTATGACAGCAATAATTTTGCAGCAAATAACGTTGGCGATCTGACGACTTATCTGGGGGTCGGCGTCGGTGATGGGCAGTATGTGAACATGAAGCTGGCGACGGTGACATCAGGCGGTACGCTGGATGTGAATGTCGGTTCAACGGGAAGCGACTGGGCATCAAACCCGGCAAATATCTTCAATGCTGTCACGAAGGTCTCTGGAGTTTATAACGTTGAGAGCAGCGCCAGCGATACTAAAGACGCGGTACTGAATTACAATGCCAAAACTATCGTGCAAAGCGGTAGCGTTGGCAATGTCGCGAACAATGCCGGTAAAGATTATAACTTTGATACTGCAACCTACAACGGCACCTTCTCCAGCTCGCTTGGCGAGTATACGGTCAATAATCTGGATGATTTAAAAAACTACAATGATGCTCTGGTGAAAGCCGTAGAGGCTGGCCAACTTTCGCCCGCGGACTACGAGGCTGAGCTGCATAAAGCCTACACTACAGAACAGAAAAACATTCACTTTGACACCAATATCCCGGACGGCGATGCGGTGTTGCAGGCTGCAAATCGTGATGTGAACAGCTTTATTAAAGCGTCCGGGGCGCGCTCTGTCGTCAATATTTCTGCTGATGCCAATATTCAGGCGGTGTTCAGCGATACTTCCGTGGTGACGCTAACCGACGGAGCCACGCTCAATAACAACGGTACGCTGGGGGCGGCAGCCGGTGCATCCGGTGGTGATTATGTCGTTTCCGCGCGTGATAGCATCGTAAATAACAACGGGATTATTGACGCGGGTACCAGTCGCGATGTGAAAAATGCGTGGGTTGGCGCTCATACCGGGATTCTCGCGACCGGAACGACGAAGGTACAGAGCGACGGCGTTATCAACCTCGCCTCGCACCAGGATATCTATAACGCCTATGGCGTGCTGATGAATGACACGGCAACCTTTATTAATAACGGGGTAATGAATATTGCCACCGGAGGCGAGCCTGCGAAATCTTCCGATAGCGTCTATACCTACGGCGTATTTGTGCAGCGTAATGCTGTTGCTACCAATAACGGCACGATTTACATCGGACGTACTGCGCAAGCGGTAAAAGATGAGGCGACCAGCGAGGTTCAGGTCACTCTTCCGGCCATTGGTATGTATGTGAAGAGTGGGACCATCACTAACACCGGTAACATCACGATTGGCGAAAAAGTCGAGAATGCTGTTGCCATTCAGGCCAACGGTAGTACGTCTCCTGGCGCAATCAACGTTACCCAGGACGGCGTCATTGATATCAATGGCACCGGCTCTGCGCAAAATATTGGCTTGATGGGAATTAACGGTGCAAAAGGGCTGGTGAACAGCGGCACGATTAACCTCAATGGGTACAGTGCCAGCGGCATTGAGCTGCAGGGAGGGAGTCAGGCGCTGCATTCGGGCACGATAAATATCACCAATGGCAGCACAACGGACAATTCGTTAAAAAATATTGGCGCCTGGGTCGAAGGGGCCGGGTCTCAGCTTACGATGAGTGGGAGCGTGAACCTTGCCGCAGATAACGCCATTGGTCTGCACGTTCGTGACGGCGGTGTTATCGATATTACCAATACGGGCAATGTCTCATTTACCAGCGGCAAGAACCAAATTGGCTATTTTGTTTATGGTGCAGGTTCAAAAGTTAACGCTTCTTCTACTAATACGCAGGACGTCTCGACTGAAGGCTCAACGTTATATCGCATAGAGGGTGGCGCGACTTTTGATGGCAGCGGGTCGTCTGGTACGACAATGATGGCATCAGGCACAAACAGCACAATTCTGCAGGTGACCGGGGCGGGGAGCCATTTTGATTCCGGCTCGCAATCGCTGAGTATTACCGGGGACGGTGCGACCGGGATTAGGGTTGAAGGCGGAGCGGATGGGGTTATCACCAAAGACGCGGTGATCGTGAAACTTTCCGGTAAAGACACCACAGCCGGGATTGTTGATGGTAATTATTATGACTTGTCCGGGAATGTTGATGAGAGCCAGAAAGGCGACTCAACCCTGACCAGTTATGCCACGCTGAATACCAGCAATACGGCGGATGGCGCTTTCGGCTACATCGCTCGTAACGGCGGTACGCTCAACCATAAAGGTAAAATCGACTTTGATCAGGCGGGCAGCACAGGCGTGCTGGTTTCCGGCGGTACGTTGAATAACGACGGCGACATCAAGGTTAATGGCGTGGCGGTCAGCATTGAAGGCGCTGATTCCGTTGTGAACAACAATGCGACGGTTAGCGCGACGGATGGCACCGCAGCCTATCTCGTCGGCAATGATGCGTCATTAAGTCTGACGGGTTCGGGAGAAACCAAAGCATCAGGAGACGCGCACGGTATCTTGCTGGCCGCTGGCGCGCAAGGTCTGCTGGTCGATGGAGCCACTATCACCATGGACAGCACGGGTAAAGGCAGCGCCATTGAAAACGTCGCCAACATCGCGGGTATTCAGCTAAAAGATACAACCATCAGCGTGGGGAATGGTATCGGTATTCATACCGGGGCATCCCTGGCGCAGACCAACTCCGGAACGATTAACGTGATGGGGAGCGGTACGGGGATCCTGTTTGAAAATATCGACGGCAGCGAAACGAATCAAACGCTGGATATGTCTGACTCGCGCGGACTGGTTATCAATGTTGAGCAGGCTGCGGGGAAAGGGATCGTCACCAATGCGTCAACTGACCTGAAAACGGGCGTCAGCGTTAACGTGCTCGACGCTAACGGTGGTGAAGCGTTGATTGTTGGTGGCACGACCAAAAATGTTGAACAGGCTGGTGAGCTGACGTCGAAATCGACCAGCCACGCGGTGGTGAATGTTGATAACGGTTCCCTGGAAACGTTTATCAATAAAGGCGTTATTAAAGCGCTGGATGCGTCGCAAAAAGCGGTAGAAATGCTCTCGGGGGTAGGCATCGCGTTTACTAACGCGGCGGGCGCCAGCATTGTTGGTCAGGTTAACCTGATGAGCGGTGATAACACCGTTACGCTGGAGTCTGGCAGTACCGCAACCGACATCCAGACGGGCAGTGGTAACGATCTGTACGTCCTGAAAGATGTCAAAGAGACAGAAACCTCGCTGTTTACCAGCCTCAATGGTGGTGACGGGGAGGATACACTTCAGCTGAATAATGCACAGTACATCCTCAATCGCGCCGATGCTATTACCGGCATGGAGCATATCGATCTCACCGCGGGTTCAGTATTTACCGTTAATAATGTTGATTATGCGTTGGGTGATAGCCAAAACGATGCGATCGGTACGGGTTACAATATTGATGCGACCAGCACCTTGACGCTGAATTCTGACGCTGCGCTGGCCTTTAACAGCCATCTGGCGGGAACGGGAACGGTCGCCGTTGATGCCAGCGGTAATGCGTTTGATTTTACCAGCAACAATGCGGCTGATGGATTCAAGGGGACGCTGACGCTGATGAACAGCACCTTTGAGCTGGCCGGATTAAATACCCAGGCGCTGAGCCAGGCAACATTAAATATCGGCGAGGGGAGCGTCACCCACGTAGGCTCCGGTGAGCAGAATATCGGCGGTCTGGCGTTTAACGGCGGCACCGTCAGCTTTGACGGTGTGACGCCGGGGCAGAGCAGTGCCGCAGGAACAATTCATGCTGGCGCGATGGATCTCTCCGGACGCGGAACCGTGCAGGTTGATACCGGCACGATTACCAACGATCGTCCGCTGGCTGATACCACGCTGTCACTTCTTGAACAGGACGATGCGCAGTCGCTGATCCAACTGGCGATATCAGATACTGCCGTCTCCGGCGGTGCGGGTAATCTGACGCTGACTGATAGCAATGGCAATATCATCAGCGATGGGGTTGAAGCCGGCATCAGCCAAAATGGAGAGATTGTTGCGAACGGAACGTATGATTATCGCCTCACCGGAGGGGAAAACGATGATGGACTGTATATTAGCTATGGTCTGACGCAGGTCGAACTGCTGGCCTCCGGAGACAATGCACTGGTCCTGGATGCGAACGGTAAAGCCGGTAACGCCGCAGATCTCAGCGCCCGCGTGACAGGCACTGGCGATCTGGCGTTTGACAGCGCCAGAGGGCAGACGGTATCGCTGTCGAATATGGATAACGATTACACCGGTATCACCGATGTACGCAGCGGCAACCTGCTGATGAAAAACGATAATGTTCTGGGACAGACCAGCGAACTGCGCCTGGCCGCTGATACCGGTTTTGACATGAACGGTTATAGCCAGACTGTCGGTAAGCTGACGGCGGCGGCTGACTCACTGCTGGACATCAATGGCGGTAGCCTGACCCTGGCGCAGGGCGGCACAGCCGATGGAATATTGACCGGAAGTGGCGCGTTAAACATCAATGGCGACACGCTGACCATCACCGGTGAAAACAGCACGCTGACGGCAAAAACGACCATTGCAGAAGGCGCGCGCGTGCTGATGAACACGACGCTGGGTCTCGGCACCGGCGATATTGTGGCGGCGGGGACGCTGACGATGAGCAAGGCCGTAGGCGCGCTTTACAACAGCATCAGCGATGCCGGACGGGTTGAACTCAGCGAAAGCGATGTCGCGCTGGTGGGCAACAACAGCGCCTTTACGGGGCAATTTGCTGTGGATGCGGATTCCCGGCTCACCGCGTTCACAGCAGAAAATCTGGGCAGCGCAGAGGTGAGCAACAGTGGTTCACTGGTGCTGAACAGTAATACCGACTGGCAGCTTGATAACGATGTTTATGGTAGCGGCGATGTGACCAAGCTGGGAGCCGGCTCCATTACCGTCGGCAATAACGCCGCCTGGACGGGCAAAACGGAGATTGAGCAGGGCGGCCTGGTACTGGGGGACGGCACATCTCCGGTCACGCTGGCCAGTAGCGAAGTCAACATTGCGGCTGCGGGGATGCTCTCGGGCACGGGGGGCGTTGCAGGTCATGTGAATAACGCCGGTGTGCTGCTGGTGGGAACCGGGACCGGCGACAACCTCCTGTTCACGGTGGGGGGCGACCTGGTTAACAGCGGTACCCTCGCAACCGGTGTGAATGGTCAGCAGGCCGGTAACCAGCTGGTGGTCAATGGCAATTACACGGGTAATGATGGCCATCTTTCCCTGAACACCGCGCTGGGGGATGACAATTCCGTTACGGATAAGCTGGTGGTGAAAGGCGATACCAGTGGCACCACCTCCGTCAGCGTCACCAACGCCGGTGGGAAAGGGGCCGCCACGATTGATGGGATCGAAGTTATTCATGTTGATGGCGCATCGGACGGTGAGTTCACCCAGGCTGGCCGTATTGTGGCAGGGGCATATGACTACAGCCTTGGGCGCGGTCAGGATGAAAACAGTGGCAACTGGTATCTGACCAGCGGCAAAACCAATCCGGATCCCGAACCAAATCCGGATCCGGATCCCGATAAAGATCTGCGTCCGGAAGGCGGCAGCTACACGGCTAACCTGGCGGCAGCCAACAACATGTTCGTCACCCGTTTGTACGATCGCCTGGGCGAAACGCAGTATATCGATGCCCTGACCGGCGAGCAGAAAGTCACCAGTATGTGGATGCGCCACGTTGGCGGGCACAACAACTGGCGTGACGGCAGCGGCCAGCTGAAAACCCAGAGCAACCGTTATGTATTGCAGCTGGGAGGCGACATTGCGCAATGGAGCCAGAACGGACTTGACCGCTGGCACCTGGGCGTGATGGCGGGTTACGGGAACGACCACAGTAACACCCGGTCATCACGCACGGGTTATCGTTCCCGGGGTTCAGTCAATGGCTACAGTACCGGCGTGTATGCCACATGGTATGCCAATGATGCGTCGCATAACGGCGCCTGGCTGGACAGCTGGGCTCAGTACAGCTGGTTTGATAACAATGTTAAAGGCGATGATCTGCAGGGCGAGTCATATAAATCGAAAGGGGTGACCGCCTCGCTGGAAATGGGATATGCCCAGAAAATGGGCGAATTTGCCGGCAGTCATGGCACGCTGAATGAATGGTACATCCAGCCTCAGGCGCAGGCGGTCTGGATGGGCGTGAAGGCGGACGATCATCAGGAAAGCAACGGCACCCGTATCACCAGCAACGGTAACGGCAATGTACAGACCCGGCTGGGCCTGAAAACCTGGATTAAGAGCCATCATCAGATGGATAACGGTAAAGAGCGTGAATTCCAGCCGTTTGCCGAACTGAACTGGCTGCACAATTCACGAGATTTCAGTACGACCATGGACGGCGTGAATGTTCGTCAGGACGGGGCGAAAAATATCGCCGAAGTAAAAGTGGGTGTGGAAGGACAGGTGAGTCCGCGTCTTAATCTGTGGGGCAACATCGGGGTCCAGGCTGGCGACAAAGGCTATAACGACAGCGCTGCGATGGTCGGTGTGAAATGGAACTTCTAAGCTGATTCTGCCGGGCAAGTTCAGCCAGACTGGCGTATGTCAGTCTGGTTATTT